>CALUHQ010000058.1 GCA_944320485.1 Candidatus Methanomethylophilaceae archaeon
GCCTTCCTGATCGGGACCGCTTCCCTCGGAGGGTTCCTGGCGACAGCCGGGGTATCTGGACTGGCGTTCCTCGGGTCCATGGCGGCGGCCCTGGCGGTGTTCGCCCTGGCCGCCGTCGGTGGCAAGATCACGACCACCAAGATGGTCCTCTCGGGTGTCATAATCTCGTCGGTGTGCGGTGCGTTCTCGAACCTGATAGTCTACCTGGCGCCGAGCGACAGCGGGATACGCAGCCTGACGTTCTGGCTGATGGGTAGCCTGGGGACCGAGGGGTTCGACAGCCTGGTGATACCGGGACTCATCCTGGTCGTCTGCATCCTGTTCTTCATGACGCAGCTCAGGAACCTGAACGCCATGATGATGGGGGACGAGACGGCCACGACGCTTGGGATCGACCTGTCCAAGCTCAGACTGGCGTACATACTGCTGACGTCCCTTCTGATCGCCGTTCTGGTCTGCAACTGCGGCATCATAGGTTTTGTGGGACTGATAATCCCGCACATAGCCAGGGCGCTGGTGGGGACCAACCATTGGAAGCTCCTGCCCGTGTCCTGCCTACTGGGCGGGATATTCATGATCCTGGCAGACATCGCGGCACGCTCCATCACGACCTCGGAGATCCCCATCGGGATCATCACCGCGATAGTCGGTACGCCCGTGTTCGCCTACATCATGATCAGGAAATCGTACGGATTCGGGGAGGCGAATTGAATGATAGACATAGACATAGACTCTGTGGGCGTGAAGCTGTCCAACAAGAGGATAGTGGACTGCGCCTCGATACATGTGGACGAGGGAGAGTTCGTGGGTCTCATCGGACCCAACGGCAGCGGGAAGTCGACGCTGCTCAAATCCGTCTACCGCACCCTGAAGCACGACCAGGGGGAGATCACCCTGGGAGGCGTGCCGGAGGGGGAGATATCCCTGAGGGAGAACGCGAAGAGGCTGTCTGTGGTGGCCCAGCACAACTACTACAACTTCGACTTCCTCATCGAGGAGGTGGTGCAGATGGGTCGCACGCCCCACAAGGACCCCATGGAGATGGACAACAAGGAGGACGAAGCCATCGTGGACGACGCCCTCAGACTCGTGAACATGCACCATATGAAGGGACGCAAGTTCTCCTCCCTCTCAGGAGGGGAGCAGCAGAGGGTGATACTGGCCAGGGCACTCGCACAGCAGACCCCCTGCATCGTCCTCGACGAACCCACCAACCATCTCGACATACAGTACCAGCTCGAGGTGCTGGATATCGTCAAGAGCATCGGATGCACCGCGCTGTGCGCGCTGCACGACCTGAACCTGGCGGCGCAGTTCTGCGACCGCATATACATATTGAAGGACGGGAGGATAGTCGGCGAGGGCAGACCCGAGGATGTGCTCACGGAGGAGATGATCGAGAACGTCTACGGCGTCAGATGCTCCGTCACACGCGTCCCCGAGACAGGACTGCTCAACATCGCGTACTTCCCCAGGTTCTCATTGAATGAGTTGGATTATACATCCAAGATGCTCACGGAGAGGTTCGCCGCCGTGAGCAGGAACTACGACCCCTCTGCCGGGAGATGCCCAGAGAAGGGCCGGGCATTCGGTCGCAGGCGGGCGAAGGTGAGCTGATCCGTCTGAAACAACGGAATGAAAGCAAAGGAAAGGAAATACACATGAATAAGACGAAACTGCTGATAGCGGCCTTCGCGGTTATTGTGATTGCGGTGGCGGCATACATGGCCCTGGACAGGCTCGACGACCCTGCCGGGAACGATGACGACGGGACCTACACCTACCAGACGTACGAGTACGGCGGGAAACTGATAACCCAATCGATAGACAGCATCCCCGAGAGGGTCATCGTGGGCAACGTTGCCGCCCTGGAGATGATGTTGGAGTTCGACCTCGGGGACAGGATCGTGGCACTGATGTACTATGACCTGTTCTACGACACGAACTGCGTGACGCCCCATCTGCAGGAAAGGCTCGACGAGGTGAAGGAGCGTATAGGAGAGGAGAACATATTCTACAACAAGGGTATGTCCCAGGCCTACGCCACGACCCTACAGCCCGACCTCATATTCGGATACGTCAGCGCCTTCGGCGACGACGAGGACGCGACACTTGGAAGCGTCGGATACTGGAACGACCTCGGATGCGCCTGCCTGTCTATGCGCACGCAGGCCAAGAGCACCGAATGCAACATCGATGGGTTCACAACCGACTACAACATCCTCGGCGACATATTCGATGTCCGCGAAGAGACGGACAGGTTCGTGGAAGAGTACAAGGGAACGCTTGCCGACCTGGCTGACGCCGACTTCACGGCCACCTGCATCGAACTGGACGACGCTACATCGTTCTACAGCTACGGCGAAGACTCGTTCCCCGGATTCATGGTCACGGAGAGCGGCGGCACCTACAAGTTCACGAAGGGTAGCCACGACAAGTCAGAGTTGGTGAACGCCACCGATCTCGACGTCATCATACTGGTGGTGTTCAGCTCGTCGGACTACGAGTCCCTGAAGACACAGTTGATGGATGATACGACCCTCGCCTATGTGCCGGCGGTCCAGGAGGGCAAGATAATCCTGAAGGGCCTGTCCGGAATATACGGAGGTCCGGGGTCTTTGGAGACACTCAAGGAACTGGCGGAGATGGTATCTGGATAAAGGTTATGCTTACTATGGAACCTTCGGAAACACCTTGGGCGGGCCCAACGGGCCTGCCCGCATTTTGATGAAAAAAAAAGTACCGGAGAGGGCTGACCCCCTCCGGAATTCTAGTTGGTGATGGTTCAGATCCTCAGGTCCAGCTCCTCTCCCCTCTTGCGGGCGTCCGCGACCTCGGCGACGGTGGTGAAGTACACGTCGGCGGAGGAGTTGAGGGCGGTCTCCAGGGAGTCCTGGATGACACCGATGATGAACCCGATGGCGACCATCTGCATGGCGATGTCGTCCCCGATGTTGAGCATGGAGCATGCCAGGGGGATGAGCAGCAGCGAACCTCCGCTGATACCGGACGCACCGCAGGCGGCGATGGTGGATATGATGCACAGCAGGAGCGCCATGACCACCGGCACGTCCATCCCGAGGGTGAACGCGGCGCACAGGGTCATGATCGTGATCGTGATCGCCGCACCGTTCATGTTGATGGTGGCGCCCAGCGGGATCGACACCGAGTAGAAGTCCTTGCTCAGGCCCATCTTCTCGCACAGGGCGAGGTTGACGGGGATGTTGGCCGCGGAGCTCCTGGTGAAGAAGGCCGTGACGGCACTGTCGCGGAGGCACCTGAACAGCAGGGGGTACGGGTTCCTGCGCATGAAGAGGGCCCCGATGACCGGGTTGGTGATCAGTATGACGATCAGCATGCAGCCCACCAGCAGCGCGATCAGCGCACCGTACTCCGCGAAGATCTCCAGCCCGTGGGTGGACACCGTCTCGTAGATGAGACCCATGATTCCGATGGGGGCGAACTGGATGACCACCCTGATCACAAGGGTGACGATCTCGCTCAGGTTGGACACCACGCCCTTGGTCGTCTCGTTGGCATAGGTCTTCATGATGATGCCGAAGAGGGCGGCCCAGAACAGGATGCTGAGGTAGTTGCCGTCGATGATGGCGGTGACGGGGTTGGTGAAGATTCCGATGATGATACCGCTTATGAGGGTCCACGTGTCCGTGACGACCTCCTGCGTCTCGCCGGGCTCGATGAGCGTGACGGTCAGCGGGAACATGTAGCTCATCAGGACGGCGACGGTCGCGGCGACGACCGTGCTCCCGATGTACAGAGCGAGTACAAGCGTGAACTTGGACCCCAGGCCCGGCTTCGAGTTGGCCAGCGCGCTCATGACCAGGATCATGACCAGTATGGGCGCTATGGCCTTCAGGGCGTTGACGAACAACGTGCCCAGCATCCCGACAGGATCGAGTCCCGGTACTGCCAGTGCCAGGACGGCTCCTATGAGCAGACCGGCCAGGATGCGGATGACCAGGTTGATGGAGGTCCATCTCTCGTATACCTGTTTCAGTCCCATGCGCCGGCGTCGCGTTTTCTCTATAAAGTATGTAGGGACCCGGGATGGACGATTCATGCCCGTTAAGTCGGTAGGGGGACAATCCCCCCATCCGACTGTCACTGCTGCGCGACGGCCTTGAACTCCCCTATGGGGATGAGCCTGAACACCACGGTGCCCGCGTAGACCAGCGGGTCGGAATGGCGGAAGAACACCACGCCGTCGCACTCGGCCACCACCTCGTGCCTGACGCAGCCCTCGTACGGGTCTATTATCCTGGCGAGCACGTCGCCGGCGGACACCTGGGCCTCCACCTCCACCAGGGGCTCGAATATCCCCGCCTCGGGGGTCTGGACGCAGGCCATGTGGCCCTCGTCCACCACGTCGGCCACGTACCCGGCCCTGCCGTCGTAGGACACCGCGCCGATCCTGTTGAGGAACCTGGTGACGCTGTCCACCACCCTCATGGCGCTGCCGCGGTCGATCCTGGAGGTCTCCTGGGTGTACAGCGAGAAGGCCTTGGTCTCCCATATCTGCCAGTTGTAGTTCAGCACACCGGAGTCGAAGGGAACCGGGTCCACCAGGACTACGTAGGGGAGCTCGAAGGCCTTGGCGTCCTCCACGCTCTCGAAGCCTGTCCTCATCATCCTCACGTGGGGCATGAACTGCCCCGGCACGTGGTAGCTGGCGAACTGCACCCCGTAGCGGTACCCCATCAGCTCCCTGAACAGTCCGTCGGCCACCCTCTGGGTGGTCTCCCCCTTGCCGTAGCCGGGGAACATCCTGTTGATGTCGGAGTTGTCCGTGGGCCAGAACCTCTTGCCGATGTTCATCGAGTAGGGGTTCACGCACGGCACGACGGTTATCGACCTCCCCTCGTTGATCAGGCCCCTGGCCTCCAGGGTCTTCAGCCTGTCCACCAGCTGGGAGCAGCAGTAGAGCTGCTGCACCTCGTTCCCCCTCATGGCGCCAACGACGCACATGGTCTTCTCGCCGGAGCCAAACCTGTACCCGGTGACCCTGAACGAGTCCCTGTAGATCGACCCCATCTCGTAGATCGTGACCTCCTCCATGGTATCACGCCTTCAGTATCCTGGCTATCAGCGAGCCCTCGTCCACCACCGGGTACTCCCTCAGCGTGAACACCACCCCGTCGCAGGGCGACTCTATCTTCACCAGCACATCCCCTGTGAGGGGGCTGACGATGTCCCCTATGTGCTCCCCCTCCTGCACGCCCTTCCAGTGGTCGATGCGGGGGATGAATATGCCGCTCTCGGCGGCGTTGATGAACTCCACCTTGCGGTCCACGGAGATGATCGGCTCCCTGACCTCCGGCACGGGGCCGTCCCACATTCCCAGGTGGGCCATCAATGAGATGATGCCCCTGCTGAGCTGGTCGCCGTACTCCAGGGTCAGCCTCATGCCGACGCCCATCTCGGCCACCAGCGTGCGGGTGCCGACGGCGTTCAGGGAATATGCCAGGGTGGATTCCAGCACGGTGGCGGCGGAGTGCACCCAGACGAAGTCGACGTTCATGTACCTGGCAAGCGGGACCAGCTCCTTCGCGGACAGCTCGTTGATCCTGATCTGGGGTATCTCCCTGAGGAAGATGTTGCTCGCGTGTATGTCCACGCAGACATCGGCCCCGGCGATGTCGTCGAAGATCTCCGCCGCGATGTACTCCGGCATGGACCCGTCCCTCCTGCCGGGGAACGTGCGGTTCATGTCCAGGTCGAACCCCGGGACGCCCCTGGATATGGAGTCTATGCCCAGCGGGTTGATGGCGGGGTAGATGTCCACCACCCCCTTCAGGTGCCCCATGTTGGCCCTGAGGTACCCGGCGAGCTGGAAGCAGACCAGCTGCCCCTCCAGCTCGTCGCCGTGGGTGCCGGTGACTATGCATATCCTCTTAGCGTCCGGACCCAGCCCCTCCGGGGAGATCCGGTTCTTACGAATCCTCAGCTCCTCGTCCACCGGGAGCTTGATGGAGACAACGTCCTCGATCATGATCCGACCTCTCTCAGCGAATGCGGGCGACGGTCGCCAGGACGCGCTGGTAGCTCTCCCGCGCCCCGAAGAACACGCCCCTGTTTATGCGGCAGTCCTCGTAGTCCCTACCGTGTGACACCTTGATGTGGTCCCTGCCCACCGGGAAGTCCCCCGTCGGGTCCAGGCCGTACCACAGCCCCCCGTCCAGGACCTCCACCCATGCGTGGCTCTCCCCCTCGCCCACGGTGAACCCCACCACGTACCTGCAAGGCACGTCCAGGGTCCTGAGCGCGGATATCATCACCTGGGAGTAGTCCTGGCAGACCCCGCGGCCCAGCGCCATCGCCTCCTCGGCGGTGGTGCCCGGGCCGGTGACCCCCTTCTCATATGTCAGGGAGGAATGCACCAGGTGCATCGCATCCGTGGCGACATCCAGGTTCCCGCCGCCGGTGCGGATGGAATCGACCAACCCCTGCAGCGCGGGCCCGGGCATCGTCTTCGGCGTCTGGTACCTGAACAGCATCCCGTCGTCCCCGGCCTCGGCGGCCTCCGGAACCGGGACCCCGTCGCAGTCGGCGACGGCCACGGTGCCCTGCACCGACACCGAGAACATGCCGTGCGGACCCGGGACGGTGCCCTCCAGGAGCACGTTCCCGAACCCGTCGGCGTCCCTTGTGAGTTGGATGTCCGGCGTCACGGAGACCTGCAGCGACTCGACGCGTTGCCTCATGGTGTCCGTCGGGACGCAGCGTAGCGTGAAGGAGTGCCTTACGGCCTCACCGTCGAAACCCAGCTCCATCCCGTACTGGAATCCCAAGGCGTGTCCGGCCTCCAGAGAACCATCCCTCCTGTCCGGACTGATTACGGCAACGTAGTTCAACGTATCGGGTCAGACCCTCACCATGGACTCTATGGTCTCGATGGCCTCGGCGTAGGGCACCGGGTCCGAGGAGAGCATCTCGTTGATCCTGGGTATGGCCGTCTCGTCGTAGTCCAGGCCGGTCCTGACGATCCTGTTCTGGAGCCTCCTGAGCTCGTAGGAGATGGCATCCGATGGCATCCCGAACCTGAGGTACAGGTCCACCCTCTCCACCCTCCTGGCGGCCTTGGCGATGCTCCTCTCCCCGTAGTCGGCGACCCTGTCGTCCAGGCATCCCCAGAACGCGAACAGGTCGTCGATCACGGCCTGCAGCCCGATCAGCGGCGCCGATGCCAGCGACGCCTTCCTCATGTCGTAGATGGCCAGCTGGATGTACGAGAGCGTGTCGGAGCCGATGTCGTCCCTGAGGACCACGGCGTTGTCGTAGGCGCGGATGAGGTTGCTGATGATGGAGTCCGGGTTCGAGTCGTCGGAGGGGTAGTTGCTGAGGAAGGCCTCCTTGTCGGCGCAGACGTTGGGGATGCTCATCCTACGGCAGAACTCCGGATAGGAGTCCGTCGCCTCGTCGATCATCCTGTCGTAGCCCTTGAAGTACTCGATGACTGTGGTGTACACCCTCTCCACGTACCTTCCCAGCCAGAACAGCTGGTTGGCCTTCTCCGTTGTGATGTGGCTCATCTCGAATCACCTCGACAGGACCCATGTGTCCTTGAAACCCCCTCCCTGGGAGGAGTTTACTATGAACGAATCCGGGTTCCTTGAGAACCTGGTGAGGCCGCACCTCCAGACCATCGTGCCGTCCGCGGTGAGGACGAACGCGCGCAGGTCGGCCTTCCTGAACACCCTCTTGCCGTCCTCCAGGATGTCCAGGTCCTTGAAGTCGATGACCTCCTGGGCGATGAACCTCCTTGGCTCCCTCTCGATCAGCTCGATGAGGGCGCGCTTGTGCTCCGGGTCCAGCTTGCTGCCGAACACCACGCCGTACCCTCCGGCCTCGGCCACGTCCTTGATGACCAGGTCGTCGAAGTGCTCCAGCACGTACCTCCTGTCCTCCTCGTAGAAGGGGAGGTACGTGGGGGCGTTGTTGAGGATGGGCTCCTCGCCCAGATAGTACCTTATCATCTTGGGGACGAAGTAGTAGATCCCCTTGTCGTCGGCTATGCCGTTGCCGGGGGCGTTGATCAGAGCCACGTTACCCGCGCGGTAGGCGGACATGATGTGGGGAACCCCGATGACGGAATCCTCCACGAAGACCATCGGGTCGAGGTAGTCGTCGGATATCCTGCGGTACACCGCCCCCACCCTCTGCTTGGCTCCGTGGTAGTCCGTGTAGTAGACCACGTTGTCCTCCACGGTCAGGTCCTGGCCGGTGACCAGCACCGCGCCGGTCCTCTCCGCCAGGTACGAGTGCTCGAAGTAGGCGGCGTTGTTGCGTCCGGGCGTGAGGATTACGTTGATGCCGCCGGTGTTCACGTGGTCCATGGTCCTCCTGAGGAGGTCGGCGTAGTCGCTGTTGTCGTCCACGGCGTAGTGCTTGAAGGTGGCCGGCGAGGCCATCCTGGTGAACTTCCTCGCTATGAGCGGGTACGATGCGCCGGAGGGCACCCTGAGGTTGTCCTCCAGGACGTACCAGGTCCCGTCCTTGGCCTGGACCAGGTCTATGCCCGATATGTGGCTGTATATGCCCTTGGGGGGCACGATACCGTCGCACTCCTTCAGATACCCCGAGGAGGTGAAGACGAACTCCTCCGGGACGATGCCGTCCTTGATGATGCGCTTCTCCCCGTAGATGTCCGCGAGGAAGCGGTTGAGGGCGTCCACCCTCTGCCTGAGCCCCCTCTCCAGGTAGTCGAACTCGTCCTTGGTGATCACACGGGGTATCGGGTCGAAGGGGAACAGCTGCTCCCTGAAGGTCCCGTCCTTGTAGATGCCGAACTTGACACCGTATCTGGCCAGGAGGCTGTTCACGGTCTCGGTCTGCTTGAATAGGTCGTCCATTGTCCATCACGCCGTCGGGCGTCTTCGCCCGCAGGAGCGAATCCATTTGCACGCTAAAAAAGATGACCGAAGGGATGAACTACCGCCAGGGAGATTGGAGGCGCGGGACCCGACCGGATGATGATCGACCGAGGCTGACCCGTGATGAGCCCTATGAGTTCTGACGGGGGTCCCACTCACTCCAGCTTGTACTCCGAGGTGTAGTCGGACATGTCGGTGTACATCAGGAAGTCGGACAGCTTCATGCCGTTCTCCCACCTCATTATGTAGTTCCCGCTGGAGGAGACGTCGAGCTTGGGCATCTTGCGGTAGAGGGTGGAGTGCCTCCCCCTGAAGTCGTGGTCGCTGGGTATGGTGAACACCCTCCAGGGGTCGCCGTGGACCGACTTGAGCCTGTACGCGTATATCGGGACCAGATGCGAACGGGTGCACTCGTCCAGCATCGCGTCGGCCTGGTCGACGAGGCGCTGGCTCTTGCTGAAATGCATCACCGGGTCCGACGAGCTCTTGACCTCGATGGGGAAGGCGAAGTCCCACCTTATGGCCACGAGGTCTATGCCCAGGGAGCCGGCGGCGCGTATTACCAGGAAGGGATTCCTGAGCATCAGATTGTACGCCGCGGTCTCCCAGGCGTTGCAGGTCTTGACCATCCTGGCGACCGCCTTGCGGTCCCCCGTCAGGAGGGCCTTGAGCTCGCGTTCGTAGACGTCGCCGGGTGCGGTCATGCTATCGTCATTCGATTCCGAGGACGGATATATAAACTGAATCCAGGGGTCGCCGAATGGACTGAAAACGTAGGGATGCTGGACTGATTGAATGATTATGGATGGTTGAAGGGCCCTCCCCGGCCCTTATCCCGGGGAGGAGTTTGCTGTTCAGGTTGCTGTGGGTTCACGCTCTCTCAGCGCGGGAGCAGATGTCACTCGTCGTTTTCGCGTCAGTTGCGTTCTTCCCTTATGATCGTAGGTTCTGTGCTCAGCTCCTCATCAGCCTGAGGGCGACGATGACCGCCATGATGACGATCAGGACGACCAGGACGATGAGCAGGATGTCCGTGAGGGACATGTCGTCGGATCCGGTGTTGACGACGATCTCGCCGCCGGACGTGACAGCGGTGGCACCGTTTGCGGACAGGGTGAAGGTGGTGTCGTCGGCACCGATGGTGATGGTGCCTCCGTTGGCCACGGTCTGTCCGTTGAAGGTGATGGTCGCGTTGTCGGCGTTGTAGTTGGCGTTGGCAGCGATGGTGACGGTGTGGGTTCCTACGGTGAGGAAGAACCTGTCATCAAACCAGTTCTCCAGAGTCAGGCCATCGATGTACATCGTCAGTCCGGTTCCGACAGAGATGGTTCCGTGGACGTCCCTGAGGTTGGCGGCTCCATAGACCTTGTCGGCTGTTCCGATGGCGAGATTAACACTAGTGGCAGATCCCCCATCAGCGACGGCATCGGCATCCTTCTGGGTTGCATACCATCCCATCACAGAGTCGTATCCAGACAGAGCGACATCAGCAGTAGGCAGGGCAACGTTGTAGGTGATGCGTGTACTGGCTCCCGCGATGGCAGTGGCATAGACCTCTCCATTCACGATGTAGTCGGTGGTCTCGGCATCGGAGGCTCCGGTGGCGTTGTTCCAGGCGATGACGGCTCCGCTGAGATCGGCGGAGGGGTATGCCAGGATGTATCCGTAGCTGTTGAACTCGATTGTTCCGGTGACGGTGGCGCCGTCGGCGACGACCCCGTACACAGGTGTCAGGGATGCACCGATCGTCAGGACCTTCTCGGCGGCGACGGTCAGGGTTCCGGTGAGGTAGACGTCGGCTACGAGGTTCATGTCCTCGGAGACCAGCATCGTTCCCTCGACCGCGATGGGTCCGGAGAGGGCTCCCTCATCGAACTCGACGGTTCCCTGGACCGTGACGCTGTATCCGGCATCCTCATCGTACGTTCCGTTAAGGGTTGCTCCCTTGGGGACGACGAGGGTGGCTCCGGAAGCGACGGTCAGATCATCTCCGCCGATGGCGGAATAGACAGTGACCTCTCCGGAGGAGATGGTGGCTGCTCCGTTAATCGTTCCATCGATCATCATGACATCGACCTCGGCCTCTGTCTCGGTCTCGATGGTGGCCACGACGGAGAATCCGTTGACCCTGACCGCGTCGACCTGTCCGGCCTCGGTGATGATGGAACCGGAGAATGTTCCGGCTTTAGCGGTGTTGAGCACCATGGCAGCATCGCTCTGACCGGCAGCAACGAGGGTCACGGAGCCGGCGACGAATGTGCTGGCCTTGGCGAGAGCACCGTTCTCGTAGATGTCGACGACTGCGATGTTCAGACTTCCGTCGTCCTCATCTGCGGTGAAGACGACGTCTCCGACGGAGACGTTTCCTGTGATGTAGATCCATCCGGAGTTGCAGTTGGCTGCAGCGTACTCGACACTGCTGACGATATAGACGTCCTCGAGGTCGTAGACGCTCACGAAGTGGGCGCCCTCAACATCGAAGAGATAATCGTTGGACATGCCGGCGGGCTGGGAGAGGATCATGTTACCGGGCACGACGACCTCGGTCTCGTAGTCCTTCTCGGTGTTGTCGTTCCTGACGAGCTGGGATCCGTCGACGAGGATCAGGGATCCCTCGACGGTGAGGGTCACGTCGTTCTCGGCGGCGTCGATGGTGAAGGTCTTCTCCTCGCCGGTGACGGTGACGCCCGTGGGGATGGTGAGGTCGTCCTTGATGACCACATTGTCGTTGAGGGTGATATCGGTCATTCCGGAATCGATGGCGACTCCGAGGGACATGTAGGTCCTGGCGGGATCCTCGTAGACGACGACCTCGGCGGAGATTCCGGTGGCGGTCCTTCCGTAGGTGGACGTGAAGTTGTCGAACCTGAGGGTTCCGTCGACATCGACCTCTCCCTTGTTGCTCATGATGGATCCGGAGGCGAAGGTGAGCTTGGCATCGGACCCGATGGTCAGAACGGCGTCCCTGAGGACGGAGACGGTCTGTCCGCTGGCGATGACGGGCTCTCCGGTGACCTCCTGGGTTCCGGAGACTGTGATGGTCTTGTTGTCCGCGGAGTCGATGACCGCGACGATGGCGTCGAAGGCTCCGTAGTGGTTGGTGTACACCCTCTCGGTGGAGGGGCCGCTGGTGACGGTGTAGTATGTGGCGTTGATGACACCGTTGCCGGTTGTCTTGATGGCGTTGTTGGTTCTGTTGTCCTCTCCGCCAGCGACAATCTCCCCGGTGACGGTGAGCTCACCGGAGACGGTGATGGTCGCGCCCTCGGTGACGGCGTTGACGGTTCCGGAGACGAGGACGTCGCCGGCGATGGTCAGTGCGGCCTCGTCGAGGTCGACGGTTCCGGAGACGGTGAGTCCGTATCCGTAGTCCTTGTCGTAGACGTATCCAGTGATCATCGTCGCAACGTCGGAGATTGTTCCGGAGACGTCCATGGAGGCGATGTACTTCCTGTCCTCGCCGGTTCCGACGGTGGCGACCTTGACGGTGACGACCATGTTCTCGGCACCCTCGACGGTGATGCTGTTGCCCTCGAGGACGCTTCCGGTGGTCTTGCCCTTGACAGCGGTCGCGACGCCGTTGTCACTGACGGTGAGTGCTCCGGCGACGGAGGTCACGTTGAGGGTGATGCCGTCGTAGACGACGATGGTGGCGGTCGTTCCGACCTTTCCGTCGACTGCGACCGTTCCCTTGTCCAGGATGGTTCCGGAGAAGGTTCCGTTCAGGTTGAGGGTTCCCTCGACGGTGAACTTGCCAGCGGTGATGTTCAGGTAGTTGTCCTGCCCGTACCTCTGGTCGGCGGCGGCCAGCGTCATGGTTCCGGTGACTGTGACGTTACCGGCGGAATCGATGCCCGCGCCTCCCTGCAGCTTGCTGACAGTCAGCTCGCCGGAGACGGTCACGTTGGACTCGGCGTCGAAGACGAGCTTGCCGGCCACGTCCATGGTTCCGGAGACGTCCAGGGTACCGCACTCGTAGACGGTCAGGGTGATTCCGGAGTTGATGGTGACGGCGCCGGTGACGCTGAGGGTTCCGTAGACCTCGACATCGTCGGTGGGGACACCGCTGAGGATCAGGGTGGTTCCGTATCCGACCTTGACGTTGGAGGTGGTGTTGTCGTAGGTGACATCCGCGTTGTCGACGGTGATGACGGAGCCCTTGTCCTCGTCGCTGCCGACGATCATGAAGATCTTGGAATCGACGATGTTGAGCTCGGCACCGTTCGCGACCATGATCTTGGAGGCGTTATTGCCCTCGGCCTGGTCCAGGACGGACTCGGTGATGTTGACGATGGTCCTCTCGCCGGTGATTGTGAGCTTTCCGCCGGTTTCGAAGATGATGTTCTCACCGACGAGGTTGAGCTCCTCGGAGAGGTTGGATATGATGATCTCGGAGTTGATGACGAGGGTGAGTCCCTTGCCGATGCTCTCGAGGAAGTTGGACTGGTTAACAGTCACCTTGGAGTCGCTGATGTCGTTGATGGTGATTCCATCGGCGACGAAGGGCCTGAGGGCGTCCACATCGATGGCGTAGACGCTGCCGTTACCGATGATGCACTTGTTGGCCGTCACATTGGCGCCCATGGTGACGGTTCCGAAGACGTACAGTTTTCCGTTGGTGGTGTCGATAGCACCCTGTTCGTATGTTCCCTTGGTCTCGTCTCCGGTAGGCTCGACGTAGGTTGCTGTGAACTCCACCTCGGTTCCGGAGAGGATGATGAGGACTCCGTTGGTGTCGAAAGTGATCTTATCGGCGATGTCCGCATCTCCGATTGCCACCTGGCCCATGATCTTCACATCATCGGCGAGAGCGACGATCGTGACTGTAGACTCTGTGTAGATGGTGTTCTGACCGCTCGTGACGGGGGTAGCGCTTCCCCTAACAGAGACGATTCCAGCGGTGTTGTTGAACACGGCATCCTGCTTCTCAGTGAGCTGAATCTCGGAACCCTCGGGTGTGATGACCGTGACGGTATCAATCAGAGATCCAGCCAGAACAACATCCCCATCGACAATCTCGATTGTGCTGACGGGCTCGAAATAGTACTTGAACGTACCGTTGTTGGCTACGCGGAAGCTGTAATCATTGATTGCTGTAGAATCAGCAACTATGCCTCCGACTCCGCTGATGGTACCGTTGTTGGTGAATGTTCCGATTGCGGCGTACTCGATTCCGTCTCCCAGGACTACTTCTGCACCCTGGGCTATGGTCACGTTGTTGAAGGTGACCTTTCCACTACCGGAGAACTCCACCTTGCCCATGATGGTCGTGTTGTTGATCTTGACGTCCGCGGTGCCCTTTCCGGTGATGGCTGCGTCCTCGATGGTTCCCGTGATGATGACGGAACCGCCGGTGACGGTGAAGCTTCCGGTGGCACCGGTGAGCGTTACATCGGATTTCGCGCCCTCGGCACCTCCCGATACGGTGAACGTAGCATCGGCGACGCCCTTGATGACGACCGATCCGCCCTCTGCGACATCGAATGTCGCACCCTGCTCGAGCACGACGTCGGTTCCGATGGTCAGCGTCCCGTTCTCGGGGACCTCGAGGGTTGTCGTGGATGTGATGGTTCCCTCGGCGATTGCGACGTCGGTCACGGTTCCGTTGAATGCACCGTTGACGGCGTCGGCATCTACGGTTCCATCAGCGTTGTTGGCGACGATTGTTCCGATAGTGATTGAAGTGGTTGTAGAACCGCTGGTGGCGATGTCTGTAGCCTCGTGTCCCTCCCAAGCGACGTAGACAGGTGCATCGCTGTTGGATGTGACGATGATGGCCTTGGCGCCATCGGCAGTGGACTCGGTGACGACATCGGTGTCGATGATGTAGACGGCCATCGAATCGACCTTGGCAGGTCCGACATATCCGTTGTTGATGGTAATGGCGGAGTAGCTTCCACCGCTCTCGCCGCTGCCGACGGTGTCGACCTTGGAGAATCCGGGGGCGGTGATGGAGCTTCCGGTGATGGTGACGGTTCCGGCCTTGATCTCAAGGGCGGAATCATGTGTGGATGTGGTGGTGATGGTACAGTTCTCGATAACCGTGTTCTGGACGGTTCCGAGGTAGATTCCGATCTCCGCGGTCTCGATCTCGCAGTTGCTGAAACTGGCGCTGGCGATTGTCCTGTTGCTCAGCCAGAACGCGGAGGCGGTGGCATCGACGGTGGCATCGGTCACGACGACCTTGTTGTCATAGGAGTTGGCGTCCATGCCGTACCATATGAAGGCATAGTCTCCGGCGGTGTACTGTCCGCCAGTGATCGTGAGATCGCAGTTCGCAGCCCTGAAGAAGACGATGCGCTGGTCCGCATTGATAGCGCTTCCATCCTTCTCGCCAATGATGGTGAGATCGACTTCGGGCACTCCTGCGCTTGCATTCGCACCCTCGTTGTAGAACATGTTCTTGACAGAACTTGTGCTGGATAGTTTGTATCCGTTGAGGTTGATGGTGAGACTCTCTTTGAGGTTCACACTCTCGCCCAGAACGACGTCATCCTGGAGGGTGATGACGCCGTTGTCATCTGCCAGGTTGAGGAACTCTTTGGCGGACATCCCCTCAGTGGAGGAATCCGTGCCAGTTTCTGTGGCCTGGACGTTGTCGGAGAGGACGACTGCGGCACCCACTGCGACGAGAATCATCGCAAGTATTGCCACGAGAAGCTTCCCCGTGTTCGTCTGTTTTTCCATTGCTATCATAGCAACATCTGCTCCTTTCATTTGGACTGTAATGTCTGTAATGCTCCAGAATCGATGATTGAACACCGTTTCCGGGGCATCCCGACGTCACAGTCGGCAGGCTGGAATCAATACAGGCTAAGCCTATTATCGACCCGCTGCAGAAATCCCATCCTGCATCCGAACGCGTTCTGACGCTTCGGATAAAGGGACTTATGCGCAACAGTTTAAAAAGATATGCTAGGAGCGTACGAAGGATGTACAAACTGATTGTCATCCGCGGATGGACCTGGCGGCGTAGTACATGCAGGTGTCGAGGCGCCTCTCGGGCGCGATCATGCCCTCGAATCCCTCAGTCGCCAAGAAGCGGATCTCAGACGTCCCGAGGACAGGCCTGACGAGCCTGTCGCAGGACATCACCCTGTTGGACTGCTTCCCGTTCACCATGAACTCCCTGTTGCCCGCGATCCCGTATCTGGTGTCCATGATGATGCGGTCGAGGTCGGGGTGGTCGCCCTCCAATATAGATAACATAATGGAGAACAGGCGCACGGCGCACCTCAGCGGCCTTGTCGGTCCCCCGTCCGACGGCCTGCGGGTGCTCTCGAGGAACAATCTGGAGAACGCGAAGTCCGACCAGACGAAGATGTCCATGGCGTCCTCGTCCATGACCGGTCCGTCTGCCTCGGTCCTCCACATGCACTGGAGGAGCATGGGCCTCTGGCATCCTGGATATGAGGACTCCAGCCTGTCGATGGCTTCGACCATCTTTCCAGCAGAACCGGACACGCTCTCCCAATCGGAGACGTCGATATCGCCGGTTGCATAACGAAGCATCTCCAGAGCGGATTCACGTTCATTCATGAATGATGACGCCATGGACAGGGCGCAGTTCTTCAGCATGTTCGTGCGAACGGTCATCTCGGGGCCCATCCTCGACGGCTCCAGATCCCTCGTGGATGCGTCCGGGACGACGGAGGCCAGGATGTCCAGACGGCGTGACGTCCCCTTCGTCGGGTCTGTCACCACGAGGTCGGACTCGGGAACACCGGACGCGAGGTCCAGATGCGGACCATAGATCGAATCGAAGTCGAACCTCAACTTCGTGAACGTGGTACCACTTGAACCATAGACCTCGGAAGTCGTGATTTGCTCCACATTGCAGCTGCACCTTCCGTCGGTGGCCACGTAGTTCAGCGGGATGCCATTGTCACCCAGATAGTTTGCAAGGGCCACGGAGATCGCCTTGGGGAACGTTTCGCGGTCCCACATGGCGTAAGGGGGTATGTTGGAGTCACGGATTCCATAGAACAGCGGTACCTCCTCCAAATCTTGCCCCCATTGGTCGTCCGGAAGGACGAGTTCAGGGGTCCGAGGAGGAGCAGATCGTTGAAAGGAGATGAAACGCCGACTCCTCGGACCCTGGTGGAGCAGATGTTGCTTTGTTTCTTTAAACGTTATGTTTTCTCAATCGAACGATTTGGAAGCCCTCTTTTAGACATCGTGTCCTATCAATTAACGCCGTTTAGGAAAGGACTTGCAGATGTTGCTATGATAGCAATTGAGAAAACGAATAACACAGGGAAACTCCTGGTCGCCGTTCTCGCCATGTTCATGATTGTGGCGGGATGTGCAGTAGTCTTCAGCGACAGCATCAACGCTGCCGATGAAAATGCTCCTGCGACAGGAGATAGCCTGGACGATCTCATCTCCAACGCAGATGAGAATGGAACCGTCACTCTTGATGCCAAAGAGTATACTCTGACATCTACAATAACAAAGCCCGTAACAATCAACGGTGTGGATGGCAGTGTCATCAAGATCTCCAGCAAAGTGGAGATTCAGGCCAACGTGACATTCAACAATGTGAAATTCGCCGACAGCAGCAGCGATGAAACGGCCAAGGTCCTCCTTAACCCGTACGTTGGCTATAACGCACCCAGCGATGTGATCATCAACTTCGACAAGGTCACATTCGATGAATCCTTCATAGGAGATACAATTTATCTGTCCCCGATGTCCCCCACGGCCAAATTGACCGTGAACATCAACGACTCCGACTGTACCAACGCCACCTTCGTCTACATGGCGAATGGCGCAGGGGCTGTGCTGAACTTCAACAACAGTAACAATGCCAACCTCAACATCTCCGCTGGATCGAACGACTCTGCTGTCGAGTATGGAACGGACATCATTGCTGGCAACTCCACGATGAACAATGTCTGGATCTCCAACGAGCAGGATGTCACAACTTACACTCCTCCGACATTCACAATCCCTGCCGGAGAGGAGCTTTCGGCAACCAATGACATCAAGGTCGAGGGAACTATGAACATCGACGGAACCGTCGAGTCCAAGACCATGACAGTCACGGAAAATGGAAACGTCGACCTCATGGGAACCCTCAAGGCTGACGTCACAGCTCCTAAAGGCACATTCATGTACAACGGGGATGCTACCTTCGAGGGCAAGCTCAACAATGAGGAGATCAACACCACCTGGCAGACTCTGCCTCTCGTCGACGGCACAGTCATCGATGCATCCAGTTCTATCGTCGCATCTCCCAGCCAGAAGGTCACGGTTGACGGTACCGTCACCGTGGTCAAGGGCGTAGTGATCACCATCTCCGGACAGCTCGTAATTAACGAAGGCGCGACCCTCACTCTCCAGGAGGGAGCGACTGTCGTCATCGACGGACTCGGAACAGTTATTGTAGATGGAGACCTCGTCATTGATGGAGCTGTAGAGGGCGCCGAGAATGCAACCTTCACCTTTGGTGGTATGGAGATGACCGTTAACGGATATGTCTCCCTCGACGGAGCCAAATCCTTCACCTCTACTGGAAAGGTCACTGTTAACGGAACCTTCGAGATCAACGATGAAGCCAGCGCCACCCTTGACGATGCTGTCGTAGCTGCCGGAGGAGAGATCCTCGTCTACGGTGATGTCATCACCAGCACTGGCAAGAACATAACCAACAACGGAACCATCACCGTCGACTCAGAGAAACTGCCCTCCGGATTCTCCGTCCTCATGGGCGATGCGGGAGTCCTCGATGTCGTCAACGCCTACGGAACCATCACCGTCACCGACGCGGACAAGAACGGACTCATTCTCGAGAACGTCTCCGGTGCCTACATCACCGACTCCGTCGTCAAGGACAAGGACGACAAGGATGTCAGCACCCTGTACCTCTCCGGTACCATGACATATGCCGTCGACGCCCAGTCAACCAATGATAAGGCCAAGATCACCGTTTCTGGCGAGAAAGTCGAGATCGCGGAGAACGTCATCCTCGGAACCGGGGTCACACTCAGTGTGGAGGGCGCTCTCACAGTGTCTGCAGAGATGACCGCGGTTGATGGAACCATCATCGGTTCTGCCGCAGGTGAGCTCACGGTCACTGGAAAGGTCATCACTAAAACAGACATCACAGGCATCAAAACGATCAACGCCTCCAAATACGACGACAAGACCACTGGAAACAAGGTCTACACCACCCTTGTCACAGCACTGTCCGAGGGAGCGACTTCCATCGATGTCCTCGGAAAGAACACCGTGAGCACCGACATCACCGTCCCTGTAGGCACCACCGTCACAATGACTGAGGGGTCCACGCTCATCATATCCGACGAGGCCACCATGACCGTCGCCGCCGACGAGAGGAACAGCGGAAGGTTCGACACCTCCAAGGCCGCCGCGGATGCCGTCGAGGTCGACGGAACCCTCGTCCTCGAGAACTCCGCCAAGAGCCGCGCCGCGGACAAGACCAAGATCCTCAGCGACACCTACAAGGAGGTCGGAGCCTCGGTCACATTCACCAACATCTACAACGCCGTCGAGAACGCCGCTTCCGGAGAGACAGTCACCGTCTCCCGCGGAACGCCCGAGGGCATCGTCCTGGACAAGGACCTCGTCATCGGACAGGGCGTCACACTCGCCATCCCCAGTGATGAGAAGGTCACCGTCGACAACGGTGTCACCGTCACAGTCGACGGAACCATCGTATCCGAGGGAGATTATACCATCGAGGGGGCCGTGAAGGCATCCGAGGGCGTCAAGGCCGAGCCCGCTGGAGCCACGATCGTCAACGGCGTGTTCAAGTATAACGACGCAAACAAGACAGCCACTTACTCCACTCAGATTATCGGAGCCTACTTCTCCTATGACGGCACCAACGCCATCATGCCTCTGGAGTCTGTCCCTGCCATCGTCAACGACATCGAGGGCAACACCGTCACCCTGTACGGCCAGATGACCGTCGGTGACATCGACCTCTCCGCGTACGACGGAAAGGACCTCACGCTGGTCGCCAAGAACGACTTCACCTTCGGAAACATCACCCTCGGTGACGTCAAGTTCGAGTCCCCCGAGAACAAGATCGAGCAGTCAGACAAGCAGGTCAACGTCACCTCCGTGACCGGAGCCATCGTCCTTGCCAACGGAACCGTCACACTCGACAATGTCCACGGCATCACCGCTCAGAACACCACCGACTCCGAGGATGTCACCACCTCCTACGTCGGAGGAACAGTCTACGCATATAACGACCCTGTCACCGAGAAGACCTTCGAGACCGGATCCGTCTCCATCGACGGAACCGTCACCTCCAACGCGAAGTTCAACGGAAAGAGCGACACGAACGGCGGCGTCTCTGTCACCGTCGTCGAGGGAGCCACCCTCAAGGTCGCATCCAATGGTGCTGACGACATCACCGTCGAGGGAACCATGGTCATCGCCGGAGCCGGCGTGACATTCACGAACATCGTCATCACCGGAACCGTCACAGTTACCGATGGAATCGCCGACGCAACCGTCTCTGGAACCCTTTACGTCGGAGTCTCCGTCGAGATCGTCGGGGAGAAGAAGGTTATCACCGACCTCGGAGTCGATGCGGCAGTCGACGGCCTGACACTCAGCGGAGAGAAAGCCATCGCCTATGTCGCTCCCGGAGCAACCGTTGGCGACAGCTTCGAGGGACTCAAGAGCACCTCCTACTACAAGGACGATGCCCTCTATGTCACCGCGTACGTCTCTGATGAAGCGAAAGATGTGAATGTCAGCGACATCACCATCTCCATCGAGAACGCCGTCTTCGGCGGATGGCTCAAGGAGGACGGGGCCCCTGTGGACGTCACCTCTGAAGTTGGAGCCCCTGGAATGGAGAAGGTCTACGCCGACATCATCACCGAGATCTACAACGTCCAGATCACCGCCGACGGCGGTATCGGAACCGTCGCCATCGACGGTGTCGTCCTGAAGAAGAGCGGCAACACCTTCACCACCAACGGACTCCTCGCTGCCGGCACCTACGAGATCGACTACATGCTGAACAGCGGATTCAACGGCGACAACGTCAAGATCACCGTCAACGGCCAGGAGATCACCGGCAACACCATCACCCTGTCCGGAACCCCCGCCGCCGGCGAGACCAGCATGGTCATCAGCATCAGTATCTACGGCACCGAGCCCGTCTCCGGAAGCGAGCAGATCGTCGTCAATACCGGATCCGACGACATGTCCCTCACGGACATCCTGCTCATCGTCCTGGTCGTCCTGATCGTCATCATGGCGGTCATCGTCGCCCTCAGGCTGATGAGGAGCTGAGCATCCAACACCGAAATCATAAGGGAAGAACGCAACTGACGCGAAAACGACGAGTGACATCTGCTCCCGCGCTGAGAGAGCGTGAACCCACGGAAACCTGAAGATAAAACGCCTCCCCCGGGGAAAGGGCCCGGGGGAGCACCTTCCAAACCCGTCATCCAGACGTCCTTTCCATATATGATGATATCATGACAATATCACTGACATCGATTCTGATATCATATGATATCATCGAATGATGTTTGATTATATCAGTGTATTGCAGGCGATACAGCATGGAGGATGACAAAACGATTCGAATCAGAACATCTGGAATATTCTTGAATCGTCTTCAGCCCACCGTCCGTGACATCATAAGATGTCATGTATGATAATGATTAATATCATCGATGATGATATCACCGACATCATGACGCTGGATCTTGACGACCTGAGGGAGAACGAGCGTTTCGAGGCGAAGAGGTGCGAGGGCAAGCTCACCTCCGAGTTCTGGCCCACCTACTCCGCGTTCGCCAACACTTTCGGAGGGGACATAGCCCTCGGGCTGAAGGAGGATCCGAACGACAGACGCAGGCTCATCGCGGTCGGCGTCGGGGACCCGGACAAGATACTCAACGAGCTGTGGACTCAGGTCAACAACCCCCAGAAGGTCAGTGTGAACCTGCTCTCCGAGGGTGACGTCCGCATCGAGGACGTCGACGGCAGGAATGTCATCATCGTCCACGTCCCCAGGGCGGAGCGCCAGAAGCGCCCTGTGTTCATCAACGGCAACATGAACAGCGGCACCTACAGGCGCAACGGCGAGGGGGACTACCACTGTTCCGTCACCGAGATCGCGGAGATGCTCCGCGACTCCCGCGACGAGCCCATGGACTCCTCCCTGTGCTCCAAGGTCCTATTGCGCGACCTGGAGAAGGAGACGGTCGGGGCCTACAGGAGGATGATGTCCAACCGTGTCCCCAGCCATCCGTGGAACAAGGAGCCCGACGACGAGTTCCTGAGGCTGATCGGAGCAGCCGGGTACGGCGACGACGGGGAGCTCAGGCCCACCGTCGCCGGCGTCCTGATGTTCGGCAGGGACTACTCCATAGTGCGGGAGCTCCCCAGGTACATGCTGGACTACCTGGAGTTCACCGACGGCTCCGGGGACTGGACCGCCCGCAGGACCACCGACACCGGAGACTGGTCGGGCAACCTCTTCGACTTCCTCACCTTCGTGTCCAACCGCATCAACAGGGCCACCCCCGCGGGATTCGCGCTGGAGGGGATGGTGAGAGTCGACGACTCCGACCTGCAGAAGGCCGAGAGGGAGGTGGTGCTCAACGGCATCGCACACGCCGACTACAACGGCAGCGGGGGCGTCAGGGTGGAGCTGCATCCGGATCGCCTCGTGGTCAGGAACCCGGGCACGTTCCGCATACCGATCGCCCTCGCAGAGTCCGGGGGGCACTCCGACCCCAGGAACCCCAACGTCATGAAGATGTTCATGCTCGTGGGACTGGTCGAGAGGGCCGGCAGCGGTGTGTACAGGATGGTCAGGACCTGCCGTGAGCTCGGCCTCGGGACACCCGTCATAGCGGAGTCCTCCGACCCGTCCACGGTGACCGTGACCATGAGGATCGACGGGACCCGCCATGGACCCGCAGAGGCCACTGACTCCTGCCTCTCGGTGCTCGACGCTATCTCCGGAAAGGAGGACGCCACCATAGCGGAGCTGGCGGAGATGACCGGGCTGTCCACCAGCACGGTGTCCCGGAGCATCAGAAGGCTCAAGGACTCCGGGAGGCTGTCCAGGGAGGGGACCCGCGCCAGGGGGCGCTGGGTCGTCACCGACGGGAAGATATGATGGGAGGGCCCACCCGTTCAGTCCTTTATCCCCAGACGCTTGTGCAGCTTCTCGTTAGTGGCGCCTTCAATCGCCCTTCTGTTGATGCCCCATAGCTCATCCACCGTGGAGAATAGCCTGTCCGTCGATACGGGATGTTCAGTATATGCGTCCACATCCACCACGGTTCCAACCTCGGTATCTGGCAGTGTTGGTGTTTCGACGATGACCCTGACCAGGGCCCATGCCTCCATGCTGAACTCGCGAACGACGCGTCCAAGGTGGGTCGTAGACGGAGGAACGCGGAACAGCTCCGCATACGGTGGCGAGAGCATGTTCAGCGGGCCGGAGTTCAATAACGCCGACGGTTTCAGCCGATATCCCGTCCTGAGCCCGACACGTATGGCATTGGTGATACCGAACTCCCTGATGAATTGTCCGAGTACTGCTACCGCTTCTGCCTTGAACCCCTCCCACCCGGAGAATCCATCTGTTGCGATGGTGATGTGCCTGGCACTGACGAAGACATGTTTGACGCCGTCCTCGGAATGGAATTCATGTACGATCACCGGACTACCATCGGGCTCCACCATTTGCCTCCCGTCATGGACCGGGAACGTCTTCATGATGTCACCTATCCTGCTGGCGATATCCGATTCGATGCGGTCGAACCTGACCTCGAGGAGGATGGCACGACTCAGCGCTGGCACGATCACGCTTTCCCCAGGGTCAGTCATATTACCATCGGGTACGGGAACTGCGGGAGCGCCTGTCTTGAGACGATGTCTGATAGTCTCCACGTACTCCTTCATCGGAGCGTTGGCATACACGCATTCGACGGATGATGCGACGATCATGGTGTTTATCGCCAATATCGGATTTGGATACAGGATTCTTCTCAGCCTATTCTCGACGTCCTCGACGGACCTGTGATACAGGATGGTGCAGACGTTTGGGGAT
Organism: Candidatus Methanomethylophilaceae archaeon; assembly: GCA_944320485.1. Taxonomy (GTDB): domain Archaea; phylum Thermoplasmatota; class Thermoplasmata; order Methanomassiliicoccales; family Methanomethylophilaceae; genus Methanoprimaticola. Next base: position 23,959 of record CALUHQ010000058.1, read on the forward strand.
ATGGGACACAGTATGACCGTGTTCTTGAATATCTCCTTCAGCCTTTCGATCGTGTTTAGAGCCTTCCTGTTGGCCTCATAATCTTCAGGACTTGGAGGGATGGGAGGCAGAGGCTCGATATCTTTCATCAGTTCACGGTCCCAGTCAGGGTCAAGACTCATGAAAGCTACCGGCACATCCCCGGTCAGGAACGACTCGCCGCCCTCCTTCCGAATATGCACGCAATGCATATCCTGTATGTCGTTGAGCAACGGCCGCTCCATCGATTCGAATATCGATTCCTGTCTGATGTAGCGTTGGTCCTCATCGACCAGATTGAAAGGAGGCGGATTGACGCCGGGCATCTTGCTGACAGCAAAGGGTATGCACCTGCCCAAGAGCATCGCGACATACTTGATCACACGCCTGTTCTCTTGGATGTTCGACCGGGATTCCAGTATGCGATCGACGGATGGCTGCCCTATATTCTCTTGGTGCTTAAGGAACGTCTCTATCGATCTTTCCGCGTACGGATCATCGTCATCGTAGTAGTTGTCCTCTGCAGATACATGCTTCGGATGCGTGGGATACACCTTGACCCTCTCGTCGTCTATGAATCTGTGGACATGAAGCATCGTCTTCGAATCTGTGAATCTGTCGAGATGTGCCTGCGGCACGATATGCTGGTTCAGTTTCCCGTCTTCTTTGGACATGATACGCCTTGGACCAACGAGATCTGCCGATTTACCACTTCCCAAGAAGGCCATTTCCGGCAATGGAAGGGATGTGAGTGGAACCAATCCGATAATGCACCAATGATCACTGGTCAATCAACCTTTGACCGTCATTTCCCAACCCCCGACATTCTGTTGGTTTTTGCGGCTCTGGATACGCTTTCGGCTAGCAATGGCATTTGATAAAGTTGGATTTCATCGTTTTTAACGCCGTTGATGTCAAATGGACACAATGTTGCTATGATAGCAATTGAGAAAACGAACAACACAGGGAAACTCCTGGTCGCCATCATGGCGATGGCCCTCATCGTTGCCGGAGTCGCTGTAATGACCAGTGATAACGTCAATGCCGCCGAGGGTGACGTCGCTGAGATCGATGGTACATCATATAATACCCTGGATGCAGCGATTACTGCTGCTGAACCTGGGGAGACAATCACCCTCCTGGGCGAGGCCTCGATGTCTGCCCAGACGATTGGGAAGAACATCATCATCGACGGTAATGAGAAAGTCATCACTGTCAATGGAACAGTATACTTCACCGAGGATGTGACCTTCCAGAATGTCACAATAAAGTCTGCTAACGCCACTACAACGGCAGTCGTAGTCTTTGCAGCCAACTACAACAACGGCGTGACGATGACCTTTGACAACGTCACCTTCGACACAGGCATCAACACCGTCTATGTCGATGACGGCAACTCCGCTGTTTTCGAGGGATGCACCTTCACGAGCGGAACCATCGCCTACGCCCACACGAATGCAGTGGCAACCCCCAGCATCACCCTCAACGAAACGACCGGTGCTCCCGATATGAGCATCCAGGACACCGTTTCCGACAGCTCCGTCACCATCGGAGAGAACATCGTCCTCAAAGGTACGGCCCTCGGAACCACCGAGCTGTACACCAACACAACTATCACCATCCCCCAGGGAGAGACCCTGACCGCCGAGTCCATCGCTCCCGCAGATGGACAGAGTGACGTTGCCATATCCGTTCTCGGAACACTCAACGCCAACGTCGAGGCCATGCCTGAGGAAAGCATCACATCCACCCCCGATGCCACCATCAACGGACAGACCGGGACCTGGGACATCGGTTACATCGGCGGAGACTTCTCCTCCAACGTCGACGGAGCCGCCAACCAGAGGATCATCGTCGAGAGGGACCTCACACTGAAGGGAACCCAGTACCTCAAGATCCAGGGAGAGCTCATCGTCGAGGAGGGTGTGACACTCACCATCACCGAGAACGCCTTTGTCGAGCTCACCGGCAACGCCAATGCCTACATCTACGGAGAGGTCATCGTCGACGAGACATTCGTCGGCTCCAGCACTGCATTCTCCTTCAAATCCACGGGAACGCTCACCATCGACGGTTCCATGACTCTCGACGCCGCTAACGCCTTCGACGTCAGCGGAAAGACCGTCATCAACGGAACATTCACCGTCTCCGAGAATGCCAGCGCCGTGTTCGCCCAGACCACCGTCTCCGCCGACGGTGCAGTCGAGATATACGGAGAGGCCAAGGGCAAGATCACCAACAACGGCAGCATCTCCATCGACACCACCGGCCTCGGAACAACCGGAAGCGACATGCTCTCCATCCAGATGGGAATCGACGGAAATGTCGACATCATCAACCTCGTCGGATGGGTCGAGGTCTCCGATTCCGAACTCACATTCAACTACCAGAACGCGTCCAAGGACATGGAGAACGACAACGTCCTCAGGATCAACAGCGTCAGGGGCGTCTCCGTCTCCGAGTCCGTCACATACAAGAACGACGAGACCGAGGGAAGGATCGGAACCAACGTCATGGTCGTTTCCGGAACGATGATCCCCGGAGACGATGGAACAGATGCTGACGTTGAAGGTGCTTTCGGAATCGTTGCCGGATCCTACGTGACTCTCGGCGAGAACACATCCTTCGACGGAATCACCGTCAACGTGAACGGAAACCTCGACGTCCCCGTCGATGTCATGGCCAACACCGAGGGCACTCTGATTGCAGGGACCGGAGCCATCACGATCTCCGGCTCCATCACTGCCATCGAACCGATTTCAACCACGACCGTCAACGCCGCCATGTACGAGACGGAGAAGACCACTGCCAACCCCACCCCCTACTACGTCTACACGACCCTCGAGAAGGCTCTCGCATCCGGTGCCGAGAAGATCACCGTGACCGGTAAGATCACCGTCAAGGAGAGCGTCCAGGTACCTGTCGGAACGACCGTCACCGCCAACGGTGCGACCATCGTCATCGATGAGACCGTCACCATGGATGTCCTCGCCCAGGACAAGAGCAGCGGAGTCATCAACGGAGGAAACATCGAGGTCGATGGAACCCTGACCTTCCAGAACAACTCCAAGGGCAACAAGGCTGCCAGCATCATCAGCGACACCTCCAAGGAGTCCGATCCTGCCATGACCTACACCAACATCTACAACGCCCTGGAGAACGCTGCCGACGGCGAGACCGTCGAGATCACCAGCACCGCTAAAGATGGAGTCCTCATCGACAGGGATGTCGAGGTCAAGACCGGTGTCACCCTCTCCGTCCCCAACGGGAAGATGGTCACTGTCGACTACGGAGCCACCGTCACCATCAACGGTACCGCCAACATCGTGGGAACATACCAGATGAACACCGTCGACCCCGACAAGACCGATGGAAAGACCGTTGTCAACGGAATGTTCATCTACTCCAACGGAGCAAATTACACGAGCGAGATCGCCGGAGCATACTTCATGTACAACGGCGCCAACGCGATCTCCCCGCTTTCCAATGTCGCCACACTCATCAACGATGTGCAGGGCAACACTGTGACCGTCTACGGAAAGAACACCGTCTCCGACATCGCCTTCGAGTACACCGGGGACTTCATGACGATCGTCGTCAACGCCGACGCCGTCCTGTCCGCCGGAACCCTCGACCTCGGAGCGGTCGGATTCCAGGCAGACGGATGCTTCACCGGAACCCTCGCGTTCACCAACGGCTCCGTCGTCCTGAACCAGGTCAAGGGAATCTCCGCCTCCGACGTCGTCACATACGACGGCGATGCACAGGTCTTCACAGCCACCGTCACCGGAAAGTCGGTCGCATACGGTGGAGAAGTGAAGGATGGAAAGGGCACCGTCTCCATCATCGGACAGGTCGCCTCCTCCGCATCTTATGGAACCGATGTCACCGTGACGGTTCCTGCCGATGCCACGCTCACCACCACTGGTGGAAGCGTCGCGTACATCACCGTCGAGGGAACTGTCAAGGTCTCTGGAAACACCGGATTCACCACCGCCGTCGTTCTCGGAACACTGAACGTCGACCTGAACAAGATCGCCACCGTCGGCACCCTCTATGCCGGAGTCTCCGTCGAGGATGGTCTTGTTTCCAACAGCACTGCGGCCGTCATCGGCGAGGGAGTCACCATCGGTACCGATGGAATCGCATATGTCGGCCCCGAGGCGGATGTCAACGATAAGGTCCTCGCCAACGTCGCTGACAACAAGACCACTGAGTACTACGTCGAGGACGCCCTCTACGTCACTGCATATGCGTTCGGCGACAACACCGGCAAGATTTCTGACATCAAGGCCGATCTCGAAACCGCCGACTTCGTCAAGTGGCTGAACGAGAAGGGCGACGACGTAAGCGCTACTGCACCCATAGGTGCCTCTGCCAAGGTCTACGCTGAACTGAACTACAACATCTGCGATGTCAAGCTCAGTGTTCTGCCTGGAGCAATCGTGTACATCGATGGTCAGGCTTACAATGGTGGCAAGATCTCTGTCGGAGAGCACACCATCAACGTGTACCTTGACAGCGGATTCACCGGAGAGCCCGTCATCACCGTCAACGGACAGACGGTCGCCAACGGTGGAACGTTCACCGCTTCCACCGACTCCGTTACGGAGATTTTCGTCACAGGAATCGCTGCCGGTTCCGGAAGCATCACCGTCAACACCGGATCCGACGACATGTCCCTCACGGACATCCTGCTCATCGTCCTGGTCGTCCTGATCGTCATCATGGCGGTCATCGTCGCACTCAGGCTGATGAGGAGCTGAGCACAGAACCTTCGACACATAAGGGAAGAACGCAACTGACGCGAAAATGACGAGTGACATCTGCTCCCGCGCTGAGAGAGCGTGAACCCACTGAGACCTGAACAGCAAACCCCTCCCCGGGATAAGGGCCGGGGAGGGCCCTTCTTTTTTCAGATCACGGCGACCCCATTTCTCATTTACAAGCCCAGATACCGATCCGTCTAACACGTCGTCCGCATGGCCCCCTTCATCCCTGTCGGGACATCCGAATGCCGACACGTCTTGAAGGTACCTGATGCCACCGATATCCGGTCATGAAACAACCGGAGACACGTTTCCCGATGGCCGAGACCGACGAATGGATAGACCACCTCAGGTCCGTGAACCGCAAGGAGAGCACCCTGAGAACACACCGCAACAACGTGAAGAGGTGCCTGCTGTACCTCTGGGCGGACCTGCGCAGCACCGAGGCCGCCGATATTACCACAGACGACATACAGTACCTCTGGAGGACCCTCCCGGTCAAGGAGAGCGTTAGGATGTCCTACCTGCGCAGCCTCTCCGGCATGGTGGAGTTCCACACCGGCGTCGACATCGTCCGCAGGACAGAGATCCTGCACAACAGGGAGTCCAGGGACAGGGTGTTCATCGACGACGATGACTTCAGGGTGGCCTACGCCGCCGCCGACCCGCTCCAGAGGGTGGTCCTCTGCCTGGGCGCGTACATGGGTCTGCGCCGCATAGAGATGCATGCGATCCGCGACTGCGACATCGACCGCGGGATACTGACCGTCCACGGCAAGGGGCACGGGCAGGAGGGGCTGGTCGCCTACATGACCGTCCCGGAGCCCGTGATGAACGCCATAGACGAGTACAGGGCGTCGCCCATGAAGCAGGGCCAGCGTGCCGATGACTACCTCCTCCAGTGCCTGGGGAAGGGCGGCAGGCTGCACCGCATGCACATATCCCGCATATCCGACGCCGTCACGGACCTGGGCAAGTCAACCGGGGTGAGGATAACCACCCACTCCCTGAGGAGGTACTACGCCACCACCCTCTACTACACGACGGCGTGCGACATCCAGACCGTTAGGCGCCTGATGCGCCACGCGGACGTGTCCACAACCCTGAAGTGCTACGTGGACGCCTACGACCAGGTGGCCAGGGACGCCTCCAACCGTCTGGTGGAGCACATAAGCGTCATAGTCGGGGAGGTCCCGGCCGGCGGCGGGAGGCACCGGTGAACCTCACCTGGTCAGACGGACCTCGGAGGTGTCGACGCCCATGGCCATGAGGATCGGGTCCACGACCCTGGTGCTGTGGACGATGTAGCTGGAGTGGTCCGCCCTCTTCATGATGCAGACCCTCCCGTCCTTCACGGACGATGCTATGAACTCAGTGTCGTCGCGCCTGACGCAGTCCCTGCTGCCGGCGACGACCGTGACCGGCACGTCCACCCTGGCCAGGTCCTCGGCCGTGATGTCCGGCTCCGTGAGCATCATCCTCACCTTGGGGTCCTTGCTCTCCGGGTCGCCGAGCCTGTCCAGGGCCATCCTCAGGCCCTTCAGGGTTTCCGGCCTGGTGTTCGCGCCGCAGGCGATCAGCCTGGACAGGACGCCCGGGTGCTGGGACGCGAACATGAGCCCGACGATCGCCCCGTCGCTGAACCCGCAGACGGCGGGGCGGTCCAGCTTGAGCTTCCTGATGAACTCAGCCAGGTCGTCCACCATGTCCTGGTAGTGGTACTCGTGCACTGGCGAGCTCTGGCCGTGGCCGCGGGAGTCCACGAGGTACAGCGTGAACATCTGCCTGAGGTACTCCGACGCCCTGTCAAAGATGGTGTGGTCCTCGCCGTTCCCGTGCAGCAGAATCAGCGCGGGACCGCTGCCCTCCACCTCGTAATAGAGCGACACGCCGTTGGTGGTGATGCGCATGCCCGTGTCATCCTGGCCGGGGATATAAAATTATGGTATTCCTAAACTGATTGGCCATGATGATGTACATATCTTTGTACAATAACATGGTCAATACGGAGGTGCCGATGTACATGGAAGGAAGAGTCGGTTCAGAATCTGCAGGGACGGGCATGGGATACATGTTCTACGGGTCGAGGTCCCACATAGTGCCGATATCGGAGATACGGGACACCAGCAGGATGTCGTCCCTGGCCGAGGACGGGATGGTATGCGTCACCAAGAACGGATACGCTCATCTGAGGATCATGTCTGAGAGGGCCTACCGCGACCTGATGGACAGGCTGGAGTTCCTTGAGACCGTGTACTCGTGTGAGAGGATAAAGAACGGTCTGGACGGGGAGACCGTGGAGGAGGCCGTCGCGAACGCGAGAGCCAGGAACGGCCTGTGACGGATCGCAGGCAGAACGTACAAGAAAAATCGAGGGGGAGGAAGCCCCCTCTGTGTTTCTCAAAGGTGTCCTGAAACTCAAGGCTCCAGTCTGCTGGGGTCCCTGGGGAACAGGATTGCCTCCCTGATGTTGGGCAGGTCCAGCATCTTGACGAGGAACCTCTCGATCCCGATTCCCCATCCGCCGTGCGGGGGCATGCCGTACCTGAACGCCTCCAGGTAGAACTCGAAGTCCTCGGGGTCCAGGCCCTTCTTCTCCATCCTCTTCACGAGCACGCCGTCCCCGTGCTCCCTCTGGCCTCCGGCGGAGACCTCCTGGCCGCGGTAGTCCAGGTCGAAGCTGTACGAGTAGGGGGTGCCGTCCTTCTCCATGATGTAGAAGGGCTTGGCCTCCTCGGGGTACTCGGCGATGAAGTACAGGTCGATGCCCTTCTGGGCCATGATGTCGCCGACGATCTTCTCGCCCTCGGTGCCCAGGTCGTCGCCCTCGTTGAGCTTGAGGCCGGCGCCGTTGACCATCTCCAGGCACTCGGAGTAGGTGAGGACCGGGTACGGCCTGGCGGGGACGGTGATCTCCTTGCCGAGGACCTCCAGCTGCTTGGCGCCCCTCTCCTTCAGGCCCCTGAGCACATGGTCGACGATCTCCTCGATCATGGCCATGACGTCGTTCTGGCTCTGGATCCAGGACATCTCGCCGTCGAAGGAGATGAACTCGGTGACGTGGCGGTTGGTGTTGGACTGCTCCGCCCTGAAGGCGGGGCCCAGCTCGAACACCCTGTCCAGGCCGGTGGACATGAGGATCTGCTTGTAGAGCTGGGGGGACTGGGCCAGGTACGCGGGCTTGTCGAAGTACTGGACCCTGAACAGCTCCGCTCCTCCCTCGGCGCCGGCGGCGCCGATCTTGGGGGTGTAGACGCGGGTGAACCCGTTCTCCCTGACGGCCTCCTCGATGAGGTCCACCATTATGGACTTCAGCTCGAAGATGGCCTTGACCTCGGGCTTCCTCAGGTCCATGAACCTGTGGTTGAGACGGGTGTCCATCTCCACGTTGACCTTGTCGATGACGCCCATGGGCAGGGGCACCGCGGCCTCGCCGATGACCTCGGCGGAGGTGGGGATGAGCTCCAGGCCGAGGGCGGTCTGGTTGCTCTCCTTCACGTCCCCGGTGATCGAGACGACGGACTCCCTGGGGAGCTTGGTGAGCGTCTCGAAGAGCTCGGGGTCGATCTTCTTCTTGGGCATGGTGACCTGGAGCGTCCCGTGCCTGTCGCGTAGGGTCAGGAAGGAGATGCCTCCCAGGTTCCTCACGTCCTGGACCCAGCCGTGGACCGTGGCTGTGCCGTCGGAGACGGAGATGTTGCTTGAATCCCTAATGACTGCCATGATACCTCCGATGCCCGAACCATATATAACAAAGGCGATTGGACGCATCCTGGGGACGGGGATCGGGGTCGCTGCTCCATAGGGGTCACTCGGGCGAGGGGGCTCCGCACTTCCCCACTCCCCGATCGCCCACGGGACGTCCTTTCCCCGGTACATCCTGATACTTTCGACCATCCCGACATAACGACACTTGAAGTGATGTCATCGTGATGTACTACTATTGAAGTGTACATATCGGATTGTACACCACTTCGATAGTACAATCGGTCAGGGTCTGCACGGAAATCGATACGTGCCGATCGTAAGACGGCCTCGGCCGCGACTGCCTCCACCTGCTCTATGATCGATGATGGACACGCCCTCATTCGCATCCCTCGAACTGGGAGTCGTGGAGCATCCTGTAGTACCCGTCCAAGGCCATCAGCTCGTCGTGGGTGCCCTGCTCCACGATGTTGCCGTCGCGTATCACCAGGATCACGTCCGCGTTGCGTATGGTGGACAGCCTGTGGGCGATTACGAACGATGTCCTCCCCTCCATCATCCTGTCCATGGCCTCCTGGATGCGCCTCTCGGTCCTGGTGTCCACCGAGCTGGTCGCCTCGTCGAGGATTATCATCGGCGCGTCCTTCACCATGGCCCTGGCGATGGCCAGCTGCTGCCTCTGCCCTGCGGACAGCCCGGAGACCCCTCCGATGACGGTGTCGAATCCGTCCGGCAGCGAGCGGATGTGGTCGCCTATCCCCACAAGGTCGCACGCCCTCTCCACCTCCTCCCTGGAGGCGGGGGTTGTGAAGGCCACGTTGTCGTAGTACGTGCCGTCCGAGAGCCAGGTGTCCTGCAGGACCATGGAGAACTGCTCCCTGACCTGCCCCCGTGACATGGATGTAGTCGGGATCCCGTCGATCAGGATCTCCCCGGAATCGGGGTCGTAGAACCTCACAAGGAGGTTCGCCAGGGTGGTCTTCCCGGCCCCGGTGGGGCCGACTATGGCCACCTTGGACCCGGGCTCCACCCTCAGGCTGAACCCGCGGATGACCTCCCTGCCGGGGACGTACCCGAACCTGACGTCCCTGAACTCCACCCTGCCGGAGGCGCGGCCGATGCCGGGCATCGCCGGGGAGTCGGCCATCTCCTCCTCGGCCAGCAGCCCGAACACCCTCTCCGAGGCGGACGCCACGGACTGCATCCTGGCGACTATGTCCGCCAGCTCGGCCACCGGCTGGTTGAACCTCTTGATGTAGACGATGAACGCCACGATGGCACCGTACCCCATGGTCCCCTCCATGATGAGCACCGAGCCCGCGACGCACACAACCACGTAACCAAGGTTGCTGATGAAGTTCATCATCTGCGGCATCATGCTGGTGGCCACCCTCGCCCTGAACGAGGATCTGAACAGCCTGCCGTTGACCTCCTCGAACCTCTCCCTGGCCCCGTCCAGGCCGTTGTAGGTGCTGACGATGTCGTGGCCGTAGTAGGTCTCCTCGACGATCTCGTTGATCCTCCCCAGGTCCCTCTGCTGCTCCACGAAGTACTTCTGTGAACGGTGGGTGACCAGGTACAGTATGCAGAAGCCCAGGGCGGTGGGGATTACCGCCACGACGGCCAGCCTCCAGTCGGTGTACAGCATCATCACCAGGGAGCCGGCTATCATCGTCATCGCCACGGCTGTGGTGCTGAAGCTCTCGGCGGAGCCGGTGCGGATGGTGTCGGTGTCGTTGGTCATCCTGCTCATCAGGTCCCCGATGCTGTGCGACTCCAGGTACGACACAGGCAGCCTGTCGAACTTGGCCGCCAGGTCCCTGCGCATCCTGTCGCCCACCCTCTCGGACGCTCCCGACACGATCCTGTTCTCGGCCACGGACAGGAGGAAGCTGAGGGCGTAGATGACCACCAGGACCAGTCCGAGGGAGGCGATCAGGCGCGTGTCCACCGGCAGCTGCCCTAGGACGCTGGCCGAGATGCTGTCCGTTATGCGTGCGAGGAGCTGGGGGCCGATCAGCGAGAGGATGGATGCCAGGAGGGCGCAGGCCATGCCGAGCCACAGATACCTCCTCTCCCTCCCCATGTAGGTCAGGAGGGACGTCATGGCGGACCGCAGGTCGCGGGGCTTGTCGCTCACGCGGGTCCATCTAGGACCCTTGGGGACGCCCGCGCTCATCTGGACCCCTCCAGCTGCGATTCGGCTATCTCGCGGTACAGCGGGCAGCTCTCCATGAGCTCGGTGTGGGTGCCCTCACCCACGACCCTGCCGCCGTCCAGGACTATTATCCTGTCCGCGTCCATGATTGTCCCGACCCTCTGGGCGACGACTATCCTTGTCGCCCCCGACGTCTCCCTGTCGAGGGCGGACCTGAGGTCGCGGTCCGTCCTGTAGTCCAGGGCCGAGAACGTGTCGTCGAAGAGGTAGATCTCAGGGTCCCTGCACACCGCCCTGGCTATCCCGAGGCGCTGCCTCTGGCCCCCGGAGAGGCTCCATCCGTGCTGTGCCAGATCGGTGTCGATGCCGTCCGGCATGGATTCCACGTGACCCCAGAGCTGGGCTATCCTCAGCGCCCTCTCCACGTCTGCGTCGGTCCTCCCGCCGGACCCCTCGCCGTAGTTCACGTTGTCCCTGACCGTCCCGGAGAAGACCACCGGGGTCTGCGGGACGTACCCGAGCCTGGAGCGCAGTTCCTCCAGGGAGTAGTCCCTGACGTCGACGCCGTCAACCAGCACCCTCCCGGACGTCACGTCGTACATCCTCGGGACCAGTGCCAGTAACGTCGACTTTCCGGATGCGGTGGGCCCTATGACGGCCACCTTCTCGCCGGGGGAGGCCCTGAACGAGACATCGGAGAGAACCCGACGGTCCGTGCCGGGGTACGAGAAGGAGACGTCATCGAAGACCACCTCCCCGCGTACGCCCGTCCCCCGGGATCCGGCACCGTCGGATATGGACGAGGGGTGGCGGACCACCTCCTCTATCCTCCTGGTGGACACCATGACCCTCGGCAGACCGCGCAGGATGCCCGACGCCATCATGACGGCGGATACCACCTGCGTGGCGTAGGATGTGAACACGATCATGTCCGAGAACAGCTGCATCTGCATCCCCTGGGATCCGGCGGACTGTATGATTCCCGCCCCCAGCCAGTAGATCGCCAGGGTCAGGAAGTTCAGCATCGACGATGACAGGGCGTGCATCGGGGACATCGTGCGGACCACGGACATGCTGTTGTCCAGGAGATGGTCGCTCGCCCCCTCCAGCCTGGCCTCCTGGCGGGACTCGGCGTTGTACGCGCGTATCCCCTTGGTCCCCTCCAGACCCTCGCGGGTTATCCTGTTGACCGCGTCGACGTAGGTCTGCATCCTCCTGATGAAGGGCATCCCGCGGTACAGCAGCAGGGAGAAGCCCGAGACCAGGACCAGCATCGCCAACACCGTGGCGGCGGTCCACTCGTAGGCGGAGCCGCTGATCTTCCACACCGCCAGCGCCGCTATCAGCGGCGCCTTCACGACCATGTTGATCGCCCTGGGCAGGAACTGCTGGACCTGGTAGACGTCGTTGGTGGAGCGGGTGATGAGGCTCGCCGCGGAGAAGCCGTCTATGTCCTGCCTGGCGAAGGAGCCGACGCTCTCGAAGAGGAGGCTCCTGAGACGGCTGCAGAGGGACGCCGAGACCCTGGCAGCCAGGACCGCCGTGCCCAAGGCCATGGCCAGGCTGGCGAAGGCGCATACCAGCATCCTCTCGCCGTCCCTGACGATGATCTCCGTCGCCGTGCCCATCTGCAGATGGTCGGTGATCTCGCTCATGTACTCCGGGATGCGGAGGTCCAGGTACACCTGACCCGCTATCAGCAGGATGCAGGCGCACAGCATGAGCCAGTCACGTCCGGTAAGGTATCTCAGTATCATCGGCGGCCGCCCCCTCCGAAGGAACGGATGACGACCCGCCTATCGCTTGCGCGGATAAAAACGATGTCCGGATTGGATGTAAGGTGGGGGTTCGGGCCCCCGTTTGGATTCACTTGGACTTGCCCTGGTTGGCCACGGCGGCCATCTTGGCGTTGATGGCGTCCTGGTCCCCCAGGTACCTCTTGGAGACCACGTTGAAGTCCCTGTCGAACTCGTAGACCAGCGGGACCCCGGTGGGTATGTTGACGCCGACGATCTCGTCCTCGGACATGCCGTCGAACACCTTCACCAGAGCCCTCAGGGAGTTCCCGTGGGCGGCGATGAGGACCCTCTCCCCGGCCAGCATTCTGGGCTTGATCTCCTCGTCGAAGTACGGCACCGCCCTGGCGACGGTCTCCTTCAGGCTCTCGGTCAGCGGGAGGCACTCCTTAGGCACGGACCTGAACATCTCCTGGTTGGCGGGGTTCCTCTCGTCCTCCGGCGAGAGCTCCGGCGGCGGTGTGGCGTAGGACCTCCTCCAGACCCTGACCTGCTCCTCGCCGTACTTCTGCGCCGTCTCGGACTTGTTGAGCCCCTGGAGGGCTCCGTAGTGGCGCTCGTTGAGCTGCCATGCTTTCACGACGGGGAGCCACTCCCTGTCCATCTCCTCCAGGGCCAGGTTCAGCGTGTGTATGGCCCTCTTGAGGAACGACGTGTAGCACACGTCGAAGTCCAGCCCCTCCTGCCTCATCAGGGCGCCGGCCGCCCTGGCCTCCTGACGGCCCTTGTCAGAGAGGTCGACGTCGGTCCACCCCGTGAAGAGGTTCTCCTTGTTCCAGACGCTCTCCCCGTGGCGGAGGAGAACGAGCCTCATGGTGTCTGCCATTTAGATCGCCTGGGCATCGGTTGCATCGTTGATAATGTTCACGGGAGTTCCGCGAACCTGACCGACTTGGCGCTGTCCGATATGACGGACACCAGGTCCCCGGAGCCCACCCACACGGTGCAGGTGTTGTCGTTCGGGTGGATTCCCATAACCCCGCCATCGAAGAACGAGTCTATGGTGACCTCAACCCTCCCGCCGTCGTCGTTCAGCACGCCGAACGGGGTCACGGAGCCCTTCGTCAGCTTCAGGAACTCCCACAGGTCGGCCTCGGAGGCCATACTGAGCGGCCTGGAGCCCAGGACCTCCCTGAGAGCCTTGAGGTCCACCTTCCTGTCCTCTCTGGACACCACCAGGTAGTAGTTCCGCTTCTTGTCGTCCCTGAGGAACAGGTTCTTGGCGATCCTGTCCGGGTGGGGCATGTCCAGGGCGAGCATGTCGTCCACGGTGTACACCGGCGGATGCCTGGACTCCTCGAACGCTATGCCCCTGGACCTCAGCAGCCCCAGGACCTCGTCGATTCCGTATCTGGGCCCGTCTTCCATGGTCCCGAATCCGACGGTGCCGTTATCAAACCTATGTCGCGGCCCGGCACCGAGCCTTATTATCCAGGACGGGCGTTCGCGGAAGCATGACGTTACCGATCCACGACCTCGCCGCCGCGATAGACTCCGCCGTCAGGGGATTCTCCGAGGGCAGGGACGTGGCCGTCGCGTTCTCGGGCGGACTGGACTCCGGTTTGATAGCGTGCCTCGCCAAGAGGTACGCCAGGTCCGTGACCCTGTACACCTGCGGCTCCGTCGGGTCCTTCGACGTCCGCGCAGCCGAGGAGCTCTCGAAGACCATCGGTCTGCCCTGGGTCCATCTGGGAATCTCCGAGGACGACGTCGAGGGGACCATCGGCAGGATGCACCTGGCCACCGGGGAGACCGACCCGTTCACCATCTCCTACGAGCTCCAGCTCTTCCGCGTCTGCGATAGCTGCCGCGAGGACGTGGTCCTCACCGGCCAGGGCGCGGACGAGTACTTCATGGGATGCGCCAAGTACGTGGAGTGCGCGGACTGCGACTACCTGGCCTACGTCAGGGACGGAGTGGACAGGCTCAGGAACGTGTCCATCCCCTGCGAGCTCTCCATCGCACAACACTTCGGCAGGACGCTGTGCTACCCGTACATGCATCCGGACGTCCTCTCCGTGGCGGAGTCGATCGACCCCTGGGACATGCGCCCCGGGGACATGGATTCCCGCAAGTCCGTCCTCAAGGAGGCCGCCGTCGAGCTGGGCTACCCGTTCCTGGCCCGCCGCACCAAGAAGTCGTCACAGTACGGGTCGGGCACCACGGACATCATAAGGGCCCTGGCCAAGCGCAGGGGACTGATGTACAACCAGTACATCGCGCAGGTGTGCAGGGAGTCCCGTCCCGGTGCCGGCCCCAAGTGAACCTGCCGGGAGGGGCGCTACATAGGCGTACGTAGAATGGGACTCCGACGAAGTATCTGGAGGATATACCCCGGAACCGCACTTTTTCGCGGTGCCCGCGACCATTATCCTTAATATGGTACCGCCCTTAAGGGTTGATAAAGGATATGGTGTAATCATGTCTGCTGAGAAAGTCACAGTTTCAGTAATCAAGGCCGATGTGGGCTCCGTCGTGGGCCACTCCAGGCCCCACCCCTCCATGCTGGAGGCCAGCAAGGAGATCCTGACCGACGCACAGAAACAGGGAGTCATCGAAGACTTCTACGTCACCCGCGTCGGCGACGACATCAACCTCTACATGACACACTACAAGGGCGAGGGCAACAAGGATGTCCACGGCGCTGCCTGGGAGTGCTTCCAGAAGGCCGCCAAGATCGCCAAGTCCATGAAGCTCTACGCCGCCGGACAGGACATCCTGACCGACGCGTTCTCCGGCAACGTCAAGGGAGCCGGACCCG
>CALUHQ010000059.1 GCA_944320485.1 Candidatus Methanomethylophilaceae archaeon
CGTCGCAGGAGGAGGTGTTCTCCATCGGGGACGTCTACCGCGTAATAGACTACATGCCCAAGGAGAGGGTCCCCCAGACCGGCAACAGGGCCGGCAGGCACACGGAGACCGCCTCCAACGACCTCAACGGCAGGTGCATCGGGTACAGGATCCCGCAGGGCAGGGTCAGGGACATAGCCCTCACAGCCAGCATCCGCGCGGCGGCACCGTACCAGGTCCTCAGGGACCACAGCGAACTGGCCGTCGTCCTGAAGAGGGACGACCTGCGCGAGAAGGTCAGGGAGAGGCGCCAGGGGCGCAACATCCTCTTCCTCGTGGACGGGAGCGGGTCCATCGGGGCCCAGAAGCGCATGGTCGCCGTGAAGGGAGCCATCCTGTCCATGCTGCGGGACGCCTACCAGAAGAGGGACTCCATCGGCATGGCGGTGTTCCGCACCGACCACGCGGAGGAGGTGCTCCCCCTCACCCGCAGCATCCTCAAGGCGTACCACGTGCTGTCCGAGATACCCACCGGCGGCAGGACGCCACTGACCCATGGGCTGATCAAGGGTCACGAGATCCTGAGGGAGCACATCTCCAGGGATTCCAGCCCTGTCATGGTCATCCTCTCCGACGGGCGCTGCAACGTCCCGTACACCCAGGGGATGAAGCCCTTCGACGAGATGATCAGCACGGCCCGGGCGCTCTCCGAATCGGGCATCCGTTTCATCGTCATCGACACGGAGTTCGGGAGACTGAGGTTCGGCATGGCCCTGGACCTCTGCAAGGCCCTGAACGGCACCTATCTTAAACTTGAGGACCTGAACGCGGACTACATCGAGCGGTCCGTGCGCATGGTCATGGATTCCTGAGTGATTTTCATGATTGAGATTTACGAGAACGGGCCGAACGGCCCCGGCAGGACGGTCAATGCCGTCTACGTTAGCGTTATGAACAGGGACGGGACGCTCCTGGGCAAGGGCCTGGAGTCCATGGAGGGGCTGGGCACCCGTGTGAGGATCGTCTGCGCCGACTCCGAGGACCTGGATTCCAGCGAGGAGGCGTTCCAGAGCCTGCTTGCGGAGATCAGGGGCTGCGACATCCTGCTGATCAACCTGCACGGCGACGAGTCCCATTTCAAGAAGTACCGCAGGATGATGGAGGTCGTCGGCAAGTCCGGGACGGACGTGCTCTACGAGGGCTCCCTTCCCGAGTCCAACGCCGAGAACCGCCCGCTGTTCAGGCATCCGGACGCGGACTACGCCCTGGTAAGGGTGCTCATGGACCTGGGCGGCGAGCAGAACCACCGCTCGCTGGTCATGTGGCTGGAGAGGGAGTTCGGAGGGCTGGACCTGGAGGTCCCGGAGCCCGTCATCCCGCGCACGGAGGGGTTCTGCCACCCGGACTGGCCCGAGGACGCCGACCCCGAGGAGGTCAAGAGGGGCCTGGACCGCTCGAGGCCGGTGGTGGGGCTGATGGCGCACCAGGCCAGCAGGGCCAAGGGCCGTCTTGGCCCGGTGCACGACCTCGTGCGCTGCCTTGAGTCAAAGGGGGCGTCCGTCATCCCGGTGTACTGCGTCTCGTCCCCCAACGACCTGACCGGGGCGCTGGGTTCCGAGGAGGTCATCCGCAGGTACTTCATGGACGGCGACAGGCCGGTCGTGGACTCCGTCGTCGTGGCCATGGGGTTCTCGCAGATCAACGTGAACAACGTGGACGGCAGTCCCGACGCGAGGAACTTCTTCCTCGACCTGGACGTCCCGGTCATACAGGCTCAGAGCATCAGCAGGAGCGTGCCGGACTGGGAGGAGGACATCATAGGGATGACGTCGTCCGAGATAGGCACCAGCGTTATATGGCCCGAGTACGACGGGCAGATCATCTCCGTACCGTTCAGCTACACCAGCAGGACCCCCGGGGGCGACTACGAGGCCGTTTCTGTACCGGACAGGACGGACCGCATCGCCTCGCTCGCCGTCTCATGGGCCCGTCTCAGGCGCAAGGAGCCCTCCGAGAGGAGGATTGCGATACTGCTGAACATGTATCCCCCGACCAACGACCATGTGGGCGGGGCCTCCGGTCTGGACACCTTCGAGAGCATAAGGATGTGCCTGAAGTCGATGAAGGAGCAGGGGTACGTCGTCGACCGCATACCGGAGAACGGGAACGAGATCGTGGACGAGGTGCTGGCGGGGGTCACCAGCGACCTGGAGTGGGTGCCCGAGTCCGAGATAGAGGGCAGGGCCGCCGACATGATGGGTCTGGACGAGTACATGGAGCACTACGACCGCCTGTCCCCGAAGGCCAGGGAGGGCTTGGTCCGCAGCTGGGGCGAACCGCCGGGACCCATATCCGTCCACGACGGGAAGTTCATAATCCCCGGGGTCAGGAACGGCAACGTCTTCATAGGCATACAGCCCAACCGCGGGCAGCACGACCAGGCGGAGACGCTCTACCACGACCCCCGCGTCGTCATGCCCCATCAGTACCTCGCCTACTACAGGTGGCTGGCCAACGACTTCGGTGCGGACATGGTTGTGCACATGGGAACGCACGGCACCCTGGAATGGCTTCCCGGCAAGGGGAACGCCCTGGGAAGGGACGACTACCCTGACGTGGTTTTGGACACCATGCCCAATGTGTATCCCTACATAATCGACGATCCCGGGGAGGGGATACAGTGCAAGAGGAGGATCAACTCCGTCCTGATCAGCCATATGTGCCCGTCCATGACGCGTGCAGGCGGCTACGACGAGCTCATGGACCTGGACGGCACGCTGCAGGAGTACCTCAACTCTCGCGGGACCATGCAGGATGACAAGCGCGACATGCTGGACGAGAAGATCCACGCCCTGGTCCGCGGCCTAGACATGTTCAAGGAGCTGGGTCTGGACGAGGACTGCACGCGTGAGCAGGTGGACGAGAAGATTGACCTCATCTACGACTACGTGGCAGACCTGAAGGACGCGCTCATCAAGGATGGGCTGCACATCCTCGGACTGGTGCCTGAAGGCGAGAGGATGAAAGAGATGGTGTACTCGCTGTGCCGTCTCAGGAACGGGTCGGTACCCTCGCTCAGGATCTCGGTGGCCGAGTCCATGGGCCTGGACATGGACGAGCTGCTGGACGACCCGTCCGCCTTCAACGAGAGGGAGGGTGTGGTCAACGGCACCCTGACCGACAGGGTGGACGCCAGGTTCAACCTGCTCATCGACCGCTTCTACGACGCCGGGTTCGTCCGTGACGAGTGCCTCCGCATAACCGGGGAGGTCTGCGGGACCCTGACGGACAACCTGGGGGAGTCGGTCTCCTACGTCTGCGACCATATCTACCCGTCGATCTGCAGGATGACGGACGAGATAGACAACTACCTCATGGGGCATGCGGGCAGATACGTACCGCCGGGACCATCGGGGGCCCCCACCAGGGGTAACGCCCATCTGCTGCCGACGGGGACCAATTTCTATTCTGTCGACCCGGACACCATTCCTTCGGAGGCGAGCTGGAGGATCGGTAAGAAGATGGCCGACCAGATGGTCGAGCGCTACGTCCAGGACAACGGGCAGTATCCCGAGAGCGTGGGAATCGTTGTTTGGGCGACGGACACCATGAAGACCGGAGGGGATGACGTGGCGTACATTTTCTCGCTCATGGGCGTGAGGCCCACATGGAGCGCAGTGGGTGGAAAGGTCACAGGACTGGAGGCCATCCCCCTGGAGGAGCTCGGACGTCCCAGGATCGACGTTCTTCCCAGGATCTCCGGTCTGTTCAGGGACTCGTTCCCGGGCCTGAGCGACATGATCGTCGAAGCCCTGGAGATGATTGCCGACCTCGACGAGGAGGACGGGGACAACTACTACAGGAAGCACCTGAAGGAGGACATCGGACGCTACATCAGCGACGGCATGAGTCCGCAGGAGGCGAGGGACATGGCCTCGATCAGGGTCTTCGGGGACCCGCCGGGTCAGCACGGTAACGGCGTGTCCGTCCTGATAGCGTCGTCCAAGTGGGACTCGCTGGACCAGATCGCCGAGACCTACGCAACCTGGGGCGCCTACGCCTACGGAGGGAAGTGGAAGGGGCAGAAGGTCACGGCGGCGTTCAAGCGCCGCGTGGGCTCACTCGACGTGACGGTGAAGAACCACAACTGCCGCGAGTTCGACATGCTGGATATAGATGACGACTACGACAGCCTGGGCGGGATGAACGCCGCCGTGAGGACGTTCGGAGGGCACATGCCGTACTCCGTGATGGGTGACAGCTCCGACACCGACCGTCTCAAGACGAAGACGCTGGAGGAGGAGACCGCCTACGTCATGCGCAGCAGGGTCCTCAACCCCAAGTGGGCGGAGGGCCTGAAACCGCACGGCTACAAGGGTGCCATGGAGATGTCCAAGCTCACGGAGTACATGCTGGGGTGGAGCGCCACCTCGGACTGCATAGAGCCCTGGATGTTCCAGAAGGTCTCGGAGGCGTACATACTGGACGACGACTGGAGGCAGTGGCTGGACGAGAACAACCCGTACGCCCTGAAGGAGATGATCGAGGACATGCTTGAGGCGGTCGACCGCGGCCTCTGGGACGCGCCGGAGGACATCCTCCAGCGTCTGAAGGAGCTCTATCTCGATGCGGAGGGCCGCATGGAGGACCTCGGCACCCGGGAGGTGAGGGGATGAAGTCCACCATGGAGTACAGGGACAAGCGCTTCGCTCTGGTCCTCGTGGACCTCCAGAAGAAGTTCGGCTACTCCACCGAGGGGCTCAGGACGTCGACCGGCCTGCACCTCGAGAGGGTGAACGAGGCCATCCGGCTCTTCAGGGGGACAGGGAACCCCATAGTCTACGTGATGTACGAGGGCGAGGGACACGAGGATGTGAAAGTCGACGACGGTGACTCGCTGGTGGACGGGCTCCTGCCCCCGGAGGACGGCGACGCCGTCGTGTGGAAGTCTGGTATGAACTCCTTCCGCAACCCGGAGCTGGCGGAGACACTCGACAGGCTGGGGTGCGACCACATCCTCATCGCGGGGATGGTGGCCCACTACTGTGTCCTGGCCACGTACTTCGGGGCCTTCGACAAAGGGCTCAGCCCCTATATGCTCGAAGGGGGGCTGATGGCAACCGAGGAGAGGAACGTCGGGATGGTGGAGGAGCTCTGCAAGACGCTCAGCCCGGACGAGATGGCGGAGAACGTGCTGTTCAAGGTCTGATTCCGGGGCGGGGCGGGCTACGACCGCTCCCGGGAGGCCGTATCGGAGTTTGGATGTATATGCCAATCATAATCAACAAGGAAGGACATCATTGCGGGCGGAGTATACATGGAAGTCGAGGACGTCGTTCTCAGCGTGAGAGGTCTAGTGGTGAGGTTCGGCAGCTTCGCAGCCGTCGACGGTATCGATTTCGACGTCAGGAAGGGCGAGATATTCGGGTTCCTCGGCCCCAACGGGGCGGGCAAGACCACGACCATCCGCACCATCACCACGATCCAGAGGCCTTCCGAGGGGAAGGTGTTCATAGACGGCCACGACACGTCCGTAGACTATCTGGAAGCCAGGAAGCTGATCGGCATCGCGCAGCAGCACATCAGCCTCGACAAGGACCTGACGGTCCGTCAGAACATCAAGCAGCATGCGCTGCTGCACAAGATCCCGAAGTCCGAGATGGAATCGAGAATTGCCGAGGCGGCGGAACTGCTCGAGCTCGACGAGTTCATGGACCACAAGGTCCAGAACCTCTCGGGAGGGTGGAAGCGCAAGGCGTCCATCGTCTGCGCCATAGTCCATCGTCCGAGCATCCTGCTGCTCGACGAGCCCACTGCGGGTCTGGACACACGTTCCCGTCACATGCTCTGGGACCTTGTGCGCGAACTCAACTCTCGTGGTACCACGATCTTCCTGACGACGCACTACATCGAGGAGGCGGAGTCTCTGTGCGACAGAGTCGCGATCATGAACCACGGCAGGATAGTGGCAATCGGGAACACGGACGAGCTGCGGGACAGGATAGGCAGAGTCGCCGTCGAGCACACCACCCATTCAAACAGGACGGAGGTGAGCTACTTCCCGGACCGCGAGGGCGCCAGAGGCTACGCCGCCACCCTCGGGGACGAGTACTACAACATCAGGCGCACGACGCTGGAGGACGTGTTCCTGGAGCTGACCGGGGAGAGCAGGGGGAAGCTGTCATGACGGGGCCGTTCCAGATCCTGGACGAGACATACAGGGTCGCATGGGGAGACCTGGTCTACATAAAGGGGAACCTCCCCGAGGTTCTGGTGTCCGGTCTCGTTGGGCCGCTCCTGTACCTGCTGGCGTTCGGCTTCGGCCTCGGCGGGAGCATGGAGGGGGGTAGCGAAGGCTACCTGGCGTTCATCATCCCCGGTATCATCGCGCTCACCACGCTCTCGGCAACGTTCAGCACGGTCTCGATGAAGATCCTGATACAGAGGCTGTTCTACATGAGTTTCGACGAGCTGCTGCTCTGTCCCGTCCGTATATCGTCCATCGTCCTGGGGAAGACCGTCGTCGGCGTGGTCAGGGCGCTCATCAGTTGCACGGTCATAATGGTGGTCGGTCACCTGATCTCCCCGGATGTGTCCCTCGACCCGCTGGTACTGGTTGCCGTGGTCGTCGCCGGGTTCACATTCTCCTGCTTCGGGATGCTGGCGGGGATGCTGACCAACAAGACCCAGAGGCTGACCCTGTTCACGAGCCTGGTCATCGTGCCTATGACCTTCCTGTGCGGCACCCTGTTCAACGTCTCGGCTCTGCCCGCGGCGGCTTCATGGGTGGTGTACATGCTTCCCCTCACGCATGTGAGCGAGATAATGAGGGGCCTCATGCTGGACACCGGCGTCCCGGTGGACTCGATCGTCATCCTGGCGGTCTACGCGGCGGTGTTCTTCTGCGCATGCTGCTGGATGATAAGGACCAACAGGTGCCGAGGGCGGATTAAGGTTTCATGTTCGATTCAAGGAGGATACAAGGAATGTTCCAGATCGCTGTGTATGGTAAGGGAGGGATCGGCAAATCCACGATCTCCGCGAACCTGTCGGTCGCCCTCTCAGACTGCGGGAAGAGGGTCATGCAGATCGGCTGCGACCCAAAGCACGACTCGACCAGGCTGCTCCTGGGGGGAAGGACGCAGACCACCGTCTTGGACTACGTCCGCGCGGTGCCCGCCGGAAAGAGGAGGCTGGAGGACGTGGTGGTGGAGGGATCCAGAGGGATACTGTGCACCGAGGCTGGCGGTCCCGAACCAGGGATCGGATGCGCCGGACGCGGGATACTGACGACGTTCGACGTCCTGGGCAAGCTGGGGATGGACACGCTGGACGCGGACGATCGCACATATGACGACCTGGGCGATGTCGTGTGAGGAGCGTGCGCCGGGCCGCCG
>CALUHQ010000060.1 GCA_944320485.1 Candidatus Methanomethylophilaceae archaeon
TAGAGGGGCGGCATGGCAATGTACACGTGCCCGGCCTCGATGAGGGGCTTCATCTGCCTGTAGAACAGGGTCAGGAGCAGCGTCCCGATATGCGCCCCGTCCACGTCCGCATCGGTCATGATGACGATGTTGTGGTAGCGGATCTTGGTGACGTCGAACTCCTTGCCTATGCCGCCTCCGATGGCTATGGCGAGGTTCTTGATCTCCTCGTGGTCCAGGAGCTTGTCCGGCCTGGCCTTCTCCACGTTGAGGATCTTACCCCTCAGGGGGAGGATGGCCTGGAAGGCGCGGTCCCTGCCCTGCTTGGCGCTGCCGCCTGCAGACTCACCCTCGACGATGTACAGCTCGCACTTGGACGGGTCCTTCTCGGAGCAGTCAGCGAGCTTACCGGGGAGGCTGGTGCTCTCCAGAGCGGACTTCCTCCTGGTGGCGTCCCTGGCCTTCCTGGCGGCCTCGCGGCCCTCGTATGCGGAGATGGCCTTCCTCACGATCGTCTGTGCCACCGACGGGTTCTCCAGGAGGTACTCTGCGAGCTTGTCGTTCATGAGCCCGGACACGGCGCCCTGGGCCACGCTGCTGCCCAGCTTGGCCTTGGTCTGGCCCTCGAACTGGGGCTCGGACATCTTGATGCTCACGATGGCCGTCAGCCCCTCGCGGACGTCGCTTCCCTCGAGGGTCGTGTCCTTCAGGAGGTTGTTGGCCTTGCCGTAGTCGTTGATGGTCTTCGTGAGGGCGGTCCTGAAACCCGTGAGGTGGGTTCCGCCCTCGGGCGTGAAGATGGTGTTCACGAAGGAGTCTATCTCCTCGTTGTACCCGTCGGTCCACTGCATGGCGATGTCGATCATCACACCGTTCCTCTCGCCGGAGAAGTGGATGGGCGTGGAATGGATGGGCGTCTTGGACCTGTTCAGGTACTGCACGAACTCGGAGACCCCTCCGTCGTAGTGGAACCTCTCCTTCCTGCCGGTGCGCCTGTCCTCGAAGTTGATCGTGGCCTCCTTGTTGAGGAACGCCTGGTTGCGGAACCTGTTCTGCAGGGTCGTGTAGTCGAACTCGACGGTCTCGAACATCTCGCCGTCGGGCCAGAAGGTGATCTCCGTGCCGTGGCGCTCGGTGTCGCCGATGACCTCAACGGGTCCGTCGGGGACCCCGATGCGGTAGGACTGCCTCCAGATCTTGCCCTCCCTGTAGACCGTGGCCACGAGCCTCTCCGACAGGGCGTTGACGACCGAGACTCCCACTCCGTGGAGTCCTCCGGAGACCTTGTAGCTGTTCTGGTTGAACTTGCCTCCCGCGTGGAGGTCCGTCAGGCACATCTCCAGGGCGGACTTCCCCTCCTCGTGGTTGATCCCCGTGGGGATGCCCCTTCCGTCGTCCACGACGGTGATGGAACCGTCCTCGTTGATGGTGACGTCCACCTCGGTCGCGAACCCTGCCATGACCTCGTCGATACCGTTGTCGACGACCTCGTAGACCATGTGGTGGAGTCCGCGGGCGTCCGTGGAACCGATGTACATCCCGGGCCTCTTCCTCACTGCCTCGAGACCTTTGAGGGCCACGATGCTGTCCGCATCATACTCCTCCTCGGCGTGCTTCATGCTCCCATCCATGATAATCGGATGACCTATCCTCTCATCTTATAAATACACGCGTACACGCGCGCGTACACGCGTAATAATATCGGAAGAATTGACTCTCGAGTCATTTACTTACAAGTCAATTCCTTGGGGAGCGTCTGATAGGCCGTTGTTGCCGTTTTGCACATGTTGCGTCTCCATGTCGGCTGCGCATGCATCCATATAGTTCCCAGAGCATTTGTTGCGACCGGAGACCTTCTGGTGACGTAATCGCCTGGGAAAACCGGCCCTCCTCATCGGTCAACTATTAAGCCTGGCTCGGGAGATACGGATGCGATCCGCAATGAGCACCATAATGGAGACGGCCCGCAGGGGAGAGATCACCCCTATGATGAAGAAGATCGCCGAGAGGGAGAAGGTCAGCCCGGAGTTCATCCGCAACGGGATAGCCTCGGGACGCATCTGCGCGCCCTGCAACCCGGCGCACGACCCCGAACCGGCAGCCATAGGAGAGGGGCTCTCTGTCAAGATCAACGTCAATCTGGGCACCTCCAGGGACATAGTGGACCTGGATGCCGAGCTCCAGAAGCTCCAGGTGGCCCTGAAGTACGGGGCTGACGCCGTCATGGACCTCAGCACCGGCGGCGACATCGACGCCATAAGGGCCAGGCTCCTGAAGGAGTGCCCCGTCATGATGGGTTCGGTGCCGATCTACCAGACCGGCCTCACCGCCGCCAGGAGGAACGCGGTCGTCGAGATGACCGAGGATGACATCTTCAACGGCATCGAGAAGCACGCCAAGGACGGGATGGACTTCATGACCGTCCACTGCGGGATCACCAGGGAGAGCGTCGGCTGGCTGGAGAAGTGCCAGAGGATCACCGACGTCGTCTCCAGGGGCGGATCGTTCCTGACCGCGTGGATCCTCCACAACGGCGAGGAGAACCCCCTCTACAAGAACTTCGACTACCTGCTGGAGATGGCCAGGAAGTACGAGTTCACCCTGTCCCTGGGGGACGGATTCAGGCCCGGATGCATAGACGATGCGTCCGACCAGGCGCAGATCACCGAGCTCATGACCCTGGGGCATCTGGTCAGGAGGGCACGCGACGCCGGAGTCCAGAGCATGGTGGAGGGTCCCGGACATGTGCCGCTCGACCAGGTTCCCATGAACATGCAGATTCAGAAGCGCATGTGCGACAACGCGCCGTTCTACGTCCTGGGGCCGCTCGTCACGGACATCGCGCCGGGATACGACCACATCGTCGGGGCCATCGGGGGCGCTGTCGCCGCCCAGAACGGAGCTGACTTCCTCTGCTACCTCACGCCCGCGGAGCACCTGTCCCTGCCGGATGTCGACGATGTCAGGGAGGGGGTCATCGCATCGAAGATCGCCGCCCACGTCGGGGACCTCTGCAGGGGCATCGGCAGGGAGCGCGACACCAGGATGGCAAGAGCCAGGAAGGCACTCGACTGGGAGACCATGTTCGACACATGCATCGACGAGGAGAAGGCCCGCAGGTACAGGTGCAGGGGATGCACCGAGGAGAGCGAGGGGTGCTCCATGTGCGGCGACGTCTGCGCCATCAAGATCGTCAACACATACATGAGCAAGGGCGGCGACGGGAAGCACGACTGCTGACGACCGTCGGCGGGTCCGGCATCACCGTGCCCGCCAACATTTTTCCCATCCGCATCGCTGCATTCGTTCCGCTGTCATCTGACGAGACGGCACACTGCCACAAGAATCTGCTGAAATTCGAAAATGAGGGATGGAGCCACTGGAGGGGATCGAACCCCCGGCCTACGGTTTACGAAACCGCCGCTCTACCGCTGAGCCACAGTGGCAACGGTGAGTGTGATTGATTCCCCCTATAAAACTGTGAGCCCGGAGGCCTCATCGGTCCTGGCGGACCACATCTATCCGCACGGGATAGCGGAATCCTGTGGATATCAGCAGCGCCTCCTCCATCATGGCGTGCAGATACTCGCACGTGTTCTCGACGACACGGTCGGATTCCCTGACGGGACGGTACTTCAGCACGACGGGGATGTACGATTCCAGTCTGACGTCGATCCCCCTGTCAGAATGCACCATGCAGGCATGTTCCAGGAACTTCTGGGGCGTTATCTCCGGGAACATCGCCATGACCTCACTCGCTATGACCCTTCCTATGGTCTCCGAGATCCCGTCGCTGCCGAAGCCGAACATGTTTATGAGCCACATCATGTGAACGTAGACGCACTCGCGGAAGACCTTGGCATCCTCGAGGAACGGTCTCCTGGGGATGACCTCCCTCTCGCTGGACGGCACCCTCATCAGCGCCCGGGTCGCGGACCTGTACACCGTCCCTCCCTGCGACCTGTGACGTGAGACCGCCCCGACCGACTCCAGCTTCGAGAGCACCGTGTGTACCGTGGCCTCCAGGAGGCCCGTCTCCGATGCGATGTCCGCGACGGTGCGTTCGGAGACCGACAGGACATCGAGGATGGAGTTCATCGCATCGTTGGACACGAGGACCGGCCTGCCCTCGCTGATGCGTATGACGAAGGGGACAGGCACGGTGCATTCCAGGCCCAGGGCGCATGACGGGAACTCCGGGTCCTCCACTGGCCTGTTGATCGCATAGGTGGAAGCGCGGATCGACCTGGTTCCTCCAGCTACCTCAACCTCCGACTTCGGGGAGCACAGCAGACCATGGTCCCTCTTGAGCATCGACACGATGAACCCCGACATCAGATGGACTGGCACCATGACCTCGTCCGCGGACATGGTTATGGCGAACCCGTCACGGTTGGACCAGTCCACCGTCAGGTCACCTTTGATCATGAACAGCCTCTTGATGACCGAATCGAGAGGTTCATCAGGATTCCGACGCCCATGTTCCGCGTACGAGGCACCCATGGACAGCCCTATGGCACCGAACATCGGGAGCACATCCACCCCGCGGGACAGGAACTCCGATACCAGGAGGAACAGCACATCGTATGTCGGGACCCCGCTGCGCTCCATTATGCTCAGGACGATGTCGCGCCTGTAGCTCAGCATCGCATCCGACGGCTCCACGCTCCTGACCATCTCTATGCAACGGAGATGGAACACCACCCTGCGGGAGTCGTCACCGCCGCGCTGCGAGCCCAACATGCCCATCTCCGAAAGACGGGCGAGGCTGGACTGGACCGTGGACCTGGCCATCCCGGTGATCTCGGAGAGTTCGGATATCGTCTTGGGGGTCTCGGCCACCAGGTCCATCAGCCGAATCCACGACTCGTTGGTCAGGAACCGTATGGTGGACCCCTGCGTCAGGTACACGGCGAATGTGAACCCGTACTCGGAATCGGCCAAGGTCGCACCTGCCGGGCAATCATGCTCTGCGGTACTGCGGGAACATGTCCCTGAACACGACCGCGTCCTTCTCGATCAGCGGCGACTCGCAGATGAAGGTGCACTCCTGCTTGGAATCCTGAAGGACGTCCGCCAGGATCTGGAGGTCGGGGTCCTTCGTCTCGAGGGGCAGGTGCGAGATCTCCCCCTTCTCCCCGTACTTGATGCAGCTGATGTGGAAGTGGGCTATGTCCCCGGCGAGGGAGAAGAACTGGTCCGTGAGCTCCCTCATGTCGGCCTCGGTCCTCAGGCAGCCCCTGCCGCGCGCATGGACGTGAGCGACATCCAGCACCGGGCGGACGCCGTCCACGCTCTCCATGACCTTGCCGATCTCGTCCAGTGTCCCGAACTGGCCCAGCTTCCCCATGGTCTCCACGCCCAGGATGACGTCCTTTATCCCCTCGTCATCCAGCATGTCCTTGCATCTGGACAGCCCTGCGATCACCGAGGGGAGCGCGGTCTCCGGGCTCTTGCCGTAGGAGGCCGCGTGTATGACTATGATGTAGGCGCCGAGGTTGTGGGCGGCCCTGGCGGTGTCCATGACCCATCCGATGCTCTTCTCCCGGGTCTCGTCGGAGTCCGAGTTGAAGCTTATGAAGTACGGCGCGTGGCAGCTCAGCCTTATGTCCAGCTCCCTGGCCTTCGCACCGACCTCCATCGCCCTCTCCGGCTTGATCCTGGCCCCGCGGACGAACTCGACCTCGAGCGCATCCAGTCCGAGTCCGCGGGTGTATTCCAGCGATCCTTCCGGCGTCTTGCCCGCCGACGGGTATCCTGCAGGTCCGAATCTCATGCCGCCCGTATCGCCGTTCCACGTTAAGGGTTGCGCGCGAACTGTGTGAGAACACGGACGCCCGCAAGTATAACGTAGGTCACGCGGAATCCGGATGCCATGAGGCTGAAACTGGACGTCTCGCTGGACCCCACGCTCGGATGCGGACAGGCCCACCGCTGGAGGCACAAGGGGGATTCGTGGGAGGGCGTCCTGGGAAGGGACGTGGTGACCCTCACGCAGACCGAGGACGGTTTCGAATCCGAGGGATGCGGGAGCAGGAGCAGGCTCCTGGACTACTTCAGGTCGGAGGACGACCTCGATGCGATAATCGCCGAGATATCGTCCAGGGACGCTTACGTCGCATCCCTGTCGTCGCGCTGCCCGGGCCTCAGGATCCTTCGCCAGGACAGGTGGGAGTGCCTGGCGACGTACCTCCTGGCCACCAACGCCAACGTCTCGCGCATAGCCAAGATGGTCGAGTCCGTCTGCGATTCGTTCGGGGACGACCTCGGGGGACGCCATGCATTCCCGGAGCCGCGCCAGATCCTCGACGGATGCGACAGGATAGGCGGCTGCAGGCTCGGGTTCAGGGAGCAGCGCTTCATCGAGCTGGCGGACCGCGTGGAGAGCGGGGACATCGACCCGGACGGCATCGCGGAGCTGGACTACGAAGGCTGCGTCCGCGAGCTGATGGGGATCAAAGGCGTCGGGCCGAAGGTTGCGGACTGCGTCGCGCTGTTCGCCTACGGCCACCTCGAGGCGTTCCCCGTGGACGTGAGGATATCCAAGGAGATGGAGAGGATGTACGGCGTCACGGGATCCTATGCCAAGGTCTCCGCCTACGGCCGTGAGAAGTTCGGAAGGTACGCCGGCTACGCCCAGGAGTTCCTGTACCACAGCCCTTTCATTGGGTGAAGCCCGCCAGCTCGCCCTCCTCGAACGCACAGCGCGGCGGAGGAGACCCGGTCTGGGCCTTGTAGATTATCGCCAGGAGCCCCGTCTTCTTGACGACGCAGCAGAGCCTGCACATCTCGACGGAGAACTCGCTCTCGTCCTGTGCGATCCTGCGGGCGGACTCGCTGACCTCGGCCTGGAACTGGGGGTAGAGGGGGCTGTCGTCGATCAGACTGTTGCCCCCGCGCTTCTTCTTGAGATACTGCGAGATCGCCGCATCCGTGACGCCGAACCTGCGGGCCACCTCGGCCTGGGTCATGCCATGGGTGTAGACGAGCTCCTTGGAGAGCTCCCTGCGTATCATAGGCAGGACGTACCAGACCACGATCTCACACGGTATCTTCATGCGCCCGATTATCGTATCCAAGTATTTAACGCCGTTGTAATGGCATCGGTCAGGCGCCGGGATTGACCTTGGTGTAGAATTCCGACACGTCCCAGTCGTCGTCCTCCCTCTGCCTCTGGGTCTCCAGCCTGACACCGACGGACTGCGCCGCCTCCTTGAGGATCCTGGCTGCCCTGTCCGACCCCTGGAAGTCCTCCACCTTGGCGCCCGACGAGCAGACCTTGCCCTTGAAGCTGCCCACGATGCGGGTGCCGCTGAGGATCACCGAGTTGGCGCCCGCCCCGGTCTCCGATTTGATCATGTGGCGGAGGTAGATGTGCAGGTTGTCCTGGGAGTTGAGCACCAGGTTCTCCATGAAGCGCGACGGCTTCCTGCCGACATCCTCGGCGAGCATCCACATGAGGGTCGGGTCGTCCCTGATGAAGAACCCCTTCCTCAGGAATCCCTCCTCCTCCAGCTCCCTCAGGACCCCCCTGGTCACGGACATGCGTCCGGAGACGAACTGGGACAGGCCCTCCGCGGAGAACATGCCGAAATCGCGGAAGTGCCCGCGGACGACCTCCAGGAGCGCCTGGTGGGGGTCCATCCCCGAATCGGGGACGATGTTGTAGCATGACTCCCCGTCCTGGTAAATGACCGAGTTGCGGGACAGCTCGGACAGCAGGTCCGCCGTGCGCTCCGGGGAGTACGGCGAGTCCGCGGCCAGGGCCTTGCGGGTGACCGGCTGCTTCTTGGATATCAGTGCCAGCAGGTCCTTCGCCTCCCCCTCCGGCCTGTACGCCTTCTCCGCCCTGTAGACGGATGCGTGACGGAGGTCGGTGTAGCCGACGTACGGCGGGGAGAGGCACATCTTCACGATGCCTCCGCGCTCCATCTGCTTCTTCATGGTGGTGCGGTCGGTAACGCGCGCCAGAAGCTCCTGGTCGCCGCGGATGTACCCCCTGACGGAAATCACGTCCTGCACCGTCGGATATCTGGAATCGCGGAACACGTGCTGCTTGGACAGGACGTAGCTCAGGGCCTCCGACTCCGTCATGGTCCAGGGCTCGAACCTCCCGCATGCGTAGAAGCCGTTGACGAAGTGGTAACCGTGGTCCCTCAGGACCCCGACGGTCTCATCGTCGAGCTGCTCCGCGTCCACGTTGAGTACCTCCCTGATGCGGACGATGTCCGTGCCCTTCATCCGGTAGAACCCCATCATGCGGTCGATGGCGTCCAGGGCCTCCGGCAGGATGTCCGGGGAGTCCAGGTCCATGGCGCGGACCTCTATGCATCCCGACATCTCCCAAAGCTCCAGGGCGCCGACGACGCTGTTCCCCCTGACGAGGGGGTAGATCCACTTGTCGCCGTAACGGGACGAAATCTCGGCCCATTTGGACCCCAGGTCCGGGTCGTAGAGCGAGAGGACCCTGACGGGGAACTCCTGCTCCGGGACGGCGTCCAGCAGCGGGACCTCGTCCGCCATCACCAGCATCGGCACCTGCCCCTCACCCACGGTTATCGTCACCGCGCCCAGCGAGGCCGCGATGGCCTCCATCTCGTCCAGGGGGATGTCCACCAGGAACCTCATGGCGCTGACCGGTATGGGGCCGTATGCCCTCAGCGCCCTGCGCACCAGCTCGGTGGCCGGGTCGCCTACCGGCTCCCCCGGACGGTAGACCGCATAGGTGTTCTCCGTCCCCCAGTCCTCCCTCTCGTCGAAGTCGCGTATGACCTGCAGCGAGCGGTCCAGGCGCATTATCGCCTGCTTGACGTCGTCCTTCTCCATGCCCGTCGCGGCGACGAGCTGGCGCATGGTGGCGGAGCCCATCCCGTCGATCATGTTCAGGACGCGGGCGTCCTCGGGCTGAGTCTCGTCGTGCCTGAGCGCCGCGTAGCGGTCGGCCTCCTCCCTGAGGACGAACCTGACCCTGCCCCTGACGAACCTCCCCAGGAGCAGCTCCCCAGACTCCCTCATGGAGTACCACTCCGATAGGTCGAATCCCCTGACCCTCGTGTAGACGTCCAGTTCGCTCCCCGCGGAGCCGTAGAAGTCGAAGAACTCCCGGATGGTGTCGAAGCTCTCCCCCTTGGTCAGCCTGTAGCGCTCGACGGTCTCGTAGTCGTAGACGTTGTCCCTGCCCGCCTTGAGGCGCATGTGGTCGATCTTCAGCATGTACTGATCGTCCTCGGAGATCAGGAACCTCCCCTTGACGACCTCCTCGGCGGCGACCAAAGATTCCAGGGACGTCCGGGCGTCCTCGTCCGGGATCGACAGCGCGAACGCCGCCTCCTGGACGGTGGAGGGCGCGAAGCACTCCAGGTAGCGGAGCACGATCCTGTCTATCGCCTTCTTGCGGTCCACTTCCGGGTACTCGACCTTGGAGAAGAACCACCTGTTCCTGCCGTCCACGTCCGTGCGGGCGACGAGGTACATCGACTCCAGCTTGCGGACCGCCCTGAACGCCACATCGTCGCTGATCTCCAGCTCGGATGATATCTCGCTGAGCGGCGTGCCGTCGCCGATGATCCCGTAGACGCTGCGCTCGACGTCCGTGAGCTCCCTCTCGCGGCGGGTCGCCGCGGCGTAGTACGGTATCTCGGACGCCACCATCATGTGCGGCTCGTCCAGGAAGACTGATCCGATCGTCCCGTCCCTCAGGAGCTCCCTTACCCATCCGTCGACGGTCTTCTTGTCCTCGTCGGTGTAGGAGTAGATGTTCCTGCCCCTCTCGCGCATCACCTGGAGGGGACCGGTGGCCATCAGAAGCTTCGGGATGTCGTCCCTGGACATGACCCGGGGGGCCTTCTGTGAGAAGTACGGGACCACCTGGTCCTCCGTGAACTCGAACTCGCTCACCGAGTCGCCCAGGGCCCGGTACAGGACCTTCCTGTGGAGCTCCCTGAGCAGGGCGGACCTGTCCTCCATGAGCACGATGTCCGAGAAACCGGACAGGATGGCCGAGTGGGCGAACGGCGACGGGGTGCCTGTGTAGTGTATGAGGCTCACGCCCATCTTCCCCGAGTCCAGGAGGTCGAGGACGTACCTGGCGTTCTTTATGTCCATGTCGTCCTCCATGACCTCGCGGTAGGTCTCCTCTATGACCGGCACGCGGTCCATGTCCCCAAGGGTCTCGAGGAGGTACGTGGAGCGTATCTGCTGCCTGTTCACGGAGATCGGGCGGCCCATGTAGTTGCGGAGGATCATGAAGCTGCGGGCGGCCGTGTGCCTGAACCTGAGTTTGAATATCTCGGAGTCCTTCAGTGACTTCCTCAGCACCTGCTCCAGCTCCGAGCCCTTGATCAGCCCCGGGATGAGCGAGATGTCGAACTTCCTGGGACATCCGAGCATGAAGCTGTCGTCGGATATCGTCACGGACACGTTAGCCCCGATCATCCCCGTCATCCTGTAGGCGTACGCCCTGGACAGGGCGTCGTTGACCCTGCGGCCGAACGGGAAGTGGAAGATCAGCTTCTGGTTCCCTGAAGGGTCGATGTACTCCTCCACGGCGAGACGGTCGCAGTCCGGGATGAAACCAGCCACGGCCTCCTGCTCCCTGAAATAGGACAGCATGCTGCGGGCGGACCCCTCGTCGACGTCGAAGTCGCGGACGAGCTCGGAGATTGCCTGGGAGTCGGGCTCCGATATGCGGGACGCCATCTCCTTCCTGAACACGGCGATGTCCATCGACAGGTCGAAGCTGCGCGGGAGCATCTCCCCCGCCCAGGACGGGACCGTGGGCTTCCTGCCGTTGGCCTCCTTGACGTAGGCGGTCATCCCCTTGGAGCGGACGAACTCGAAGGACCTGCCGCCGAGCACGAATACGTCCCTGGGCGAGAGCCTCTCCACGAACTTCTCGGACAGCTCCCCAGCGGTGGAACCGTGGCTGGTCACCACCCTGTAGTTCGCCTCCTCCGGGATCGTGCCCAGGTTCATGAAGTAGATCATCCTGGACCCCTTCTTCTTCCCGAACTGCTGGTCCTCCTCGTCGTACCATATCTTCGAGTACACGCCCTCGAAGTCGTCCTTGCTGCCGAGGTACCTGAGGACGTAGAGGAAGCTCTCCATGGTGAGCGTGCGGTAGCAGTAGGAGCCCTTGACCAGGTCGTACGCGTCCTTGACGTCCCACCTGCTGTCCAGACTCATGCCCACGACGGTCTGGGACAGGACGTCCAGGCAGTTCTCCGGTATGCCGACCCTGTCGATGTCCCCGCGGTGCGCCGCCCTGCACATGACGGCGCATTCGACCAGGTCGTCGGGGTCGAAGACCAGGAGCCTCCCCTTGGCCACCTTCCCGAAGCTGTGGCCGCTGCGACCGATCCTCTGCAGGCCCTTGGCCACCGACTTGGGGGAGCCGATCTGGCAGACCAGGTCCACGGACCCGATGTCGATGCCCAGCTCCAGTGATGTGGACGACACGACGCACTTGATCTCACCCCTCTTGAGCCTCTCCTCGACGTCCAGGCGGATCTCCTTGCCCAGGGAGCTGTGGTGCACCTCGATGTTCTCCAGGCCGCGCTCCTTCAGCTTGTACACGACGCTCTCCGCCCCGGACCTCGTGTTCGTGAACACCAGCGTGGTCTCGTGCTGGTCGATGAGCTCCTTCAGGGTGTCGTACATCATCGAGTTCACGATGTCGGACGACAGCGTCGTCATGTCCTCAGTGGGGCAGATCACCTTCAGGTCCAGCTGCTTCTTGGAACCGGACTCGATGAGGGCCACGTCGCGCATGCTGCCGTCGGGCTCGCATCCCACCAGGTACCCCGCGATGGCGTCGATCGGGGCCAGGGTGGCGGACAATCCTATCCTCACAAAGTCGTTCTTGCAGTGGTGCCTCAGGCGCTCCAGCGTCAGCGAGAGGAAGGCGCCCCTCTTGGAATCGCATATGTCGTGGATCTCGTCGATGATCACCCACTCCACCCGGTCGAAGGCCTCCTTGAACTTGGGGGCTGCCAGGATGAGGGCCAGGCTCTCCGGCGTGGTGATCAGGATGTGAGGGGGATGGCGCACCATCTTCTGCCTCTCGTTCTGGGGGGTGTCCCCCGAGCGCACGGCCACCCGTATGTCCGGGACGTCCATCCCGTTGGCGGCGGCGACCTCCCTCATCTCCGCCAGGGGCGTGTTGAGGTTGCGGTTGACGTCGTTCGCCAGTGCCTTGAGCGGCGAGACGTAGATGCAGTACACCCTCTCCTCCAGGGTGCCCTCGCGGGAGTAGCGGGTGAGCTCGTTGATGATGCTGGTGAACGCGGTGAGGGTCTTGCCGGACCCCGTGGGGGAGGACACGAGGACGTTCCTCCTCTGGTGGATCACGGGGATGGCCTTGGCCTGGGGGATCGTCAGATCGTCGAACCTCTCGTTGAACCAGGTGGAGATGAGCGGCTCCATCAGGCCCATCACCTCATCCTTCGTGTATGTCCTGTCCACTTTCTCCAGCACTTAGAATCACCAGTCGGAGACTCCATGAGCGATTCCGATTTAAGGGTTGCTAGGGGAATCGTTCGAACCTCCCTGCAAAGCAAATATAAACGCCTGCGACAGATTCGGTGGCATGGACCGCCGTCTGACGTCTATACTTCTGCTGGTCGCCGTCGTCCTGGTGACGATCCCCCTGCTGACGGATTCATCCGATGCAGCCGGCCAGAGCGGGTCGGACGACCCGACGTCGGATGAGGTCACGTTCTACGGTTACGTCTCGAACCTTTCCGACCAGGAGAGGAACACACCCCTTGCCGGGGTGAACGTGACGCTGTACGTGGGCGACCAGGAGACCGACGCCGCCACCGTCACCACCGACGAGGACGGACGGTTCGAGTTCCAGACGACGTACTCCCCTGACGGCACGTACTACCTGCTGTTCAGCTACGACGGCTACACCGTCAGGTCGCTGCCAGACCTCAGCATGTCGATGGACGAGGAGGGCTACGTGCAGTTCCAGCTGAGGGCGGACATGCTGGACGAGGAGGGCAAGTACAGGCTCACCGGGACCGCCGACGGGCCCCATGCCATCGTCATGGTCATCACCACGGGCAGCATCTACGGCAACGTCTACGGCGACGACGGCGCACCGGTCTCCGGGGCCACCGTGTCGATCGTCTCCGACAAAGGACAGACGTACACCGCCGGGACGGACGGCAACGGGTACTTCCAGTTCACATGCCCCTACGGCACCTACAGCATGACCGTCAGCTGCAACGGGTTCGGATCGTCCACGGTCGACAACGTGTCCACGGACCACGGGCGCGCCTACAGCATCACTCTCGAGAAGAACACCTCGGAGGTGTTCCTGGGACTGGACAGCGCCCATGCGATGCTGGTCATGGGCGCCATACTGCTGGTGGCTTTCCTGCTGGTGGTGGCGTTCCTCGTGAGGAGGTCCGACCATCCCGACTCCAACATCACGGTGGAGAACGACCTGGACCCGTCGTCCGAGGACGAGATCAGACGTCTCTGACGAGGGAGGAATTGACCTTCTCGTAGAGGCTCTCCCCGTTGGCGTCCATGGCGACTATGAGCGGCCCGAGGCTGTTAGCCTCGAACCTCCACATCGCCTCGGCCATCCCGAGGTCCTCCCACTCCACGCCGACGCACCTGTCGAGACCCTCTGCCAGCGAGACCGCGGCACCCCCTGTGGCCGCCAGGTAGACGCATCCGTAGTCGCGCATGGCCTCGGCGGTCTCCCTGCCCATGCCGCCCTTCCCCACGATGGCGCGGATGTTGAAAGTGGGAATCATCTCCGGCTCCAGACGGTTCATGCGGGCGGATGTCGTTGGTCCAGCGGCGACGACGGACCACGACCCGTCGTCCGAGCGCCTCATGATGGGTCCGCAATGGAAGATGACCGCACCCTGGAGGCACTCCGGGACGTCCTTGCCCTCGTCCGCGTACTCGAGCGCACGGATGTGCATCTCGTCCCTGCCGGTGACTATCGGCCCGGACAGGTACACCGTCTCCCCGAGCTTCAGGGACCTCACGGTCGCCTCGTCCAGGGGCGTGCGGAGGACCTTCACAGGACCGCCCCCTGGGCGTAGTCGACGCCGTGGTCGGTGATCCTCGCGGAGGCCCTGCGGGTGGCCCAGCAGCCGATGTTGACTGCGACCGGCAGGCTGGCGGTGTGGCAGGCGCACCTCCTTATCCTGACGCCCAGGGCGGTGGTGGACCCGCCGAGCCCCATGGGTCCGAGCCCGGACCCGTTGAGGGCGACGAAGAGCTCCTCCTCCAGCTTCCTGAGGGTCGGGTCGGGGTTCTCCTCGTCTAGAGGTATGAGGAGGGCCTCCTTGGCCATCTCCACGCATCTGTCCGACGTCCCACCGATGCCCACCCCCACGATCGACGGCGGACAGGGACGTCCCCCGGCGTCGAGGACGGCGTCCACGACGAACCTCTTGACCCCCTCGATGCCGTCGGCGGGGTTCAGCATGGTCAGCCGGGTCATGTTCTCGGATCCGGCTCCCTTGGGGAGCACCGTGATCTCGGTGAAATCGTCCCCCGTCGGGATGTAGTGGATCAGCGGCATGCCCTCGCCCAGGTTGTCGCCGTGGTTCTCCCTGGTGATGGGGTCCACGGTGTTGGGCCTCAGGGGTATCTCCCGGGTGGCCCTCTCGACCCCGCGGGCGATCTCCGCCGCGATGGACGAATCGAACCTGCCCCTGACATAGAAAACAGGGATCCCGGTGTCCTGGCACATGGGGAGGCCCATGTGCTCCGCCTTCTTCACGTTCTCCATGATCGCACCCAGCTGGGTGTAGGCCACCTCGCTGGTCTCCCACCCGGCGGCGGCCTCCAGTGCCCACCCCACGTCCGCGGGCAGCTTGGTGTTCGCTAGACGCAGCAGGTTGACGACTATGTCCTCCACCGGCTCGGAGAGCTTGATCACGGTCATGCGCCTTCAAGCGCGGTCGGTGTATTTGGGCTCTTCCCAGGAAGGTCAGGGGACGTAGTACCAGGCGTCGTCTATGTTCACGACCGCGACGGTGTCGCCGATCTCGGCGCCCTCGGGCACCCTCAGGTCCACGGTGGAGTAGTTCGAAGGGTCCAGGACCTGTATCTCGGCGCCGGACCTGCTGACTACGGTGGCTTCCCTGATGTCCGCGGCCTTCTCGTAGATCCTGAGCTCGGACATATCCTGCCTGCGGACCGCCCTCTCCCTGAAATCGGAGAGGTCGACGACCCTGCCCCCGTTCCCGTTGACGCGGGTGAGCTTGCAGTGGTGGCCCTGGAAAACGACGACGTCCCCGACATGGTACTCGGGGAGCCTCACCAGGTAAGTTATCCTGTACATGTCCTGGCCGTCCGTGGTCTGCCCCACCAGCTTGGGGGACTCCTTGGTCTCTGCGCAGTACGCATCGGCCAGCTCCCTCGCCAGGGACTTGCCCAGGGACATCGACGACAGGTACACGTCCACGCCGCCGGTGACGATCTCCATCTTGGTTATGAAAAGGGACCTGTTGGTGACGGCCTGCCTGGCGACGGAGTTCTCCACCATCGCCAGGGTCTCCTCCCTCTCCTCGTCGGAGAGCCTGCCGGACCCGGTCCTGATCTGAAGGATGGCCTCGTAGTAGCTCCCCAGCTGCCTGGAGCAGCGCCTGCAGACCGTGTTCTTGATCCTGACTATGGTCGTGGCCTCGTCCTCGGCCTCATAGCCCATGACGTCGCAGACCGTGCGGACCGTGACCCCGTAGACGTGGGGGTCCTGCTCCACCGCCTCGGTGGAGACGGAGACGGGCACGGCGTCCCTGATGACCGCCAGGGCATCGGCCGCGGCATCCTGCACCGCGACCATCCTGTCCCTCCTGAGCCATCTGTCGCCGAACTCGTACTCCCCGCAGTTTGTGCAGACCCTCAGGTCCACATGATGCGGAAGGGAGGTCAGCTTCCTGCCTCCGAGCCAGCAGTCGATGCACAGCCCGTCGAGGGATTCGTCGCAGTCCCTGCCGCACTTGACGCAGAAGCTCAAAACAGCACCACCTGGGCGTGCTTGACGCCGCCTATCTCGATTACCGAGTCGGGCGACACCTTCCCCTCGGAGATGGCCAGGGCCACCGCCCTCTCGCCCACCAGGTTCATGATGGTGACGGACTTCATCCTCTCGACGAAGGCCTCCTCGGAGATGGACTCCCCGCGGTAGAAGCCCTCTGAAACCGTAATCCTCGCACCGTCCCCCTCGAACGTCATACCGAGGACGTCCTCGTCGCAGGCGGCGAGTATCCTCTCGTTCCCGTGGGTGTGTATCCTCACGTACATGTTCATCCCACCATCTTGTACAGACCGGCCTGGGTCCTTATTATCTCTACCCCGTCGCTCAGGCGCTTGAGGGCGCGGGATATCTCGTCCTCGGTGAGCCCCTCGGAGGACCCGTGCTGGACGAGCTCCTCCATGGTCAGGCCGTTGCCCCCGTACTGGCGCATGATCTTGCGGACTATGTCGATCTTGTCGCGGTCCTTGGAGCTGATGCCCGTGGCGATCTTGTCTATGTCGAAACCGCCGTCGTCGTTGCCGGCTATCCTGCTGAGGTAGTCCTCGACCAGGTCGACCGCGCGGTTGGCGTCGACGTCGGTGACCACGGGGCTCAGGCGCATCTTCGCTGAGGCCTCCGACAGACGGACGAACGCCTCCAGCTGCCTGGCGGTGATGGGGACCGACGACCCGTCGCCGCCCATCGCCCTTATCCTGAGGTAGCTCCTCTCTATGATACTCTTGGCCTCCTCGGTCATCACGGGGGTGATCCTCTTGGAGTACGCCACGTACTTCCTCAGGAACTCCACGTCGTAGACCGGACGGATGTTGTCCGTGTTCTCGAGGATGGACTTGGGGTCCACACCGTCGATGTGGACGTCCTCGTGCATCATCCTGACCTGGCCGCGCTGGTGCGCCTTCAGGATGTGCTCCGTGATCGCCGTGTCCTTCCTCTTCTCCGGCTTGTCGGTGAGGACGAAAATGAGGTCGAAACGGGACATCAGCGCCGGCGGGAGGTCGATCTGGTCGGCGATCGGGGTGTCCTCCTCGAAACGTCCGTACTTGGGGTTCGCGGCCGCCAGCATGGAGCACCTGCACTGGAGCGTGGCGGTTATCCCCGCCTTGGCGACGGAGATCTTCTGGGACTCCATCGCCTCGTGTAGGGACGACCTGTCCTGGTCCGTCATCTTGTCCAGCTCATCGATGCACGCCAGACCCTTGTCCGCGAGGACGAGCGCCCCCGCCTCCAGGGTCCATCTTCCGTCACCGAAGTCGTCCCTGACGGCGGCTGCGGTCAGACCCGCGGCGGATGCCGATTTTCCAGACGCGTAGATGCCTCTGGGCGCGAGCATGCTCATGTACCTCAGGAGCTGCGACTTGGCGACTCCGGGGTCCCCCATGAGCAGGATATGCATGTCACCCCTCATGACCGTCCCGTCGTCCATCTCCTTGTGGCAGCCTCCGAAGAGCTGCAGGGCGATGGCCTTCTTCACGGAATCGAGACCGTAGATGGATGGCGATATCGAACGCACGATGTTGTCGAACAGGTCCGGGTCCTTTGACGTCAGGAGGATCTGCCTCTCGTCCTCGTCGGTGATCTGGATCTCATCGTACTCGTGCTGCTCGAACTCCACCGAGATTACGTCGAGATACGTGTCGAACACCGTGGACTTGTCCCTGTCGGACTTCTCCACCGACCTCAGGATCCCGTTGAGCGTTATCCTGTTCCCGGCCGTGACCTCCCCGGCTATGTCGTCCTCCACGTAGCCGGTGATCCTCTCAGGCTGGGCGCCTCCCCTCAGTCCCTCTGGGGACTCCTGGATCTCGATCTTCTGCGTGTCGATGTACACGGATTCCTTGTCCTCGAGGATGAAACGGGTGGCCTGCTTGTTGCAGCTGCCGTCGGGGTTTGAGCACATCATGGGCTCCTTCAGGAGCATCCCCGGCTGCTCGACCCAGATCTCGGCGCCGCACCTGGCGCATCTGAACAGCGCCATGGTCATCCTGGGCTTGACGGTGGTCACCTTCCTGGCGAGACCCTCGACCGCGACGAGCCTCCTGAGGTGGTCGGCCCTGAGGTTCCTGATCTCGACCTTCGCGTCCCTGGGGAGGTTGACTATCCTGACGTTGATTGCCTCCCCGGGACGGCTGATCGTGGGGACCAGGGACAGCACGACCTTCCTGGCCGACTCCAGGCATCTGTCCGGGTTGTCCAGGACGTACATGGCGAAATCGACGTTGTAGGTGTTGATGTCGGCGTAATCCACCATCAGACTCTTCTTCTGAGGGTAGTTGTCTGCGATGCAGGCGATCATCAGACGGTACTTCTCGCGGGAGAACACATCGTTCCACGCCTCCTTGATGTCGTCGTCCTGGAAGTTGACGTTCACTGCTGACTCCCCCTGCACTCGTCGTCGACCCACCAGACCCAGCCGCCTCTGTCCATCGAGATCTCCCCCTTGATCGCCCCTGCCTTGCGGTACTTCATGAGGGTCTTGGCAAGGTCGTCCGGACACCTGTACTCGAACAGGTGCTCCAGCCGGTCGGTCGCCTCCTTGGTGGTGAGGCGGTCCGTGCCGAGGGCATCCCAAATCATCGGCAGAAGGTCGTCTGTGGTCATCCGGCTTCCATAACCCCGACCCCTATAACTAATCTCGGTGTGCGACCACGGTGCGGTGCCCGAGGCGTACGGGCCGGTCGGGCCGGAGAGCCTGGCGATTCGGCCGAGGCGGACGGCGATCCCCCGGCCACGGGGAGACGGAACGATTTAATCGGACCTAAACGAGACGAACGGTGTTTCATGGACCGATGGGGATCGGAAGGCCGTAGCCAGACATGATTATTTAGGGAGCCCTTCGCTGTGAGGGGCCCCGAACAATCCGACCGGATTTTTAGACCCGCCTAAACAGCGTTTAATCAGTTTTTTATACACCTTCGTCAGTCATCATCCTCAGAGGTAATCACAATGGTTACAGTTAACGCATCTGAGTGCGTCGCATGCGGAGCATGCGTCGACGTTTGCCCCGAGGGAGCCATCACCTGCGACGACATCGCTGTCATCGACGCCGGCAAGTGCATCGACTGCGGTGCCTGCATCGACGAGTGCCCCTCCAGCGCCATCACCGAGTGAGATTGCTGAAAGGCCGACCGCCGCTCATGCGGCGCAAACCCCCTTTCCCACCCTTCTTCATGATGTTCTGAGGTCGTGTTTCCTTCAAGGTGCCGTTCCGTCACGGATCGACTTCACGATTCGTTGTCATCGCCGAGAACCGATTCGATGTACTCGTTCTGGATCCTGACCACTTCGGTGCTGTCCCTAGCTTTCGAATAATCCTCCAGCATCGCACCGTTCAGACGCATGAACTCGGGGGCCCAGTTGAAGCGTCCCATGAACGTCTCCGCCTGCTCCCTCTGACCCAGGATGATGAGCGCGGCCATCACGGCCTCGGCACTGTTGAGCTCCATGGGCCTGCCCCAGTTTATGGGATTGGACGCCAGGAGGTATGGGAGGGCCCTCTCCTCCACACGCTTCAGCCTGGGGAACTCATCTATGTTGGTCCAGGTCAAGTCCATCACGACCAGACCCTTGTGCGCATGCCCTAAGTCCGCGGGCGAGAGTGCCCTGTCCGAGAACGGGGAGAGGACTATCGATCCGGCGGGAATCGCCCCCAGGGTCTTCGCCTCCTTGCCGAGCCCGAACT
Organism: Candidatus Methanomethylophilaceae archaeon; assembly: GCA_944320485.1. GTDB lineage: Archaea > Thermoplasmatota > Thermoplasmata > Methanomassiliicoccales > Methanomethylophilaceae > Methanoprimaticola. Next base: position 19,671 of record CALUHQ010000060.1, read on the forward strand.
TCAGCATCCGCTTTGCGGTGCACTTCTTCGGGTCGCATTGGCATTTGTCGTAGATTATGACGGGGATCATGCCGAGACCAGCGAGGCCAGCTTGGACGGGTCGGACAGATTCTCCTTCACCCATGCCCTGACCTCCTCCATCGTGCGGACATATTCCTGATAGAGCTCCAGGTCATCGGTGGCTGTGTACTCGGAGCGGGGGCGTATGGGTGCCAGGATCTGCTTCCCCTTCCAAGGGGTCTTGGGGGCCCACTCCTCGAAGACGCCACTGTCGGTGAAGATGACGTAGTCGTACTCCTGGTCCTTCCTCAGATGGTCCTCGTCCTCGAAGTCCTTGGAGACCTGCCTCCTCATATCCTCCCCGTTCTGGTACATCGCGGAGATGAGCTCGCAGTCCACGATGTCGTGCTCCGGCCCGGCGCTGTACGCCTCGTACATGTCAGGGAACAGCTTGGATGTGAAGTACTCTGCGACCTGTGACGAGAAATCGTTCTTTGCGTCCACGAACAGGACGCGGACCTTGTTCTCCTTCTTCTTGAACATTGGGACACAACCAGGATGCACAATAGCTCACCCTGCCTTAAACAATACGACAACCTCCGAATACGGATATCACGAACCTTGAACCTACAAGAAAACCGATTTATTCGTCTCGCACCTTCCCCTCATGGTGATACAATCCATTGCGCCAGGATTCTCATAGGTGAATCCGATGGGGGAAACTCATGCATACAGGTTCTTCCCCCTCACATGAATGATCCCGAGCTCGGCACCGAATCCGAGGTCCTTCAATGTGCATGCCTAGAGGGATGCAGAGGATGCTCGATGGTTAAGATTAGCGACCCCCATGGCTCCCTAAAAAGCATCCTATCTGACAAGATGGAGGGCGAGAATGATCTCGGGAAGTTCAACATAACCCGCATCTCCAACAGACAGTACATAGCCATGGTCATCAACTACAAGTGCCAAGTTTCCAGGATTGCTACAGAGAATGGATGTTTCATTACCTCCGCTTCGAGAGAAAATAACGATATGATCCTCTGGACCGTGGTAGGTGTTGACTCCGAATCAATCAAGAATATGGTGAGGGCGTTGAGGGACGAGGGCTGCTACGCCGAAAAGATAGCGACATACATCCCTGATTTTACTCCCACGTTGACTATCAAACAGGAAAAGGCCCTCAGGATGGCGTTTGATGCAGGGTATTACGAGATACCCAGGAAAAATAACATCCATGATCTTTGCAAGAGGAATGGACTGTCCCCCTCCACTTTTGATGTCACCTTGAGAACCGCTGAAAAGAAGATCGTATCGTACTACCTGCAGGGGAACAAGGACAACATCGTGGACCGCAGACATTGATGCATGATTTGGCCCGGACTGGAAAGATCATGTCCGGGCCGGGGATTACATAATTTCTGCGAAACTTAGAATCTGCTTATCGCCTCTGATATCGCCCTGACGTTCTCAAACTTAGAACCCACGGGAACATCGCATCCCGAACCTAGCAGGAATCCCCTGCGACCTCCCTCGTTGAGGATCCTGGTGGTCTCGCTTATGACGTTCTCTGGAGTCCCCATGTAAAGAACTTCCGTCGGATCGATGTTTCCGATTATTGCCATACGTTCAGCCATCCTGGAGACGGCATCACGAATGTCGACACACGAATCACAAGAGAATGCCTTGCATCCGGTATCTGCGATTCTGTCCAATCTGTCGCTAGTGCTTCCACACATATGGATTATGAAGTCCTTGCCAGCACCCCTGATGACATCCCCTACCTCCCTGAGATGCCTCTGAGAGAACTTGTCGAAGTCCCCTGGACTCATCAGATCTCCTGAAGTTGTTGGATCGCAGGTTAGAACAGCATCGATGTCCCACTGGCAAATGAACTCCACAATCTCCTTGTCCAGCTCGGTCGCCTTCTTAAGAAGTGCCGTGACAAAGTCTTCGTCCACCAGGGAATCATATAGAAGATTGTCGACTCCCCTGAGCTCCCCTGCTAGAGTGAATGGTCCAAGAATGGATGCCGTGAGATAATGATCCTTTCCAAGGCTGTCGTACAACAACCCTGCGGTTGCCTTGGCGGATGCGGACCTGTAGAACTTGTTCAGATCGGGAAGCTCCAGCTTGTCCACATCTCCAGGCTCGTTGACCACATGTGTCTTGGTGCCTATCGTACCGAATTCTGGAATCTTGACCTTGCATCCCAGGGCCTCCACCGGGAACATCCAGTCCCAAAGAACTTCCACGGCATCGATCCCACAAGGCGATACCACTCTCATTTGAGCCTCTGCCGCCTGCTTTGGGTCGTTGATGGAATCCATGGTCTTCAGCCCGGCATCCGCCAACGCCCAATATCCCTGGAAGGGTGGGAAGAAAGGCACACGGTCGACTTCCTCCCTGTTCAATGCAGACTCTACTATTTCCCTTGATGTTGTCATACTGTAGCCTCCTCGTTGATGTCGGAAGATGTTTCTGTCATGTCCTGCAACTCATCCTTGTCGCTGTCCATGTACCTCTCCGGATGACGTCCTTCGTCCCGCTTCAGAAGGAATCTGATCACACCTATGATGGCAAAAAACACGACCACCATGATTGCCATTGTGGGGTCCCCGTCTATTGCTGACTTGATCACAGTGTATACCATCATTGCCGCCATGAACAAAGAAGAAATGGTCGCAATGACACCTGTGGCTGTGGTGCCTGGAGCAGTCCATGGCCTGTTGACATTAGGACGAGACTTTCTGAGCTTCAGATAAGCGAGAGAAGCACCGAGGTACGTGAACCCGACTCCGAGGGCCATCAGGCTAAATGCAGCATTGATCCAGGAATCTCCTGATAAGACGATAACCGTCAGGATGAACACCATTAGAAGCATGAAATAGTTCCCCGTCGAGGGCATCCCATGCTTGTTTGTCTTTGCAAAAATCGACGGAAGGGAGCCAGACATCCCCATGGAATGCAAAGTGCGCGCGCTCCCCATCCAGAACCCGATCATACAACAGCCCATGCAACAGAAATTGGCGATTGCTATCGCCCACTTCAGCCATGACCCGACATACGCCTCTGCGAAGATGGCCCCTACCATGCCGTTGGAAGCATATAGGCTGGATATGTACTCGAAATTGGTCATTGATGGATCCAGAGAATACATGCCCGTCTCCGCCAGACAGATGAGTACGTCGAATACGATTACAAAGAATATGCATGCGACCATCAACTTCCATACCTTGTTCCTGGGATACGACCCCTCGACAGCGAACTGCGGTATCAGCTCGAATCCGAAAAACATCGTCACAAGGGCGGCAATCGCCAACAAGAAGCCTGCATCCATGCCTATTATGTCGTTGTATCCGACTATGCCTTCCTGGAAAAATGGCTCCCAGTTGGATGTACTGAACCCATCACTTGTGAAGAACATGACTACCGACACCAGACCCACTATGACCAATATCACGAACAGTAGTGTCTGAAGGGATGTCATGAAGGTGAGATTCCTCGTGTTTAGAGCCGCCATCGCCAACATCAGTACCACGGCAACGCCTATGGTCAGGGATTGGGAAAACGTCCATCCGCCAAGGAACTGCAAAAGCATGGTCACACAAACGATCTGAAACAGTGTAACAACGATGTACGAGAACATCGTTGTCCAGGACACCCAGTATGCTGATTCGCGACCGAAAGCCGCCTTGACGAAGTTGTATGTGCTTCCGCTGTCCTTGAACATTCCACTAAGCTCCCCGTAACAGAAGGCTATAGGGATGCAGAGAAGCCCACAAGCAAGGAACGCCAGAGCCACCGACGTCCCGGTGTATCCAATCCACTGGGACGTCAGAAGCAGCCACGGCCCCAGAATGGATGCCGTACCGATGACGAACAACTTCGTCCCGCTGACCCTTCCGGCCAGTTTGGTGTTTTCTGCCATCTATGTTTCCTCCTATGACTCATACAAGTCGGAAAAACACCGCCCTGAGCGTCTATAATGAAAATTGCGAACATGTTCGCGTTGCCTCCCGTGATAAAACTGACGCTGATTGAGACGACCCGAGACCAATCGTTATCATCAACGAGCGCATAGGGGGTCACGCCACGATGATGATCGTTACATCGAGCTGAGAATGATGATAGACGGGCGAGCTGAGTGGCAGACTTCTCCCAATATCTGTAAATAGGGCACTCCCGATGAAAAGGGCATGCCGGTCCTCCAAGTGGCTCTCGATCTCATGCAGTTGAACAGAAGCATCGCCATCGCCCATGAGGCTGTGGAAGGCGGTGCGGACTGGATCGAGGTGGGCACCCCCCTCATCAAGAGCGAGGGCGCCGAAGCGATACGCGCCCTCAGGCGCGAGTTCCCCGGCCACAAGATCATCGCGGACACCAAGACGATGGACGTAGGGTCCTTCGAGGTGGAGATCGTGGCAAAGGCCGGCGCGGACATAGTCACTGTCCTCGGGCTGGCGGATGACGCCACCATCGAGGAGGCCGTGATGGCCGGCAGGAAGTACGGAGCGGAGATCATGGTCGACATGATCAACGTCCCGGACCGCGTGGAGAGGGCCAAGCAGGTGGAGAAGCTCGGAGCGGCGTACATCTGCATGCACATGGGCATAGACACCCAGATGCGCGGGGAGGAGCCGCCCGTCGACGTCCTCAGAAGGATCGTCGAGTCCGTGAGCATACCCGTCGCGGTCGCTGGGGGGATCACGGCCGAGAACGCCGGGGAGTATGTGGAGGCCGGAGCCACGGACGTCATCGTCGGAGGCGCCATAATCAAGACCGACGACATAGTATCCGCCGCAAGGAACATCAAGTCGGCCATGGCCGGGGCCAAGGTCGACACCAACCTCGCCAGGAAGTACGGGGAGGACGACCTGTTCGAGGCGTTCTCCAGGGTGTCCACGTGCAACATATCCGACGCCTACCACAAGCAGGGGGTCATGTTCGGCATCCTGCCACAGTCCCTCAAGCACAAGCAGAAGCTGGTCGGGAGGGCCCTCACGGTCCAGACCACCAACGGCGACTGGGCTAAGCCCGTGGAGGCCATCGACCGCGCCCGCGACGGTGATGTGATCGTCGTGGACGTGGGCGGCGCCCCCGTGGCGGTCTGGGGGGAGCTGGCATCGTGCTCTGCGATGGTCATGGGCGTCAGGGGGATAGTCATCGACGGCGCTGCCAGGGACATCGACGACATCAGGGAGCTCGGGTTCCCCGTGTTCTCCCGCACGGTCGCACCCTGCGCGGGCGAGCCCAAGGGCTACGGCGGCATAGGCATCGAGATCACGGTCGGCGGACAGAGGGTCCGCACAGGGGACTGGATCGTAGGCGACGAGAGCGGGATCATGGTCATCCCCAAGGAGGTCGCCGTTGAGGTCGCCAACCGCGCCCTGGACGTCCACGAGAGAGAGAACAGGACCAGGGAGGAGATCCTCCGCGGATCCACGCTGTCCAAGGTCAACGAGCTGGCGAAATGGGAACCTGTGAAGTGACCGCGAAGGTCATTCGCGCAGGCAACCGATCGGGATCACGTGCACGCCATCAGGCCTGGTATAAGCATAACCTGTGGCAGTGATGACGGCAAGGAATGACGGGGGCTTCATTCCCTCGCCCCCGACCTTGTCTCTCAGCGCCATCAACGTCTTGGCCCCGTAATCTATGGCGTCCTGACCGCCCAGCTTCACCTCGAACGCCGCCCAGCGGCCGCCGAAGAGATGGACTATCGCATCCGCTTCCAGACCGTCCTTGTCACGATAGTGGTATACCTTCCCGTCATTTGCTTGGGCGTACACGCGCAGGTCACGGATCACCATCGATTCGAAGAGCAACCCGAATGTCTTCAGATCCCCTATCAGGTCCTCCGGTCCCGCATCCAGGAAGTACGCCGCTATGGCAGGATCGGACATATGCCTTGTGTCCGAGGTGCGGATGGCCGTTTTTGAACGCAGATTCGGCGTCCATGCCGGAAGGTCCTCCACGGCATAGATCTCCTGGAGCGCTTTGATGTACCTTGAGAGGATGTTGCGGTCCATCGACCTCTGATCGGAATTGACGTCTTCCAGGATCGTCGTCATAGGGACCTGGGTGGCGGTATTGCGTGACAGGGACCTCAGGACACGTGCCATCCTGTGCATATCCCTCTCCGAAACCTCCCCTGCGGCACCCTTCTCTTTGATGTCGGGGACTCCGGGCATTGATACATTGGTGCGGAGAAGCGCCTCGCAATACGCACGCACGAGCTTGTGGGCGGCGCCTTCGGACCTCCCTATGGATTTCGGCCAACCGCCTCTCACCAAAGCGGATGCTACGCCCTCGAGATCCAGATCTGAGTACCCATCCGCCTTGATGCCGGAGAAAAGCGCACCCATGCTGACCTCGCCTGTGGACAGACCTGACTCGAACAACGACATCGTGCGCATCACAAGTGTCGTGAACCTGCCTGCGCCGACATCTCTTATCCCTTCCGAATTGGGTTTGACGGAACCTGTCAGTATGAACATCCCGTCATCGTTATCATGGTCTGCATGGAATTTGACGGCATCCCAGAGGTTGGGGGCCATCTGCCATTCGTCTATGAGACGAGGGCGCTTACCTTCGAGGATCTTTGAGGGCTTTATCTTGGCCAACTCCAGGTTCTGCGCATAGGAGTCTGGATCGTTCATGTAGATGGCGCTCTTGCAGAACTGCTCAGCTGTCGTGGTCTTCCCCACCCACTTGGCTCCGCGGATTTCAACCGCACAAATAGCCTCCAGTTCATCCCTCAACTGCGCATCGACTATCCTCGGAACGTAGCCGTCCATCTCAGTCACGATTATGCCATCAATATGCTCAGATATAATCATAATGCAAGTTGGCGGTAAAAATCGATGCAAGTTGGCGGTAAAAATCGATGCAAGTTGGCGACCGGTAATAACTACATAAACGTGGAAAACGAGGCCTCGCCCCGATGGAAAATGGACCCGGAACGGATTGGAACCGTCTCCGGGCCCTTGGATCAGTAGTGGATCCTGCCGTTGAGCTCGGAATCCAGCTTCTTGAGCCTCTCGATCCTGTCGGGGGTCGAGGGATGCGTGCGGAACAGGTTGACGAGCCCGCGCTCCTTCTTCATCCCGAACGGGTTGGAGATCCACATGTTGGCCGTGGAGGGGCTATCGTAGGTGTTGGTCCTGGATGTGCATCCGCCCTCGATCTTGATGAGGGCGTTCGCCAGCGCCATCGGCTTCCCGGTCAGCCTCGCCCCGGACTCGTCGGCCAGGTACTCCCTGTTCCTGGAAACGCCGAGCTGGATCAGCATCGCGGCGATGGGCAGGAGTATGTCCGCGAGGAGCATCAGGGGCAGGTTGTTGCCACCGTTCTCGTCGTTGCCGCTGAACATGGCTGCGAAGATCGCCATCCTGGTGATGTATGCCACCAGCGAAGCCATCGTGGAGGCCACGGACATGACCAGGATGTCCCTGTTCTTGACGTGGGACATCTCATGGGCCATTACTCCCTCCAGCTCCTCGTCGGTGAGCAGGTTCATGAGCTGGCGGGTGGCGACGACTGCCGCGTTCTTCGGGTTCCTCCCGGTGGCGAACGCATTGGGCATCGGCAGCTCGGAGATCCCCACCTCGGGCATCGGCAGCCCCGCCTTGAGGGCGAGACCCTCCACTATGCCGTAGAGCCTGGGCTCCTCCTCCCTGGTCACCAGACGGACCTTGTGGGAGGACAGGGCCATCTTCTTCGAGAAGAAGTAGGAGAACGCGTTGAACAGCACGGATATGACGAGCATTATGCCCAGCCCGTACAGCCAGTTCCCGAATACGGAACCGACCACCGTGCCGACCACGACGAGCAGTGCTGACATCGCCGCGAACATCGCGGCGGTTCTGAGACGCCAGTGCATTTTAATCGGTAACTGCCTTGTTCGATTTCGTATATAAATGTATTATATGGAACTTCGTCGGAGCTGGGTCACCCGCGGTAGGTCATGCCCACATAGAACTCCTCTATCCCGTTGAGCCCGAAATGGGTCCTCAGGTTCACCATGCCGTCCCTGCCGGTGCAGTGGTTCAGGATCAGCCTGTCGCATCCGCGGGAAGAGAAGTCCGACGCGTACTGCTCCGCCAGCGGCTTCTTCTTCTTTTCGAGGAGCACGGCTCCCAGGAACGCCTCCGGAGACCTGCCGAACCTGTCCGCCACTGCGTCGAGCGCCCTCGCAGGACCGCCGACGCCCCTGCCGCTGACGACCGTCAGCCTCCTCCCGGATGTCGCCACGAACCTCTCGGACCACCCGTCGGAATTTGTCAGGAAGGGCGTGACGGTGACCCCCGGGATGGGTTCGAACCACCCGTCGGTGGTGTCCAGATCCGCCTTAGCGCGGTTGTCCTCGGACAGTCCGGTGCTGAAGGAAAGGAACCCCTTCTTCCCGTCGAACAGCCCCGAGGGGGCGTACACCTTCACGGGAGTCTCCCTCATGCCGAGGAACCCGTCCAGGGCCCTGCAGTTGTCGGGATGCCCCTGGGTTATCACGACAGCCTCCACCGATTCCGGATCGATCTCGAGGTACTCCAGGTTGTGCACGAGGTACCTGTCCCTGAGCCCCGTGTCCACCAGGACCCTCCTGCCGTCCGCCTCGATCAGGACCGAGAACCCCTTCGCACCGATCAGCTGGGTGTTCTCCAGGGCGCCCTCGTCGTACACGCTAGTAATCTTTACCTCCATCTGGCTCACCTCTTGTACAATGAATCGGGGATGTCCCCGCATATCCTGTGGATGCTCTCGACCGGGACCTCGCCGTTGGACAGCCACGCGCGGACCTTCTTGGGGACCGTGGTGACCGACATTATGGCCCCGGGCTTGGCGGGGTCGTCGATGTAGTCGGTCTCCATCATGAACCTGTCCGTCCCCTTGCCTATGGCCGCCCTCATGTTCGTCTTGGATGCCGGTATCGAGGGCATCACGCCGTGGGTCTCCTCCGGGGTGACCCACGGAGGGGACGAGTGCTTGACCACCAGCCCGCGGTCCAGACCGGCCCTGTCGGCGATCCTCGCCAGGGATTCGTCGGTGTCCGGCTCCGATTCGCAATGGATGATGACCGGGCAGTCGTTCTCGCAGGCGATCTCCATCCCGCGGAGAAGGACCCTGTTCGATGCGTCCCATATGTCCTCCCCGACCGGGAAGTGCGGCCTGCCTATCTCCCCTATGGCGACGGCCTTACCCTCGGCCACATCCCTGCCGGCGGCCTCCATGCCCTCCAGCATCATCTCCTCGGCCCTCTGGAGACCGTACTGCTCGGCTAGATGGATCAACAGGATCGGATAGGGGCCCACAGCGATGTTTATCTCGAGATTCGTGGCCTCCCTCGCCCTCTCGGCGAGCGAGTAGGTCACCTCGTAGGACCTGGCGAAATCCCCACCCTCAGTGATCGGGACCTCCTTGTGGGGGAGAGTGACGAGCGTCAGTCCCGTCCCGCCGGCGGCCTCGAACTCCCTGAGTGCGTCCACGTTCCTCCCTGACGGGCTCATATGGACGTGGTTGTCGTAGACGGGGACGCGTTCGGTCATGGTCATGCGAAGGTCGTTCAGGTATAAGATGGGATATAGGCCCTACGGACCTACTGTTATATTGCCACATCCCGATTCCTAGACGGTCATGGGCGGCAGGCCCGTGGCCGGTGACCCATATGAGAGATTCGCACACCTACCCGTTCACCGCCATCGTGGGACAGGACGAGATGAGGGAGGCCCTCGTCCTGAACACCGTGTACCCGGAGATAGGAGGCGTCCTGATCCGCGGGGAGAAGGGCACCGCCAAGTCTACGACCGTCCGTGCGCTGGCCGGGCTCCTGCCCGACAGGAGGGTCGTCAGGGGATGCACCTGCGGATGCACATGGGGGGACTGGGACTCGGTCTGCCCCGAATGCCGCGAGAGGCTCTCGTCCGGAACCCCCGAAGCCGAGACCGTCCCGATGAAGGTGGTGGAGCTCCCGCTGAGCTCCACGGAGGACCGCGTCGCGGGGACCATGGACCTAGAGCATGCGATAAGCACCGGGAGGAAGAGGTTCGAGCCCGGGATACTGGCCAAGGCGAACGGGAACATCCTCTACGTCGACGAGGTCAACCTGCTGGACGACCACATCGTGGACCTCCTGCTGGACGCCGCCGCTATGGGTGTCAACTACATCGAGAGGGAGGGGATCTCCTACAGCCATCCGTCGAGGTTCATGCTCGTGGGCACGATGAACCCGGAGGAGGGCGACCTGCGCCCCCAGCTCCTGGACCGCTTCGGACTGATGGTCGAGGTCGCCGGCGAGAAGGAGGAGGGCCGGCGCATGGAGGTCATCCGCCGGAGGATGGGGTTCGAGAGGGACCCGGAGACGTTCTGCGAAGGATACGCGGCCAGCGAGTCGGAGCTCCGCGACCGCATCGTGGAGGCCAGGAACATCGTGAAGGAGATGGAACCTGGCGATGATGTGCTCAGGGCAGCCGTAGGCATATCCCTCCACCTGGGAGTAGAGGGGCACCGTGCCGACCTAACTATGGTGAGGACGGCATGTGCCAGGGCGGCCTTGGACGGCCGTGAGTCCCCGACGCCCCGCGACGTGGCCGCCATCAGCAGGATGGTCCTCTCCCACAGGATGAGACGCGACCCGTTCCAGGAGTCCGGATTGGACGAGGAGGGCCTCGAGCAATGGATGAACGGATTCCTGGACACCCTGTGACCCCCTATCCGCTGACCGCCGTCGTCGGAAACAGGGACGCCGTCGACGCCGTGTCCTGCGTCCTCTGCAACAGGAACATCCGCACGGTCCTGCTGATCGGCCCCCCGGGGTCCGGGAAGACCGTCGTCGCCAGAGCGGCTGGATCGGTATCGGGGGACAGACGCATCGTCGAGGTCCCGCTGAACGTGACGGCGGAGCAGGCGTTCGGGACGATAGACCTCGAGGAGGCCGTATCGAGCGGCAGGAGGAGGGTGTCGGATTCGCTGATGAGGCGCGCCGACGGCAACATCCTGATAGCCGACAACGCCAACCTCCTGCCCAAATCCATCCTCCACGGCATCCTCGACGCCGTCCTGACGGGATGGGTGATGGCGGAGCTGGACGGGACTTCGGTGTCCGAGTACTGCGACACCGTGCTCATCGCCACCATGGACCCATCTGAAGCGGAGCTCAGCCGCCATGAGCTCGACCGCTTCGACATCTGCGTCCGCATGGAGCCCATCGACGGGATGGAAGGGAGGCTGGAGGTCCTCAGACGCTCCCTGGTGCACTCCCATGACCCGGCCGGGTTCCGCTCATTATACGAGGATTCCGAGGAGGAGCTACGTCAACGCATCTCCGCCGCAGACCCGCTGTCCGTGCGTCTCCCGGAATGGGCCGTCCCGGCGATTCAGGGAGCATGTTCTGCGATGGGTGCCGACGGACACAGAGGGGACATATCTGTTGCTGAGACAGCGGTCACGCTCGCCGCCCTCCGCGGACTCGGCGAGACCGACCTCCAATGCGTGAGGGACGCGATACGCCTGTGCCTCCCCCACCGCTCCCGCCACGAGGATGCCGATGAGGATGTGCCAGACATCATCCTGGACGTCCCCGAGACCATCCTCGGTGAGCCTGGTCAGACGACGGTGGCCGCTCCTCCCGTGTCGACATCCGGTCCGTCTACCGAAGGTTCGGGAACATGGTCCCCCTCCATGGCGGCGCCCCCCGTTCCGGATGCCCAGGACGTGGTGTTCGAAATCGGACGGACGTTCACGGTCAGGGACTTCCTGCCGGAGGAGAGGGGTCTTTCGAGGGACAGGGACTCCGGCAGGAGGGGGCTCATGCTCTCCAGATCGGCGGAGGGACGCTGCATCGGCTACGAGATCCCACGCGGGAGGCCCAAGGACATCGCCCTCGGGGCCACGATAAGGATCGCCGCCCCGAAACAGGTCCACAGGGACCGCGGAGACCTGGCCATCGCCATCGACGGCGACGACATCAGGGAGAAGATCAGGGTCCGCAGGAAGGGCGCCAAGATGCTCTTCGTGGTCGACGGCTCCGGGTCCATGGACGCAGAGAGGCGCATGGTCGCGGTCAAGGGGACGATACTGTCCATACTGGAGGAGGCCTACAGGCGCAGGGACATGGTGGGCCTCGTGGTGTTCAAGGGGGATGAGGCCGAGGAGGTCCTGCCTATGACCCGCAGCGTCCTCACGGCCTACGGCATCCTGAAGGAGCTGCCGATAGGCGGGCGCACCCCGCTGACCTCGGGTCTGCGCCTCGGACACGACATCCTGAGACGCTACTGCGTCAAGAGGGAGGAGCCGGTCATGATAGTGATGACCGACGGCTGGGGCAACGTCAACGTGGACCCCAGGATAAGACCCCAGGAGGAGCTGGCGGCGACGTGCAGGGTGATCCTGGAATCGCCCATCCGCCCGGTCGTGATAGACACAGAGCCCAGGGGCTCCAAGTTCAGAAAGGCCCCGAAGCTCGCCGAGATGCTGGGGGCGGAGTGCCTCCTCCTGGAGGAGATGAGCGCCGACAGCCTCTCCAGGACGGTCGAATCCACGCTGGCGGACATGGAGACGAAGCCGAGATATACCCGCTGAGCCGTGCATCCGACGATGGACCCGAACGCCCGCTTCCTCCTGAAGGCCTTCAGGAAGTACTACAGGGTTAACACCCCGATCCTGCCGGACAGATTCACCCGCAGGGAATTCGGGTTCATGTTCTTCGACAGGACGTACGTCCAGAGGCACATGTCGTTCACGAGGCCCGAGGACCTGCACAGGTTCATGCTCGGACAGGTCCCGTCCCACAGCTACTACTCCACGTCGTACTACCGCAAGCCCGACGCTCCCACCATGGACGAGAAGGGCTGGATGGGCGCGGAGCTGATCTTCGACCTGGACGCGGACCATCTGGAGGGGGCGGCGACGATGACGTACGCCGAGATGCTGCTGCAGATCAGGTCGGAGATGATCAACCTCGTGGACTCCTTCCTGCTGGGGGACCTCGGCTTCTCGGAGGACCAGGTCCACATAACGTTCTCGGGCGGCAGGGGATACCATGCGCACGTCCGCACACCGGATGTAATGGGGCTCGGGACCCACGAGCGCAGGGAGCTCGTCGACTACATCACCGGCACCGGGCTCAACATAGACTGGGTCTTCCCCTACAACAGGGTGGCCACCTCCCAGGTGGTCACAGGCAGCGGGGTGAGGACCAACGTCGCGAAGGACCGCCTCATACCCCCCGCCGATTCCGGCGGATGGAAGCTGAGGATGAGGAACGGCCTGATGGATGTGGTCAACGACATCTGCGACACCGACGTCAAAGCCGTGAAGAGGGAGTATCCGAGCATCAAAGGCAGCAACGCCCAGACCATCGCCAAGGCGCAGGAGGAGCTCAGGAAGAGCCGCGGCGTCCTGTTCCAGAAGAACACCATGGCCGTCCTGTCCCAATCCACGCAGAACATCCTCGTGAAGATCATGAAGGAGGATGTAGCCTACCGCCTATCCGGCGAGGTCGACGAGCCCGTCACCGCCGACATCAAGAGACTGATCCGCCTACCTGGGTCTGTGCACGGGAAGAGCGGGCTCAGGGTCACGCCCATCACGCGCTCGCAGCTCACCGACTTCGACCCTCTGCAGATGGCGGTCCCGGAGGAGTACTCGGACGACCCTGTCAAGATCACCATGCGCAGGCCGTCGGAACTCGACATGAAGGGGGAGCACTTCAGACTGGAGGGGGAGACCGAGGTCCCCGAGTTCGCCGCGGTGTTCCTGATAGGCAGGAAGATGGCGGACATCGGCTTCGCTTCCGAGGAATCCGGGAAGCAGAGGCTGTTCTGAGGACGTCTGGCACATGTCCTTTCGATGTCGGTCCGCGTGTTTTCCCGTATAGGATGCGCGCGTAAAACCCCCTAAAGCTTTATTAAGAGGATGGGAATCCCGCATCCAGGTAATTAAAATGAAAGCATTCCGTGTCACAGGAAACTACGCAGACCCCAGGAAGAGACAGCCCTTCTCCATCGAGATGGCCGCTGAGGACGAGGCCGCAGTCAGGGAGAAGGCCCTCTCCACCATCGGCAGCAAGCACAAGCTGAAGAGGTGGGAGATCGAGATCACCGAGGTCTCCGAGATCCCCGCCGACCAGGTCGTCAACCACGTCGTCAAGTACCAGATCGGTGAGTGAACGTGGAAGACAACGAGCTCCGTCAGGCCATCGCCGTGATGGAAAGCTACAAGGAGAGGGTCGAGGCGCTGAGCCGCCAGGTACAGGTCCTCCGCGTCTCGCTGGACGAGGTCAACATGGCCTCCGAGGCCCTCAAGGCGTTCAAGGACGCCAAGGAGGGTGACGAGATCCTAGTGCCCGTCGGAGCTTCCACCTTCATACCCGTGAAGGTCACGGCCAACAGGAGCGCCGTGGTCGGTATCGGTTCCAACATCTCCGTCGAGAAGGACGTCTCGGACTCCGTCGACTACATGGAGGCCAACGCCGCCGAGATCAGCGAGGCCCTCAAGAAGTCCGCCGAGGCCCTGAACGAGGCCCAGACGGCCCTCACCAACCTCAGCGCGGCCGTCCAGCAGGAATACGCCAACAGGCAGCAGGCCGCATCGGCCAACCAGTGAGGGTGGCGAGCATGTTCGAGTCCCTCAAATCCAAGATGAAGGGCCTCTTCTCCAAGGCCAACAAACAGCTCGATGAGGAGAAGGTCTACAAGAAAGAGGAACCCGAACTGCCTCCCGAACCCGAGGCGGTCCCTGAGACCCCGAAGGCCGAGGCACCCGTCGAGACTGCGCCCGTGGACGCCGTCCCCGAGAAGGCATCCGTTCCCGAACCGGCACCTGAACCCCCCAAGGAAGAGCCCAAGCTCTCCAGGAAGGAGATGCTGAAGCTCAGGAAGCAGGAGAAGAAGGAATCCAAGAACGTCGCTCAGCCGTCGTCATCATCCATCGTCTCCGATTCCGGGAAGAAGATCAAGGAGGACCCTCTGGACGAGATCCTCGACGAGCTCGAGATCATCCTCCTGGAGGCCGATGTCGCCTACCCCGTGGTAGAGGAGATCAAGGCGGGCGTGCGCGAGAACCTTCTCGGTCGGAAGTACGACCGCTCCTACACCCTGGAGCAGGTCGTGGAGATGGCCGTCAAGGACGCGGTCAGGGATGTCCTGAAGATCAACGAGTTCGACTTCGACGGCTGGCTCGCCCAGCAGAGCAGACCCGCCGTGATAATGTTCGTCGGGATCAACGGCACCGGGAAGACCACCGCGATCGCGAAGATCGCGAAGCGTGTGCAGGACCAGGGCATGACGGTCGTGATGGCCGCATGCGACACGTTCAGGGCGGGAGCCATCGAGCAGCTGACCATCCACTCCGACAGGCTCGGATGCAAGATCGTCAAGCAGGCCCATGACGCCGACCCCTCCGCTGTCGCGTTCGATGCCATCGAGCATGCCAAGTCCAAGCGCAAGGATGTGGTCCTGATCGACACCGCCGGCAGGATGCAGACCAACAACAACCTCATCGAGGAGATGAAGAAGATCGTCAGGGTCGCCAAACCGGACCTGAAGGTGTTCGTCGGGGACTCGCTCGCAGGCAACGATGCCATCGAGCAGGCGAAGGTCTTCGACGCGGCGATCGGCGTCGACGCCATCATACTGACCAAGATCGACACCGATGCGAAGGGCGGGGCCGCACTGTCCATCGCCCACACCATCGGGAAACCCATAGCGTTCGTCTGCAACGGTCAGGAATACGACGACATCATCAAGTTCAACACGGAATGGATGATCGACCGTATGTTCAACGACGACTGAACAACCTTTTTTTCCATAGGAGGGCATGAGCCCTCCGTTCATTTCCCGCTGACGCACAGCCTGTGGTATATCGCCGCGAAGACCTTCGTGTCCGTCAGCATGTCCTTGACGACCACATGCTCGTTCGGAGCGTGGAGCGTCCCTCCGCCGCATTGCCACACGTACGCATCGAGACCCTTGAGCCTGAAGAAGTTGGCACATGTCCCACCCCCTATGCCCTTAGGAGCAGGTCTCGCACCGGTGACCAGCTCGACGGAGTCGGACAGCACCTCGAATCCCCTGGTGTCCAGGGAAGACGGCTTCCCGGACACCTCCTTCATGACCTCTTCGACCGTTATCTCTGCACCGGACCTCTCCGCATGTTCCGCCGCGACCTTCCTGATGACTTCCATCACATCATCCGGCCTGTGCTGGGGCAGGAGCCTGATGTCCATGCAGAACTCGTCGTTGCCGGGTATGGTGTTGATGTTCTCCACCGTGGCCGGCCTCTTGGTGGGCTCGAAGGTGGACCTGGACGGACTGAACATGGAATCGGTGTCGTCGAACGTCCTTTCGAGCTCATCCAGCAGATCCATCAGGAGACATGTGGAGACCCTGTACGCGTTGATGCCGCTGTCCGGATTGGAGGCATGTGCGGTCTTCCCGCGGACCTCCACCCTGATCCACAGCATGTGCTTCTCGGAGACGTCCACCATTGTCCCGCCGGGAGTGCCCCAGTCGGGGACGTAGATCACGTCATCCTCCGAGAAGTAGCCGTGGTCCAGGAGGTACTCTATCCCGGCCTTGCTGCTGGTCTCCTCGTCGGCGACCAGGGCCACACCCATCGACATGCCGTGGAGTTCCTGGTCCATGCAGGCCCTGGATGCGAATATGGAGGATATCACGGACTGACCGTTGTCCTCGGTCCCCCTGCCGTAGACCTTGCCGTCCCTGTACACTGGGTCGAACGGCGGCGTGTCCCACAGGTCGGGATCGCCGGTGGGCACGACGTCCATGTGGGCGACCACCCACACGGTCCCCTTCGAAGGACCCACCTTCCTGGCGAGGATGTTCGCCCTCATGACGCTGGGATCATGCCAGTCCGGGACATCGACCCTCTCGACGGTGTCGAATCCGCGGAGCTGCGTCTCCAGGTAGTCCGCCTTCCTCCCCTCACCGTCGCCTCCGTTGAAAGGTGCCAGCGCGGGTATGCGCGTCATCTCGATCATAGTGCGAACCATGTCGTCCACAGAGGAATCGACACGGCCCAGCGTCTCCTCCAGGGTCCTCATGGTCCTGTGAAAAGGCATCAAGCGTCATAACAGTTGCTCGAGGTCATCCATGATGGATGGGGAGGAACTGGAAAACAGGAAAGGGAAAGGGGTTTGCGAAAGGGTTTGAGCGATCATCATTCGCTGCGGACGATCATGGTGACGGCGTTTCCGCCGCCGAGGCACAGGGTGGCCAGACCGGTCTCCTTGTTCCTGTCCTTCATCGCGTAGAGCAGGGTGGTGAGGACACGGGCACCGGAGCATCCGATGGGGTGACCGAGGGCGACTGCGCCTCCGTTGACGTTGAAGATCTCGTCGGGGACGTTGAGCTCCTTCTTGACGGCGCAAGATGCGGAGGCGAAGGCCTCGTTGTGCTCGAAGAGGTCGATGTCGTCGATGGTCATGCCGGCCTTCTTGAGGACGTGCTGGGTGGCGGGTATGGGGGCCTCCATGATGTACTCGGGCTTGACTCCCCTCTCGCCGTAGGCCACGATGGACGCCATGGGCTTGATGCCGTGCTCCTCGGCCCATTTCCTGGAGGTGATGACGAGCGCGGATGCACCGTCGCTAAGCTGGGAGGAGTTCCCGGCGGTGACGATACCGTCCTTCTTGAAGACGGGCTTGAGCTTCCCGAGGGACTCCATGGTGGAATCCTCCCTGACGCCCTCATCGGTGTCGAAGATTATGTCGCCCTTCTTGGACGGGATCGTGACGGGGAGAATCTCTGCCTTGAACTTCCCGGCCTTGATCGCGGCGGCGGCCTTCTGGTGGGACTCCACGGACAGCCTGTCCGCGTCCTCCCTGGTGACATTGAACCTCTCGGCGACGATCTCGCCGGTGAATCCCATGTGCTGGTTGTTGAAGATGTCCCAGAGACCGTCATGGACCATCGAGTCCACTGCGGGCTGGTCGTTCATCCTGAATCCCCATCTGGCACCGGGGAGGAGGTAGGGTGCCTGGGACATGCTCTCCATGCCTCCGACCGCCAGGACGTTGTACTCTCCGGCCTTGATCGCGTCCGCGGCGAGCATGGCCGACTTCAGTCCGGAACCGCACACGGCGTTGACCGTGAAGGAGCCGATCTCGACGGGAAGACCTGCACCGATGGCCGCCTGCCTGGCGGGGTTCTGTCCAAGACCCGCGCCGATGACGTTACCCATTATGCACTCCTCGATGTCGGTGGGCTGGAGACCGGCCCTGTTGACCGCCTCCTTTACGACCATCGCACCGAGGTCGGTCGCCTTGAATCCGGCGATCGCCTTTCCGTATTTTCCTATGGGTGTCCTGACTGCGCTGATAATGACTGCCTCATCCATGGGATATCCCCTCTATGAGGCCCCATCCAGCGAATTATATAAAAGAGTGTCGATTATATACTACGACCATTGACGAACTCGACCGGCTGGATGAGCCCCATCCTCTTGAGAGGCTTCGAGAGATGCCTCCTGGCAGCGGTCGGAGGCTCGTACCACCCCGGGACGATCTCCCTCTGCACGACCTGCATGACCGGTTCGTAGGATTTCGTGCCGCACTTCTTGCACTTGAACTTCTTTCCGCTGCCGGTCGACTTCATGGTGCGTGAGCATATAGGACAGACAGGGTTGCAGACCTTCCTGAGCTCCTGCACAGTCTCGATGACATGGAACTTCTCGATGTTCAGGGTGCGCGGCTGGTCCCTCAGCTCCCCCACCACCTCTATCTCGTCACCCGGATAGAGCCAATCTATCGCGTAGCGGAACTCCTTGGACGGCTCGTAAGCCCCGCACACCACCGTGCCGAAGTCCGTATCCAAATCGAAAAACACGTGTCCGCCCTCGATGTGCCTCGCACGGGAGGAGACCCTTCCCTTCAGCATGTACGACTGGTTTGGAACCAGTGTCCTTGGATTGTGTATTATGTGGTCGTCCGTGCCCTGGTTGGTGAGGAACACCATCCAGCGCTCTATCGGTTCGGTGACGATCTTCGCCGAGGCCTCGATGAGATCCGCCTCGACATCGCCTCTCAGACCGTACATCACCGGACACGGTGTGGAGGGGATCATGGCCACCTTCTGGGTCCTGTCCTCCCAGCTGTTGAATGTGGTGGGATAGCCGTGTTCCACATCCCTTATCGTCAAGGGTTTGAACACGCGCTCCGTCCCCCATCTGGACTCAGGTCTGTATGAAAGCAGCTCGAATGTGCTGTCCCTGGGTCTCCATGCCATGCCGCAGGTGCAGCCGACGAGTCCGCGACCGTTGCCTATCGTGTATGTGAGACCCCCTATCCTGGATATCTCCTCGTCGATGACGCCGCGGTCCATGATCGTCCTGACCCCTCCCCAATAGAATGACTGGGAGGGCTTGATCCTGGATATCAGAAGTCCAGGGTCCGAATCGTCCTCGTGATGTTCGAGTATGTGAGGGATTATACGCTCCCGCATCGACTCCGGATCGGGCTCCCATGCGGAGCACCTGTCGTAGCAGAAGATCTTCCTGTCCCCTATCATGCCGATGAACCTCCTCGGTCCGACACCCTTCCCGAAACGCATCACGAGTGCGCCGTTGCCGCGGGTCTTCCAGGGAGTGGCGGGATTCAGCCTGACGAGCCTGGGATTGCCTATCAGGTCCAGATCATCGAACTCGCGTATGATCTCGGTGGCGAGGAAGGTCGTGCAGTTGCCCTTCATCGAATCGGTATCGTCGACAGCTACGAACATGGATTCCCATCCCTGCAACCATCGTTGAGTATACTAAAATAACATTTGGAATGTTAGTACAGGCGTTAATATCTATTTTGGAAAGGCTCTATGTCGAGATTACGTATCGATGACACGAAGAATATATTCCCGTCATCGGAGAACTCGCCGGACACCGCATAGTATCC
This sequence comes from Candidatus Methanomethylophilaceae archaeon, assembly GCA_944320485.1. GTDB lineage: Archaea > Thermoplasmatota > Thermoplasmata > Methanomassiliicoccales > Methanomethylophilaceae > Methanoprimaticola. Next base: position 39,568 of record CALUHQ010000060.1, read on the forward strand.
GAGATCCACGGGCTCCTCGTAGGAGAAGCATCTGAACCCGGGACCGTCGGGGTTCAGCACGAACACGAAACCGCTCGTGCTCTCATGCACATCGGACACTATCCCGGTGTAATCGTACGCCCCCGGACCGTTGTAGTCGGAGAACAGCAGGAATGTTCCCGTGACCATGATGACCGCGATGCCCAACACCGCATATCTGTTCATGAAACAGGCTTCGTGATATCATATAATAAAGAGAAGGAGTGGAGTTTAACTGATAAGCCCCCCACCCCTTTGTTTCCACTGGAAACGGCAAAAGGGGTATGCCGTGTTTCGATCAGCTTCCGATGACATACAGGATGCCGATGAAAGCCAGGATTCCGAGAACGCAAGCTCCTATGACCAGCCAACCTTTCATTTAGGTTCACTCCTTTGAATAGGAGTCAGTAAACATATGCCCAATATAAAGGATGGGTGGGTTCCAAAGACATCCCATCGGAACCATCCCCGGGAATCCAATTCTCCAAACGCTTATAATCAAGTCTGTCATACACAGGAAAGAAAACGCCGAACCGGTGTTTTCGAATGAAGGAGTGCAAACGATGACTGAAACGAACATATTCACTCAATACATGCAGAAAAGGAATGTTATAGTGAAGAACAAGAAGATCCTCCAGTCATCGTACATACCCGAGAACCTTCCTCACAGGAGCGACAAGATCAACGAGATCGTCGAGATCATCGCCCCTGCGCTGAACAAGGACAAACCTTCAAACATCCTCATCTTCGGGAAGACGGGAACAGGCAAGACAGCTGTCATGAACTTCGTCGGGAAGGAACTGAGGAAGGCTGATGAGAACCAGCAGAATTGCAGTTTCATATACGTGAATTGTGAAGTCGTCGACACCACATATGGAATCCTCTACAACATCTCCAACCAGATCATCACGGATCCCAGCAAGAGGATCCCGTTCACCGGATGGAGTCTGGATAAGATCCTCGCGGAGCTCACCAACTACATCGACAAGGAGGACAAGGTGTTCATCATTGTCCTCGATGAGATCGATAGGTCGTTCCAAAAGAATGGTGATGACATATTCTATTATCTGACAACAATCAATGAGGTTCTCCAGAACTCGAAGGTCTCGATCATCGGGATAACCAACAACGCGAACTTCACCGAACTTCTCGGACAGAGGGTGAAGAGCAGACTCGGAGAGGAGAAGATAATCTTCCCTCCATACAACGTGGAGCAGCTTCAGGACATCCTCTACGCAAGGGCCAGGGACGCCTTCGACGACGGTGTCCTGGACGACGACGTCATACCCTACTGTGCCGCTCTTTCTGCTCAGGAGATGGGTGATGCGAGGAGGGCCCTCGACCTTCTGAGGATGGCAGCCGATTTTGCGGAGAGGAACGGTGACACGAAGATCACCGGAGCCCATGTCCGCTACGCGAAGAACAAGATCGAACTCGATGCCGTTTCCGAGGTCGTGAAGACGCTCACGCTTCAGTCCAAGATAGTCCTCATGAGTATCATCAGGAACACGGACGAAGGGATGTCGACGATGACCACCGGGGATGTCTACTCCACATACAAGTACATCTGCGAGGCTATAGCCCAATCCGTTCTCACTCAGAGGAGAGTCGCCGGTCTGATCTCCGAGCTCGATATGCTCGGCATCATACATGCAAGGGTCAAATCGTTCGGAAGGGCTGGTCGCACCAAGGAGATCGAGTTGAGCACTCCGAAGGAGATCATCGCGATGATCAAGAACGACGAGATGTTTAAGGGACTCGATTCCTACAAGCCCAAGAAACAGATGACCTTGATGTGATCCGGTTCGGTTCTGTCCGAATCATTCGGTCTCGGCGATGTTCCGGAAGGCCTCCGAAGCGATGGGGTATCCCTTTTTCTCGTTCCAGTGGAAATGGAGGGGTGGGGGGCTCAGGGCTCATCTGGAGCATTCCCTGACCCTGGAGATCCTGTAGATGAGTCCCTTCTGGTTCCTGTAAAGGGTCAATCCGTCTAGCAGCATGAGGAATCCGAAGATCACTATGATGCACATTATGAGCGACGGGAGGCTGTTGGTGACGTACTCCAGGTTCTCCCCTCCGTTGCTTATGAGGATCTTCAGGGTGCCTAGCCAGGGTATCTCTAGGAACGGCACGGATCTGATGTCGTCCATTGATACCAGATCATGCTGGACTCCGAGGATGCTCACCTGATCGAAGTAGTTGTTCCTGGTGTTGTCCCCCATGGTCAGATATCCGCTGTGCTTGTTCAGACTGTCGACATTGATCTCTACATCCTTTCCTGAAACGGTGATGTCCTCGAAGACCAACGTTCCGGTGATGTTGTACGGATCGGGATTCTGGACCCTTTGACCTGTCTCATCCTCGTAGTACCATGTCCCTGCATAACCATCGAGACTCGGTGCCGACCATGTGTCTGTTCCAGGATTGTAGTCCAACCACACTATCGCCCTGTGTATCACGGGGTTGTAGTTGCTGCCGCGGTCGTATATGATCACCGATCCGTAGTCCCCGAAGGATGAATGCCCGTTCTGGGTACCCTCGACATAACTGTATATCTGGGTCTTCGAGGGGTCCATCACCATGACGACGTCGCCGGTGTCGATGACACCTATCTCGGACTCCGTCTGGCTATGTTGCATGCTCTGGGACATGACGACGCTGAACGGGGTCGTCATCCCTGTGTACATGATGGTCCCGACGAAACCTCCGACTACGATGACGAAGACGACGCCTATGGCGATGACGAGGTTCCTGTCGGATCTGTTCACGGAGGCGGTTGAAGGTTTATTTCATTAATACACTTTCCACGGGATCCGATCCATCTGGACCGCACCTCAAGATGATATACTGCGAGTGTAATCAGCATCGCATGGAAAGACCCAGCACCGATGAGTACTTCATGGAGATGGCGAGGCTCGTGTCGACAAGGTCGACGTGTCTCAGGAGGAAGGTCGGCGCGGTCATAGTCAAGGACAAGAGGGTCCTGTCCACGGGCTACAACGGGTCCCCCCGCGGGACACGCCACTGCGAGGAGATGGGATGCATCAGGGTGCAGATGAACGTGCCGTCTGGCACTAGGCACGAGCTGTGCCGTGGCGTCCATGCGGAGCAGAACGCCGTGACCCAGGCGGCGTACTTCGGTGTCAGCGTCAATGGTGCCACGATCTACACCACCACGTTCCCCTGTTCCATGTGTGCCAAGATACTCATAAACGCGGGTATTAAGGAGATAGTGTACGACGAGGGGTACGTCGACGACCTCTCGAAGTCGCTCCTGGCTGAAACCGATATTATTATCCGCGAATTCCATCCAATCAAGAACCCCTGACTGCTGATTTCGTAGCGTTCATTGCTTTATATTATAAAAGGAGAGGATTACAGTTAAGTACCCCTCCTAGGATACGATAGCAGGGTCGGGGAGTGTTAATTTGAGCCGAACTGACATACTTTCGGAAATAAAGAAGGCGGAGGCGGACGCTGACGCCAAGGTCAACCAGGCCGAGGTCGACAAGAAGTCCGCAATCGCCGAGGCTCGCAGAGATTCTGTGAAGAAGATTCAGGACGCTGAGGCTCAGATGCGCAGCTCTTACGAATCCGCCGTAGCCAAGGAGATGGCCGATCTCGCCGTCAAACGTGACGCGATGCTCGCCGAGGGCAACAAAGAGGCCTCCGGCATCGGTTCCAAATCCGAGGCTAAGATGCAGGAAGTCAGAGACTATCTCAACAAAGAAGTAGAGAGGATCCTAAATGTCACTTCCTGAGTCGATGAGTAGGATTGTGATCGTGGGTACCAAGACTCACATCGACGAAGCCATCGAGGCCATGTACGATGTGAAGGCTATCCACCTGATCGATCATACCGTCGGCGCGGATGAAGGTTTTTCCCTGGGTACTTCCCGTCCGTACTCGCCCAAGGCATCCGAGAGGCTGCTCAAGGTGCGTGCGATGGCGAAAGGATTGGGTATCAACAACAAGACGAAATCCAATCCCGTCCCAGTGGATGAAATCAAGAGCCAGATATCATCTGACAGCGTCGAGCTTGTCGAGGAGGAGGTCAACTCCGTCTTCGACAAGAGGAATGATCTCAATCAGAGAATCACCGAGTTAAACGCTAAGAAGAAGAATCTCGAGCTTTTGTCCGCAATCCCGGTCGACCTGGACATGTACTCCGGTTACAGGAGCATCTTCGGTGTCGTCGGGACAGTTGCCGAGGACCCCACCAGCGCCCTTTCCGGCGTTGACTGCGAGGTCTTCTCCTCCTTCGACAAGAAGAAGGGCAACGTTATCGCCGTTTTCGCCAAGGTCCAGGACAGGGACAAGGTCACTGGAATACTGGCCGAGAACGGGTTCTCCGAGATCTCGGTGCCTGACGGGACCGGTTCCGCGGCCAACGCCCTCGCTGACGTTGACCACGAGATCGAGACCGCCGAGTCCGAGCTGGAGAGCGCGAACAAAGAGGTCGAGAACCTTCTTGAGAAACACAAGGACTTCCTCGAGGCTTCCGAGGAGGAGCTGTCCATCGAGGTCCAGAAGGGTGAACTGCCCCTCAGGATCGCGACTAGCGAGTACACCTTCGTGATCGACGCGTGGGTTCCCGCCAAGAAGGCCGAGTCCGTGAAGACGGAGCTTGAGGCCAACGTGGAGGGTGTCTATGTGGAGATCCAGGAGACCCGCGGCAGGTCCCTCGAAGGCACAGAGGAGATAGAGTCCAGATTCAGAGAGCCTCCGACGAGGATGAACAACGGAAAGATCGCTAAGGAGTTCGAGTACCCCACGAAGCTCGTGTCGGTGCCCAAGTATCAGGAGATTGACCCTACCGTCCTGATCGCCATCTTCTTCCCGCTCTTCTTCGGGTTCATGATCGGAGACGTAGGATACGCAATCCCCTTCATCATCATCGGTGCGTACGGTCTCAAGGTCGCCAAGAGCAAGGACTGGCGCATCATCGCCACCGCATTCTTCTTCGGAGGAATATGGGCGTTCATTTTCGGATTCTTCTTCTTCGGAGAGTGTCTGGGAATGCACTTCGTGGGAATACCCACGGATGGTGTGACGCACACATGGCAGCAGCTCCTTGGACTTGACAACCTCCCGGCTGTCTTCGAGGGAATACTGCCCGCAGGACATGGTGTCAGCAAGGTCGGTTCCGAGTGGATCGGATTCCTGATGAAGCTCACCGTGTACATCGGTATCGTACACCTGCTGCTGGGATACGTATGCGCGATTTACAACAAGACCATCCAGCACGGATTCAAGCACGCCTTCCTCGAGAAGGGAGGCTGGCTCCTGGCGTTCCTCGGAATCGTCCTCATGTGCTACGGACTGGCCAACTACCTTATCTTCGCGATTCCGAACGAGGCGGCGATGAATTCGATAGATCTCTATTGCATCATCATCGGTATCGTCCTCATAATCGTCGGAACCGTGCTTAACCGCCACGAGGGTGCACAGGCCATCCTGGAGCTGCCCGGTATCGTGGGTAATGTTCTTTCCTACACTCGTCTGGCAGCCATTGGTATGTCCAAGGCTGGTATGGCACTGGCGTTCAACTACATCGCCATCGACATGTTCGCCGGCTATGTATGGGACCCCGTCACCCAGACTGGATCTGTAGAGGGAAGCATCATCGGTATCGTCTTCTGCTTCGTCATGATAGCATTCGGACACCTGATGATCTGGGTACTTGCCATCATCTCCGCCGGTCTGCACGGAATCAGGTTGCAGTACGTGGAGTTCATGGCTAAGTTCTTCGATGGAGGCGGAACCGAGTTCGAGCCTCTCAAAGTCAAACGCGAGAAAACGATTTCTAATGCTAACAAAGCAACTAGTGAGGTCTAAAAATGGCAATGGAAGGAGATGTTGGAGCAGGACTTGTAGCGATTGGAGCCGGACTCGCTGTCGGACTCGCCGGTATCGGATCCGGTATGGCCGAGAAAGACATCGGAGCTGCAGCCGTCGGAGCTATCACCGAGGACATGTCCCTTTTCGGAAAGGCGCTGATGTTCACGGTTCTGCCCGAGACTATCGTCATCTTCGGTCTGGTTATCTCTATCCTCTGTATCTTCGTGATGTGAGCCGTCGAGAGGTATTCTCATGGCACTAGCGAACGTAACTCAGGAGATCCTCAAGGCTGCCGACGAGAAGGCCGCCGCCATCAAAGCGGAGGCCGACGCCGAGATCGCCAAGATCCGCGCCGATGCAGATGCGAAGGTCGCCGAGTTGAAAGAGAAAGAGGACAAGAGGCTCAAAGAAGCAGTTGAGCGTCTCAGCCGCCAGGAGCTGTCCAGCGCCGAGCTGGAGAGCAAGAAGATCGTTCTGGCCAAGAAGAAGGAGATCCTCAAGGAAGCCTTCGACAGCGCTCTGTTCGAGCTGGAGAACGCGTCCGACGACGCCAAGCTCAAGCAGTACAGGGCCATGGTCGAGGTCGCCAAGACGATCATCGAGAACCCCAAGGCACTCATGTCTGAGAAAGACTCCTTCACCGCAGCCGACCTCGGCGTCTTCTCCGTGGAGAAGGACAGCAGGATCGCAGCGGGACTCATCCTCCAGAGCGAGGACGGTCAGATGGAAGTGGACATGCAGTACTCCACGATCCTCCAGTCCATCTGGGATCGTGAGATCAAGACGGTGTCTGACATACTGTTCGGGTGAGACCTATGTTCAGCCGCAGCGGAAGAACAGGAAACTACGCGTACACCGTGTCCAGGGTGAAGGCCAAGAAGGGCCTGCTCCTTAAGGACGAGGACTACAACAAGATGCTGCAGATGGCAGTCCCCGAGGTGTCCCGCTACATCAGCGAGTCGGGATACCAGAAGGAGATGTCCGAGCTCGCCGGAAGGATCGAGGGAATCGACCTGGTGGAGCATGCGACCTACGCCAACATGGCGAAGGTCTTCAGCAGCATCCTCCAGGCCTCCCAGGGTGAGCTGCACACGATGGTTGCCGCATATCTCGAGAAGTGGGATATCTGGAACCTCAAAGTGATCCTCCGCGGTAAATCATACGGTCTCAGCGTCGACGAGGTCAGAGAGGATCTCGTCCCCGCCGGCAGTCTGAAGTCCGAGGACCTCGAGAAGCTCATGGGCATCGAGAACGTGGACGACATACTCGCCAACTACAGCAAGATGGTGCATGTGCAGATCCCCCAGGACGTCATGAACGCCTACAAGGCCAACGGCAACCTGGGTGAGATCGAGGACTACCTGGACAAGTTCCACTGGACCAGGCTCCTGAAGAGCATCAACCCCTCTTCGAGGCCCACCAGGATGTTCCAGGACTACGTCAGGATGGAGATCGACGTCATCAACCTCGAGACCATCCTGAAGCTGAAAGCCGAGGGTATCTACGGCGAGCAGGTGATGAAGTACATCATCCCCGGAGGGAAGGACATCACACCCAAGGTGGCCACCCAGCTCGCCAACGCGGAGACCTTCGCCGCAGCGTCCTCGGACCTGCAGCAGCTGGAGTTCTACGACATCATCAAGGACATCGTGGAGTCCGACAACGTCACAGTGAGGGAGGTGGTCACGGAGATGAAGAAATACGAGATCGCCGAGGCCAACAAGTTCTCTCACATGTACCCTCTGTCCGTGTGCCCCATCCTCGATTACATGATCCACAAGGAGATCGAGGTCGGGAACATCAGGACGATCGCGAGGGGTATCGAGAGCGGACTGAACACAGAGACCATCAAAGGACTGCTGGTGATCTGATGGAGATTGCGGTAATAGGCAGCGACGAGTTCGTGCTGGGCTTCAGGCTCGCCGGAATCAGGCGCGTGTTCGTCGCCAACCCTGACAACTACCAGGAGAAGATGCTGGAGGCTATGTCCCAGCCATCAATTGGTATCCTCGCAGTGGATGCGAAGGATCTCGACAATCTCTCTTTCGCCGTGAGGCACAGGGTGATGGATTCGATCCAGCCCGTCGTCGTGCCCGTCGGAGGCGACCAGAGCGACCTCCGCGAGAAGGTGAAGAGGGCCATTGGCGTTGACTTATACAAAACAGAGGATGAATAAGAATGAGCACTGAAGGTGTAATTTACAGGGTCGCCGGACCTGTGGTGACTGCCACCGGTATCTCGCCCAAGATGTACGACGTCGTGCATGTTGGAAACGAGCAGCTGATGGGAGAGGTCATCAAGATCATCGGCGACTACTCCATCATCCAGGTTTACGAGGACACATCCGGAATCAAACCCGGAGAGCCGGTCACAAACTCCGGCAAACCCCTCTCCGTTGAACTCGGCCCCGGCCTCCTCACATCCGTTTACGACGGAATCCAGAGGCCCCTGCCCGTTCTCAGGGAGAAGATGGGAGACTTCATCTACCGTGGAGTGTCCGCGCCTGGACTGGATCACGAGAAGAAATGGGACTTCACTCCCGTAGCCAAAGAGGGCGACGTCGTCACCGCCGGACAGGTCATCGGTACCGTCCAGGAGGGCCCCATGGTCCACAAGATCATGGTCCCCATCGACATCGCCAAGGGGAAGATCGACTCCATCAAGAGCGGATCCTTCACCATCGACGAGACCGTCGCCGTCATCGACGGAAAGGACGTCTGCATGGTCCAGTACTGGCCCGTCCGTAACCCCAGGCCCGTCGCCGAGAAGTATCAGCCCGACGTCCCCCTGGTCACCGGACTCAGGGTCCTGGACACCATGTTCCCCCTCGCGAAGGGAGGAGCGGCCGCCATCCCCGGTGCGTTCGGTACCGGAAAGACGGTTACCCAGCAGTCCCTGGCCAAGTTCTCCGACGCCGACATCGTCGTCTACATCGGATGCGGTGAGCGCGGAAACGAGATGACCGAGGTTCTGACCGAGTTCCCCGAGCTGGACGACCCCAGGACCGGGGAGAAGCTGATGAAGAGGACCGTCCTGATCGCCAACACGTCCAACATGCCCGTCGCCGCTCGTGAGGCCTCCGTCTACACCGGAATGACCATCGCCGAGTACTTCAGGGACATGGGATACAACGTGGCTCTCATGGCCGACTCCACCTCCAGGTGGGCCGAGGCCATGCGTGAGATCTCCTCCAGGCTCGAGGAGATGCCCGGAGAAGAGGGATACCCCGCCTACCTGGCCGGACGTCTCTCCGAGTTCTACGAGCGTGCCTGCCGTGCCAAGACACTCTGCGGCGAGGACGGATCCATCTCCGTCATCGGAGCCGTCT
>CALUHQ010000061.1 GCA_944320485.1 Candidatus Methanomethylophilaceae archaeon
GTACCAAGAAGAAGGGCGGACGCAGGGGACGCAGGGTCTGAGGGGGATCTCCTATGGACATAGAGATTCTCGAAATGGCAGAGAGGAAGGCCAAGTTCATCCTCAAGAACTCCTCCCCTGCCATGGCTAACGCCCTCAGGAGGACACTCCTCTCCGACATCCCCAAGATGGCCATCGACAAGGTCGAGTTCCACCTGGGACCGATCATGTACGATGACAAGGAGTACGAGAGCGTCACGCCCTTGTTCGACGAGATCATAGCCCACAGGCTGGGAATGGTCCCTGTGCCCACCGACCTGGACCTCTTCGTTCCGCAGAGCGAGTGCTCCTGCGGCGGGGAGGGCTGCCCCAACTGCACCATCATGTACAGCCTGAACAAGATCGGGCCGTGCACGGTGCTGTCCGGAGACCTCGAGCCCCTCGGCAACCCCGACCTCAGGGTCAAGGACGAGTTCATACCCATAGTCGAGCTCACGGACGGACAGGCGGTGCTCATCTACGCCACCGCCGTCATGGGAACCGCCAGGAAGCACGTCAAGTGGCAGGTCGCCAACGGTGTCGGGTACAAGTACATGCCCGGCGTCGAGGTCGACCCCGCCAGGGCCGGCGACGACGACGTCGTCGAGTGCGCGGCCCTGTGCCCCAAGAAGGTCTTCGAGGTGGAGGACGGCAAGCTCGTCGTCAGGAACCCCATGGAGTGCAGCCTCTGCATGACCTGCACCGACCATGTCGGGGACCGCGGAGGCGTCAAGGTCACCGCGGACGACACGAACTTCCTGTTCAAGTTTGAGACCGACGGGTCCCTGACCGCCCAGCAGACCCTGGACAAGGCACTGGAGGTCCTGACCTCCGAGGCCGAGGACTTCACCTCCCAGCTCGAGTTCCTTTGAAACCTTCCAGGCCCCTCCTCTGGGAGGGGCCGTTACCTTCTACGACCGCGGTATTATCTCCGCGCACGGCTTTCCCCTGAACATGAAGAGATGTCCGTCGTGCGGCCAGGAGACCAGGGACGACTCGCAGGAGTTCTGCACCCGCTGCGGTGCCTATTTCGTCACGGGCCACCAAGGTCCGGCCAAGATCGGCCAGACCGGCATGGACATGCCCGAGGACCCCGTGGAGAGGGGCATGGCCCTGATGGACGTGGGGAGTTTCGGCGAGGCCGTCCGCATCTGGGACGGTGTCGTGCGCTCCGGGACCGTCGTCGACGACATCACATACCGCAGGATGGTGGACTCGGCCGCGGGATGCATGCTGGGGACGGTGATGCAGCCGCAGATGTACGCCTCCGCCGCCATCCCCCAGTTCGCGTCGGCCATGCCGGACAGGGAGTTCGTTTCAGACCTGATGGCCAAGCTCGCCGGGAGCCTGGGGGTCTGCTCCATACAGAACGGGGTGCTCGGCCTGGCCAACTCCTACATGATGCTGTTCCTGGACTGCTTCGCGGTGTACACGGACCTCAGGGACCTGCTCCGCTCCTGCGAGGGAGCGTGCGAAGACCTGGGCGCCATGGTGGCCAAGGCCTCCGTCCTTCCCGATGCGATCCAGGCCAAGGGTCCCGGGCCGCTGGAGTGGCTTTCCGCCTACCAGGACTTCGCCGCCCTGCTCAGGGGGACGGTGTCGGACATGATGGACGGCTCCTCCGAGGAGGCCGTGTCCGCTCTGGCCGACCGGTGGGCGGTCGCCCGCTCCATAACCTACCTCGGGCCGGTCCAGGCCGCGTTCACGTTCAACACCCAGGCCGTGGTGGCGGGTTCCATAACCTCCAGGATGCTGCTGAAGAGCCGCGACTCGCAGGTGAAGGCGTTCTCGAAGCGCTACATGAAAGGCCCCGAATGACGGGGATCCCGGGACGATTGGTTTATTACCGTTGTCCCATCCCCCGGTCATGAAGGTCTGCAAGGAGTGCGGCTACAGCTGCGAGGACGATGCCAAGTTCTGCTCGAAATGCGGGGAGTACTTCCCCGGTCCGGAGGCTCCGGCCGTCCAGCACGAGACGAGGCACGCGTCCCAGCAGGGATCCGGTTCCCAGGCGGGGAAGGGTCCTGCGACCACCGCGCTCTCCGAGACGGTCTCCAGGTGGACTGCGGAACTCAGGGACGGGGCACCCGTTGACGACGAGCTCTACCGCAGGATCCTGGACGACTGCGTGGACGGGGTGTTCAAGTCGATCGGCCAGCCGGCGCAGCATCCCCGCGCCAGCGTCTCCAGCCTCGCGATGGTGCTGGACGACTACGACCTTTCCACGGACGTCCTGAAGGGGATCGCCGACAGGGCGTCCCGCATAGGGTACCAGAAGGAGCTGATGAACGCGGCCAACCAGTACCTCTTCCTCAGCATCGACGCCTTCTCCGTGTACACGGACCTGGGGGACCTGAAGACAGTGTGCGACGATGCCGTCTCCGTGTTCGAGTCTATGAAGGGCCGCGTCGGCGACCTGGAGCCCGTCCAGTCGAAGAACGACCCTGTGGCCTTCCTTGAGAACTACGCATCCTTCTTCAGCATCCTCGGTGGCAGGATCGCAGACATCCAGGCGTCGTCCACACCTGAAAGACTCGAGTTCCTGTCCGACTACTGGGCGGACAGGTCCGGCAAGGGGTTCTCCGACATCCTGATGGGTGCGGCCAACATGAACGTCCAGCTCGTCGGCACCGGCAGGATCGGCTCGATGATAGCCACCAAGGGCCGCGACATGCAGCTAGACGCGTTCGTGAAGATGTACACGTCTCCGAAGGAATGATCAGAAGAAGTCGGAGAGCTTGCACTTCTTCACCTTATCGTTGTTGAAGACGGAGTCCATGCTCATCTCGAGGATCTCGACCCTCTCGCGGGTGTAGGTGTCGAGACCGTACTTCTCCCCGATGACCTTGGATATCTCCAGGTACTTCTTCACGCTGGCCTCGTGGACGGTGAGCGTCAGCGCGTTGCCGCATTTGGTGCACTTCCCGGCCAGGGGCATCCTGCGGTACTTCTCGCCGCACTTGGTGCACCTGACGGTCTGGGTGGAGAACGACCTGAGGTTCCCGATCATGTCCGGCAGGAAGTGCTTGTTCAGCACCCTGCGGGCCACGTCCTGCTCGTCCACCGCGCGGATCTTCTTACCGAGCATGAGCTGGGCGTCCATCTTGTCCATCATGGTCTCCAGGGTGGTGTAGGCGGAGTACTTCGGCCCGTCGGAGATGTCGTACGTGTCATGCGTGAACCCGAGGTGCTCGTACTGGTCGGGGGTGCCTATCCTCCCGGCGATCAGGTCCATCTTCTTCTCGATCTCCTTGGGGTCCTTCATCTCCATGGCGGCCCTGTAGAGCTCCAGCGGGTACTCCCTGAGGCAGTCCACGTTGTGGGCCTCCTTGTCGATCTCGTTGGGGTCCAGCCTGGTGGTCAGGACCAGGGGCGCGTCCATCAGGCCTCCCCTCCTGTCGGGCAGGAATGTCCTGGAGAAGTTCAGCAGCCCGTCCATGGCGAGTATGACGCAGTCCTCGTCCCCGTCGCAGTTCCTCCTCTTGGCGGCGTGGAAGAACGGGTGCCCGTAGCATCCGCGGAGGTCGGCGTACCCGATGATCCTGCAGAGGATGCATCCTGAGGTGTGTGGAGCGAGGGCGAACGTGATGTGGCCGATCAGGTCGTTCCTGTTCTCCACGTTGTAGTACCTGGGAAGGTGGTAGAACTCCTCCAGCTCGTCGTCGACGAACTTGGCGATGTTGACCAGGTAGTTCCCGCAGTCCTTGGCGGGCACGATGTCCTGGACCTTGAGCTCGCATATCTGGTCGGGGTCCGTCAGGGGCTCACCGTTCCAGTCGTGGGTGTAGCCGAGCTCGTGGGCCTTCTCGATGCTGAGGCCGATCTCCCTCGGCTTGAAGTGGGTGAGCGGGATGTCGGTCATGTCGAACCTGATGGTCCCGTCCTTGAACGTGCTGATGCCGTGCTTCTGCCTGAGTATCCCCTTCTCGAGGGCCTCGCAGGTCTTCGTCCTGGAGATCAGGTTCTCGAGGCACTTGAGGTCGGAGGGCGGTCTCTCCCCGAGGCTCTCGCAGGCGGCCTTGAACTCGTCCTCCAGGTCTATGCCGATGTCCACCGGCCCCATGTTCCCGAAGCTGTTCTGCTTGGGGGTGTACGTGGTGTGGGAGCCGCAGACGCGGCACCAGTTGCGGTAGGTGTAGTTCCTGCATACGGGGCAGAACCTGTTGCCGACCTCCACCGTGACGGTGGGCTTCGCATCCCTCACCTTGGACATCCTGCTGCGGACCACGGAGATCATGGACACGATCTCCGCCTTGGCGTCCGCGTCCTTCCCGACGGGGAACAGGGCGTGGACCTTGGGGGTCATCTCCCTCTCCTTGGCCTTCTCCGGACGCGCCATCCTGGTGCCGATGCGGGTCATCGCTCTGGCGCGGACCTCGTACCCGGCGGCCTTCGAGATGGCCTGCAGGGTGTCGTCGCCCTCCAGCTCCGGGCCGGGGACCAGCTTCCCGTCGGCGATGCGGACGCCGAGGCAGTCCAGCATGGGCAGGGAGTAGCGCTCGTCGATGACGACCCTGTCGTCCACCACGCGGTGGAGCGCGCACAGGTCCTCCAGCATCCTCTTGGACACCGGTTCCCTTTCGACGGAGAGGTTCCTGCCGTCGTAGGAGCCGGTGGCGAGGACGTGCTCGCGTAGCTTCCTTATCCTGTCCAGGGGCCAGTCCGACCAGAACAGGTTGAACTTCGGATGCAGGGGGACGCCGAGCTGGGCGCTCATCTCCTTGGCTCTCTCGTACGTGGGGTCCTCCCAGTCCTCCGGGAGCTCCCCCTTCTCCCTGAGCTCCAGCTTGTGCCACTCTATGGGGTATCCGCAGGGCACCAGCACGTGGTTGTTCTCGCAGAACTCCCCGAAGGGTACCAGGATCTCCCCGTTGTCGACGATCTCGGAGACCATGTTCCTGACCGCCAGGACCTCGTCCTTGGTGTGGCAGTAGACGAGGTCGCCGTTCTTCAGCAGCAGGGTCGGACCCTCGAGCCTGTCGCAGGGGGTGACGACGCACGCCTTCCCGGGCCTCTCGATCTTGACCTGGGTGCCCAGGGCCATGAACTCGTCCATGGCGTACATGCTGCCGGTGTTGTAGGCTAGGGCGGCCAGACCCGAGGTCCTCGCCCTGCCGTATCTCAATCTGAACCCTCCGACGGCGCACGGGTGCCCGAATATGGGGCGGCCCGCCACGATATCCATGAGGTACTTCTCCTTGGGCTCCACCGTGGGCTTCTTGGGGGCGTCGTCGGCCTTCTCCTCCTTCTTCGCGGGCTTGTGGGCGTCCAGGAACTTCCCTATGAAGTCCCACCCGTCCAGGCCCAGCTTGTCGACGTGCTTCTTGAGCTTGGACGCCTTCTGGCACATACCCTCGGCTATGACCAGGCACGCCCCTCCCCTGACCCTGTTGGTGTCGATGCGCGGGAGGTCCCTGAACCCGGAGATCTCCATCTGCTCGGTACCCTCGCCGTCGACGCATACCGGACAGTTCCTGACTATGAGGTCTATCTCTTCGGAGGTGGGGGTGTACTGGAGGTGCTGGCACTGCTTGTACAGCGGAATCTCCTCGTCGAACCTGGCTATCTCGCCCTCGGTGGGCTGGTACTTGCCTATGCCCAGCTCGGTCCTGACCACGTCCGCGATCAGGACGCTCATGGCCTGACCCGTACCACCGGCCGCACGGATGGGGCCGGCGAACACGAGGTCCACGTAGTTGCTGCCGTCGGCGTTCTTCCTGATCCTGGTGTCCGCGATCCCCTCCAGGGGGGCCACGAGGATACCCTCGGTCAGGACGGCCAGTCCCACGCGGACGGCCCTGTCCAGCGCCTTCTCGGTGCTCTCCGCGGGCCTCTTGGCCATCTCCTTCGCCACCATCAGGGCGACGAGCTCACGGTTCCCGTACTCGGCGGTGAGCCTGCGGATGTCCTCCGCCACGCCGTCGACCTGGTAGTCCATCAGGAGCTTCTCGACACGGGACGCCAGGTCCTCCGCCTGGGGGATCTCGACCACGGTCTCCGGGTCGAACCCCATGGCGCGTGCGCGCTCCGCTATGGCGTAGCACTCGTCCTTCTTCGCCGAGAGCTCGGAGAAGTAGCGGAGCATCTCGGGGCTGGCGGCTGGCCCTTCTGTCATTCCTCGGGCTCCGACTCGACCGCCTTCTGCCTGAACACGGCCCTGAGGTTCTTGAGGATCTCCTCGGTGAGCAGGTCCATGTTCTCCCCGGTCTGGGCGGAGAAGCAGAGCCTGCCGTCGCCGGTCTTGACCACGTCGCACTTGCTCTCGGCGACGATGATCGGAACGCCGGGGAATCCCTTCTCCACGGTCTCCAGGAGCCTCTCCTGCATCTCCCTGGGGAACCCGCAGGTCTCCGAGGGGTCGATGACGAACAGCATCACGTCGGTCAGGTACCTCAGCGCGAGGACGGCCTGCTTCTCGATGTCGTTCCTCTCGTCGAACTGCCTGTCCAGCAGACCTGGGGTGTCGATGATCTGGTACTTCCTCCAGTCGTCCTCGATGTGGCCCACGATGACCCCCTGGGTGGTGAACGGGTAGGGGGCTATCTCCGGGGCGGCCGACGACAGGACGGTGACGAGGTTGCTCTTCCCGACGTTGGGGAACCCGGCCACGACGATTGTGGGCACCGAGGGGTCCACGGCGGGGAGCTTCCTGAACTTGTTCTTCGCCTCCTGCAGGAACAGGAGGTCGTCGGAGATCCTGTCGACGTAGGAGTTGAGCCTCCCGTAGAAGCTGCGCCTGGTGGCCTCGACGATCTCGGGGTCCTTGGTCCTCCTGATGTCCCTGAGGGTGTCGTTCTTCAGCTTGTCGGCCTTGGCGGCGCACCAGTTGACCGCGCCCAGGGCCTTCTTGTACCTGTCGATCCCGATGACTATGTCGACCAGCTCGGGGAAGAAGTCGTCCTCCTTGTCCATGCGGGGGAACCTGTCGACGTACCCCGTCAGCGCGGTGACCACGATGTCCCCTGAGGCGGTGACCTTGGCCAGCGCCGTCTTCTTCCTCCCGTCCAGTGCGTTGGTGCCGTTCTTGCGGATCTTAGCGGCCCTGTGGAAGGCCTTCTCCATCAGCTCCTCCGATGTCAGCACAGTGGGGATCCTGTAGTCCATTCCCGCCATGTCGCTCTCCATCGCGTCCTTCTTTATTAAGGTAAGGAGGGCGCCTCCCGAACACCGCGGTGATCCGCACCAGCCACAGGTCGTGCTCCATGCCCTCCTTGGGGGACAGCTTTGACGGTATGGCGGCGTCGGGGCAGTCGATGACCCTGATTCCGAACACCACCTCAGGTCTCCCGGTGTCAGTCCCTAGCAGCCTGGTTATCGCGGACAGGTTGGTCCTGAATGTCGCGCCCAGGTCCAACGACGGGAGGTCCGCGCCGTCGGACAGGATCTCGGGGAACCCGATCCCGGTGCGGAACGTCACCTCCAGGTCTATGTTCTCAGCGAACATCCCCACGGGGTCGATGCGGTAGGGCTTCTCTGCCTTCAGGACCAGCTCCATGACCTTGCCGACGATGTACCTCAGCACGTCCTCGACCATGTCCCCGTCCGTGCGGAGGGCCACCCGCAGTCCGGCGGACGCCGACGACGTGGGGTCGCTGACGTCCACGCTCACGAACACGGACGCCTCCACTATCCTGTCGGAGACCACCCCGATCAGCCCCTCGAGGGTGTACCTGACGAGGTGCTGTAGGAACTCCTGCAGGGTCTCCAGGTCGGTGATTGTCCCGACCCTGTCGAAGGACCTCTCCACCGCCTTCCAGACCGTGTCCTTCATCTCCGCGGCTGACACCCACTGGCTGCCGGGGTAGTCGGCGTTCGTCCGCCCCTGGCTCCCGTCGGCGAAGACCCATTCCCTCGAGCCGTCGAAGGAGCGCTGCCACGTCATCCCGTCGTTGGCGGTGTCCTTCTTCGTCGGGGTGCGGTCCACCTCGTTCCCGTCGGGGTCCTTGAGGACCACCGCCTCGCCGTTCTTCGTGTACTTCCCGGAGGAGTTGACCAGTGTGAATTCCGGGTAGATCACCAGGAACTCCCCGGGGGATATCGTCCCGGACAGCTCCATGCACTTGGTCCTGCGGTCCGAGGCCGCCAGCAGGGTGTACCCGCTCAGGTCGATGGTGGTCGCCGAGTTGTTCAGCAGCTCCACCCACTCGTGCCCGCGGTCCTCGCCGGCGGGGTTGGACTCGAACTCGTTGATTATCAGGCCGGTGTCCACGGGATCGGAGTACTTCAGGCTGAACCCGGCGTCCAGGCCGACCTTCGCCCCCATGACCGGTATGTTCCCGACGACGTCCCCGAGGCCCGGGACGTCGCTCAGGGCGACGCCCATCTCGTGGTAGCTCTCCAGCTTCGGGGCGACCATGGAGAACCCGACTTCGCCGATGGTGCCGTCCACGGTGATGAGATACTTGCTCCCCTTCATGAGCGGGTCCAGGTTGACCTCGATCCCCCACTCGTCCCCCTTCTCCACGCCTCCGAACCCGGTGACGATCAGGTTCTCGGCCGAGACGTCCCCGCGCACCTTGGCGGTCACGCCCGCGGTGACGACAAGACCGGCCACGGGCATGGTCAATGTGGCCTCCAGCAGGGTCTTGGTGTTGGCCGCCCACGTCACCGCCTTGGTGGACAGCTCCAGGGTGCATCCGAAGAACTCGATGACGACGTGCTGCTCGTCCATCCCTATGGACACCAGGAACCCGAGGGCGGCCTCGGAGAACACCGACTCCACGGCGGACTCCAGCCACTCCCTGAGCTCGGCCAGGGGTCCGATCACGGCCTCGTAGATGCGCTCCAGCTGCTCGGACACGAAGGTGAGCGCCTCCACCATGGCCTCGGAGACGGTGGTGAACACCGTCCTGACGGTCTCCATGACCTTCCTCAGCGGTTCTATCAGAGGCTCCAGCAGGGACAGGAGGGCGGCCTTGAGGTCGTCCAGGACGGTCACGCTGGGGGCGTACTCCACACCGGCCAGGGGCCATCCGCTGGCGACGGTCACCTCCAGCATGACTGGTCCGTCGCCACCTCCGAACACCACGGTGTCCCTGAGGACGGACGACCCGTCGCCGATCGTCTCGGATAGGGCCCCGTTACCTACCACGCGCAGGTCGATGAGGTCGTCGATTCCGACCACGAACACCGTCGAGTACGCGGCACTCAGGTTCTCGCGGAAACCTACCGTGTGCACGCTCCTAGACTCGTCCACGCGTATCGTGTCGACCACCAGGCTGCTTGACAGCTCCACATCGAGGGTCTCCTTGGTCAGGTTACCGCTGCCGTCGTCCATCAGGAACCCGGGCGATCCCGGGAGCTCCGTCACCCCTCCGTGCGGGTTCAGGCGGGAGATCTCCACGATCTCGTCGCACATCCTCCCGGCCATCTCGGGGACGGGGTCGGTGATGCCGATGAGGTCGAGGCCGAATGCGCAGATCCGGGTCAGCACCTCCTTGATGACGGAGTCCCCGTCCTCGACCCGGCGCAGCTGGTCGAACACCTCCAGGTCGGAGCGCACCGAGACCTCGTAGGCGCGGAGGGCGGAACGGAGCTCGTCCGAGGATGCCAGGTCCTCCACGGTTGTATCGGAATCCTCGGGCAGGGCGGCCTCGAAGGCGGACAGTATGCGGTCCCTCAGCTCCGACTCCAGCACCATCTCGTCCGCATGGGCGGAGATCTCGTCCGCTATCGCCCCGTAGTACGGGTCGTAGACGGTCGAGGAGCCCAGCGATCCGCCGACCGCATCCTCGACCGCTGAGACCCCGTCGGAGACGGCCTCGGAGAACAGCTCCGCGAGCTCTTCGGCGAACGGCACGTCGTCGTAGGGGTCGACGTCCACGCTCACGGTCCCGAGCCAGGTGGACTCGGATATCCTGACGGCGGCTCCCCTGAGGACATCGAGGATGTAGTCCATGATGAAGTTCGAACCCTGCTCGTACCTCTTGCCGAAGTCCTTCAGCCACGGTGCCGACAGGACGTCGTAAGTGGGGTTCTCCACCACGACCTCCACGCCCCCGAACGTCAGGGCGGTGGTCCCCGATCCCGGGCGCCTGTACTCCGATTCGGGTATCCCGGCCAGCGACATGGTGTCGCGGACGTAGGGGACGGCGCTGTACACGGCCTCCTCGCCGACCACGAAGGCGATCAGCGACGACACGGCGTTCCTCAGCGGGTTCAGAATCTTGTCCAGCTCGTTCAGGACCTGGAACCCGCAGAAGTAGTCGAACCAGCGCAGGGCCACGTCGTCGATGACGGCCATCAGGGCCTGGGCGTACACCGCCGAGAGGTCCAGCTCCATGACCCCGTCCTCAGCCACGAGTATGTCTGCGAGGTCCACGGATCCTTCGTGGGCGAACCTGTTGTCCCGGTCGCGGAAGCATATCATCGACACGGCCTCGAGGGCGTTCCCGTACGCGGCCTCCACATCCTCGGGGGTTATTATCGAACCCGTCCCCCTCTCGCCGTACTCGGACGTGGATCCGTACCCGTTCATCACACGGTACTGCGCCAGGGAGGTCAGCTGGTGGATCACCATCTCCGACACCGATACCCCGTCACCTCCCGCTATGCTCTCGAACAGCGACCCCCTCTCGGCTGAGAGCGGAAGGGCGTAGCTCCCGTCCGTGGACACCGTGATGGTCGTCGACCCCGAGCCGCTCTGGGATTCCAGCCTGACCTCGATGGTGCCCGTGCCGCGAAGGTAGGCGGGGGTGTACCCTCCGGTCCCGTTCGCCGAGGCGAGGCCCACCGCCTCCGCCACCAGGTCCAGGTCGTGGGAGACCAGATGGGCTAAGGTGCCGCCGCTCCTGATGGGGAACTGGAACTCGATCCACCCGGCGGCCTTCTCGCGGAACGTCTCCGCCCTCTCGTCGAGGGTGTCGGACTCCCCTGTCTCGCCGTCGGTCGCCGTGGATATCGACCTGATTATCTCCCCGAGGCCGCGGTTGACGTACACGGCGATGTCGTCAACGGCCTCGTCGGCGGAGTCGATGTCGTCCGAAACGCTCTCGGAATCCCTCTCTGCCATCCAGTGCCCGTAGACCGTTGCCGACATGGCGGTGGATGCCAGCAGCAGGGCCACGGCGATCACCGCGAACGGCATGCTCCCGCGGTTGTCCAATCCCCTCATGCACCCGTCTCGGCATGCGGGTATGATAAGCGGGGCCCGTGGATGCACACTGACTCCCGGGGCGGTGACGGAGGGGTCCGTTCCGGGCATCCGCCCCCACCTCGGTTCAGACCGGGTGCCGATGGACCCGTTGGAACGAGAGGTCTGGGTCCGGTCCAAACCCGTGTTTCCGATGCAGGCCCGCGAGCCATAGAAATACCAGACGGGGATGGTCCCCCATGGATTCGTCGGATGCCAACGGGATGTCCCTGATGAGGAGGGTCAACCTGATCTTCTGGTTCAGCTACACCCTCCCCTTCGTCCTGGCCTCCGTCTGCGGGGTCGTCTGTGCGGTTCCCTACGGGGCGCCATGGTACGTCATGGTCCTGGTGCCCGTGGCGGTGCTGTTCCTGGCCCTGTTCGTGAACTTCTCCAACGACTACTTCGACCACATGTCCGGCATCGACCGGAAGGTGACGGACGACCGCATGGCCGCCAAGAGGGAGGTCCTGAGCTCCGAGGCCATGGAGAAGCTCTACTGGGAGGGTAACCAGTTCGACACCGGCCTGGTATCCGAGAGGCAGGGCCGTGCGATAATGGCGGCCCTCGTCCTGATCGTACTGGTCCTGGCGGTGCCCGTCATTCTGTACAGCGGATGGCCCGTCATCGTCCTGGGTCTGATCGGGCTGACTGGCTTACTTCTACACCGCGCCGCCGGTCAACCTCGGCGCCCGCGGCCTGGGCGAGGTGGCCGTGGCCGTTTCGTTCCTGATGATGTTTCTGTGCTCGTTCTACGTCGTCTCCGGAACCGTCGAGCCCGCCGTGGCGCTGTTCTCGGTTGTCGTGGGGATACTCGTCGGGCTCATGCGCCTGATAGACTCGATGTCCGCGAACAAGGCCCATCTGGAGGGGGGGGGGGGGAGATCAACCTCTCCCTCCGTCTGGGGGAGGCCCGCACGGTGACGCTGATAAGGTCCGCTGTCATCGTCGCGTACATCCTGGTGCTGCTGACGTGCTGCTTCGACCTGCTGTATCTGGCACTGTTCCTGACGGTCCCCCTGGCAAGGGGGATCTTCCGCACGATAAGGGATGCGGGGGAGCATTGGAGCATGCGCCTGGTGCCGTACTCGTTCGGCCTGGCGGTGACGACCGAGATGCTGTTCATCGTAGCCAGCGCCGTGTCGCTGCTGGTGGGGCCGATAACCCTCTGGTGACCGTTCAGTCCTTGGACCTGGCGAAGACCGGGAACATCTCCATGATGGTCGACGGGGCGCCCATGCTGATCAGGTAGTACTCCCTCACGGCATCGAACCCGCAGTGCCTGCACGACTCCGTGCCCTCGGAGGGGCATCCGTTCCTCCTGGTCCCGTCGGGCATGGTGAACGCGGACATGAACTTGGGGCACCTCCCCTCCCAGTCCTCCTCGGCCAGGAGCTCGAGCCCCTTCTTCGAGTTCAGGATGGGGTAGCCCTCGGCTTTCAGGCCGCGTATCTCGGCGATGGCCGCGACCTTCTCCTCGTGGGTGGGGAGTATCTCGTACGGCGGGGGCGTGATGAAGTTGAAGACGATCCCGGCCAGGCGCGGGTTCTCACGTACGATGTCGGCCGTCTCGCGGATGCGGTCCAGGTTCCCCTTCTGGAGGACCATGTTGGCGTAGACGGAGCCGTCGTACTCGAGTCCGGCCAGCGTCCCCATGAGCTTGTCGTAGACCCCCTCCCCGCGCACGGCGTCGTGGACGTCCCTGGGCCCGTCGAGGCTGACGGATATCACATCGGAGTTGGTGAAGATCTTCCCGGTGGTGCCGTTGGTGGTGTAGCCGACGTTGAAGTAGCCGATGTCGTGGGCGGCGTCGATCAGGTCCCCGAGGTCCCTGTCCCCGTCCCTCCACATGGTTGTCTCCCCGCCTTCGAAGTAGGCGATCCTGGCCCCCTGGGCGTGCCTCTCCCTGAGGTCGGCCACGACCTCGTCGTAGGTCAGGGCGGTCTTGATCCCGGGGTTGGCCCTCAGCATGGCGTCGATGGAGCAGTGCCTGCATCTGAGGTTGCATGCGTAACCGATGGACATCGTGATGACGAGCGGGTTCTTGCGCCCCAGCTTCGATCCCAGCCACCATCCCGCGTAACCCATCAACTGACCTGCCGACATGACGGGTGATTCGGGTCCCGGATATTAACTGATTCTCCCGGAATCATGTGCCAGACTCCGTATCGCGACGAAGCTTCGTTGCCACACGTCCATATCTCTACGTCCATATCTCTGGTTCCCTTTTTTATATCTAAAAAACTTTGCAACGCCCAGTACTATGACAATCACAGCGACCAACTATGCCATCAAGAAAGGTCTTCCGAAGAAGACCCAGTCGATCTGCCCCGAGTGCGGGAAGATCATTGAGGCCAACATCTTCGCCAGGGACGGCAAGGTGTACATGGAGAAGACCTGCCCCGAGCACGGAGTTTTCTCCGACGTGTACTGGTCGGATGTCGACCTGTACCTCAAGGCGGAGAAGTACGCGTACGACGGGGTCGGCGTCCACAACGCCATGGACCGCACGATCGGCGACGACCCGGACGACACCGTCCACATCGTGATCGACGGGCAGAGGATCGACATGCTCTCGTGCTCCGCCATAGCCAACCTCGACCTGACAAACAGGTGCAACATGAACTGCCCCATCTGCTTCGCCAACGCGAACGACGCGGGGTACGTCTACGAGCCCAGCTACGACGAGGTCCATCAGATGCTGGTGGCCCTAAGGTCCGAGAAGCCCATCAAGTGCACAGCGGTCCAGTTCGCCGGAGGGGAGCCCACCGTCTACCCCAGGTTCGTCGACGTCGTCAGGGACGCCCACGAGCTGGGATTCGCCCAGGTCCAGGTCGCCACCAACGGTATCAAGTTCGCCAGGGACTACGAGTTCCTCAAGGCCTCCAAGGAGGCCGGCCTGAACACCATCTACCTGCAGTTCGACGGCCTCACCGACGAGGTCTACCTGAGGTCCAGGGGCAGGAAGATGATGCAGATCAAGCTCGACGTCATCGCCAACTGCAGGAAGCTGAAGGAGGACGGGCTCAAGTCCCCGTCGATCGTCCTGGTCCCCGTGGTCGGGATGGGCATGAACGACGACATCATCGGCGACATCATCAAGTTCGCCTTCGAGAACTCCGACGTGATCAGGGGAGTCAACTTCCAGCCCATCGCCTTCACCGGCAGGGTCACAAACGAGGAGGTCGCCTCCGGCAGGTTCACCCTGCCCGACCTGGTCAGGTGCGTCGAGGAGCAGACCGGGTACGCCACCAAGGACGACTGGTACCCGGTCCCCGTCGTGGCCCCCATCTCCAAGTTCGCGTCCATCATCCTCGGACAGAACAAGGTCACCTTCACGACCCACCCCCACTGCGGTATCGCAACCTACCTGTTCCAGGACGACAAGGGTAACGTCGTGCCCTTCCCCAGGTTCGTGGACGTCGGCAGGTTCTCCGCCGGTCTCAACGAGATCGCGGACAAGGCCGAGAACTCCAGGTTCAAGAAGATGTACGTCGCCAAGCTGGTCAAGCTGCTGAACAGCTGCGTCGACGAGAGCAAGATGCCCGAGGGCCTCACCAAGGCGAAGTTCGTCACGCTGATCA
>CALUHQ010000062.1 GCA_944320485.1 Candidatus Methanomethylophilaceae archaeon
CCTCATTATGTAGTTCCCGCTGTTGGAGACCTCGAGCTTCGGCAGCCTCCTGTGGAGCGTGGAGTGCCTGCCCTTGTACTCGTGGTCGCTCGGGATCGTGAAGACCCTCCAGGGGTCCCCCCTGAAACCCTTGAGGCGGTAGGCGTAGATCGGGACCAGATGGCAGCGGTTGCACTCACCCAGCATCGTGTCCGCCTGCTCCACCAGCCTCTGGCTCTTGCTGAAGTGCATGACGGGGTCCGACGAGCTCTTGACCTCGATGGGGAAGGAGAAGTCCCAGCGGAGGGCGACCAGGTCCACACCAAGCGATCCGGCGGCGCGGATTACCAGGAACGGCTCCAGGAGCATGGTGTTGTAGGCGGCCGTCTCCATGGCGTTGCATGTCTTGACCATCCTCTCCACGGCCCTCTTGTCGCCGGCGAGGAGCGCCTTCAGCTCGCGTTCGTAGGTGTCGCCCGGTGCTGTCATCTTATCGTGCTTCGATTCCCGACTCAATATATAAACGGAATTAGGGGGTCACCGAAAACCCCGGGTTCCGACCGAAAAACCCCCACTGGATGGGGTCAGACCCATCGTTCTTTAAAATTGAATGTCGATTCTGGAGCATGAATCCGAAATCAGTGGCGATCATCGCCGTCGTGGCCGTGGTCGTGGCCGTCATAAGCTTCGGCACGTTCCTGATGGACTCCGGTGACGACCCGGAACTCAGGGACTACCTGGTCGAGGGCGACTGGGTCGAGTACTACGACGAGGGCGAGGACTCAACCATGAGGTACACCGTCCTGAGCGTCGAGGGGATCGACAGCTACATGTACAGCATCTCCGACGAGATGACCATTACAGCCCCCTACAGCTACCTCTTCATGGTGGTGGATCCCGACGACCGGGGTGTCGAGTACCTGGGATCCGAGACCGTGGACACGTTCCTGGGTGAGATCGACTGCGATGTCTACGGCATGACCTCCTTCAGCTCGCAGATCATCTACTATGTGGAGCCCGCCACGTGCCTTGCCCTCGTGACCGAGCTGGAGGGTTCCGACGGCAGCACCGCAAGGGTGGTCATGACCGGAACCTCCGTGTTCGATCCCGTGGACCAGGAGTTCGCAGAGATCGCACTCGGACAGCCGGTGGCCGGCAGCACGTTCACGCATGGCTCCCATTCCTACTACACCTCCGGAGACAACTTCATCACCGAGAATTACGACATCACGGTCACGGTGGAGTCCGTCAACGAGGACGGGACCCTGAACATAACCGACAGCGAGGACCCCGCAACCGTGGAGGAGTTCGTCGCGGGACTCCTCATGACCGATGACGAGATAGGTGCCTCCACCATCGTCGGCACCAAGGTGGTCAGCACCCAGTGGGGCCTCATGGAGTGCGACGTCTACGTCATGCCCCACGTAGACTCCGAGGGCGTGAGCATGGGCGACAGGACGTTCATCGTCGAGTCGAACACAGGCATCGTCCTCACCACCTGGTTGGAGATGCACGACGTGGAGTTCGACGGGGAGGTCTGGGAGGACTACCGCTCCGAGTTCACCCTCAGCGACTGCAGCATCATCCTGGTAGCCGACTGAGACCAATGCCGGATGCGACCGGCACCTTCCCCCGGGGGACCGGGGGTCACTTCTTCCATCCGGACCAGAGGTCCGACAGCTGTCCCTTGACCTTCAGAGAAGCGTCAGAAACGGTCGACGAAGACGATCGAGGACGTGTCCACACCCATCGCCCTGAACACCACATCGACGATCCTCGTGCTGTGCACGATGTAGCTGGAATGGTCGGCCCGCTTCATGATCACCAGCTCCGCCCCGGGGATGGAACCGGCGATGAACTCGGTGTCGCTCTTCTTCACGCAGTCCCTGCTCCCGGCCACCACCGTGACAGGGACGTCGATCCTGGCCAGGTCCTCGGCGGTGATATGGGGCTCCGTAAGCATCAGACGAACCTTGGGGTCCTTCCTCTCCGGGTCACCCATCCTGTCCAGGGCCATCCTGAACCCTCCCAGCGTCTCCGGACTGGTGTTGGCGCCGCAGGCGATGAGATGCGACAGGACACCGGGGTTCTGGGAAGCGAACATCAGCCCGACGATGGCACCGTCGCTGAACCCGCAGACCGCCGGCCTCTCCAGCTTCAGCTTCCTGATGAACTCCGATAGGTCGTCCACCATGTCCTGGTAGTGGTACTCCCTCACCGGGGAGCTCTCCCCGTGGCCGCGGGTGTCCACAAGATACACAGTGAAGGCCTGCTCCAGGTAGTCCACCGCGCGGTCGAAGATGGTGTGGTCCTCCCCGTTGCCGTGGAGCATGATCAGTGCGGGGCCCTTCTTCCCGCGGACCTCGTAGTAGATGGAGATGCCGTTGGTCGTGACGCGCATGAACACCTGAACTTGATCGTACTATATAATTATGGCATACCTAAAATCATTCATTTGAAAATGTATTAGATTTTGGACATGATTATGTACAATATGAACTCTAACTCGGGAACGTTGGGTATCAGTTATTGACGTTGCCGATCCCTGACCTTTTGATGTCTGGCTAAAGCGTTTCTGGCACATCTCCGCATATGTTTCTTTATAAAGAAAGGCTTTAAATAGTT
>CALUHQ010000063.1 GCA_944320485.1 Candidatus Methanomethylophilaceae archaeon
CTGGATCACCAACGAGGTTCTCATGGTCGCATGGGCCAACGAGGAGGCGGTCGCCAAGATGGAGGAGACCGGATACACCCACTTCTGGTCCAGGAGCAGGCAGAAGCTGTGGAAGAAGGGCGAGGAGTCCGGACATCTGCAGAAGATCAAATCCATCCAGAAGGACTGCGACGCGGACACCCTGCTGGTCAGGGTGGAGCAGGTCGGCGGCATAGCCTGCCACCTAGGCAACCCGTCGTGCTTCGCCGAGACGGTCTACGGCAGCACCGAGGACACCATGGCCATCATACCGGACCTCAGGAGGGTGCTGAAGGACAGGCACGAGAACCCCGAGGACGGCAGCTACACCTGCAAGCTCTACAACAACGAGACGAAGATGTGCAAGAAGATCGTGGAGGAGGCCACCGAGTTCGTCCTGGCCATCAAGGACCGCAGCGAGGACGAGATGTGCTGCGAGCTCGCCGACCTGATCTACCACACCATGGTCGCCGTCGAGAAGATGGGCGTCCCCATGGACAAAGTGTACAAAGAGCTGTGGGAGAGGTCGCAATGAGGGCGGATCTCCACACCCACACCGTCTTCAGCGACGGGGAGCTCATCCCCGCCGAGCTCGTCAGGAGGGCAATGGTCCTCGGACACGACGTCATCGCCATCACCGACCACGTGGACATGACCAACGTGGAGTTCGTCGCGTCCAACGTGGCCAAGGCCGTGGAGCTCTGCGAGGACTACATCAGGGTCATACCCGGCGTGGAGATCACCCACGTGCCCCCGTCCAAGATAGACCACGTCGCCAAGCTGGCCAGGAAGTACGGGGCCGACTGGATCGTCGTCCACGGGGAGACGGTCACCGAGCCCGTGGCCCCCGGGACCAACCGCGCCTCTGTGGAGAGCCCCGAGGTGGACGTGCTGGCACACCCCGGTTTCATCACCCTCGAGGAGGCCCAGATCGCCAGGGACAACGGCGTCCTGCTGGAGGTCTCCGGCCGCGCAGGGCACAACATAACCAACGGCCACGTGGTCAACATGGCCAGGGCCGTCGGCGCAGACATGGTCGTGGACTCCGACACACACGCGCCCGAGAACCTCATGGACGACGCGGCCGCCAGGACCGTGGCGTTCGGGGCCGGCATGACGAAGGAGGAGGCCGAGAAGGCCCTCTACGTCACGCCCTACGAGGCGATCAGACACATCGCCTGAAACCACTTCACAACCCCCTTCCTTCTGACATGGACCCCCCGCTCACGATGGACTGGATGTCCCTCCTCAGGGACCGCCTCCTGGGAGTCGTTCGGCGACAGGGTCGTCTTCATCGGGCTCCAGGGCAGCCGCGCCAGGGGCGAGGCCGGTGATGGCAGCGACATCGACGCCGTCGTGATACTGGACACGCTCTCCGTCAGAGACCTCGACACCTACCGCGGGATCCTCGACCGCATGCCCCACAGAGAGCTGGCCTGCGGCTTCGTGTCCGGCGCGGACGAGATCGCCCATTGGGACCCCGCGGACCTGTTCCAGTTCAAGATGGACACCCTGCCGATCCTCGGTGATTTGGACTCCATCCTCCCTCCCATGGACCCTGATGATTCCAGGAGGGCCGCCGTCGCAGGGGCCTGTTCGATATACCATGCATGCGTGCACAACTACGTCCACGAGCGCTCCCCGGAGATATTGGACGCCCTGTACAAGCAGGCGAGGTTCGTACTGAGGGCCAAGCACTACAGCGAGACCGGTGTGTTCCTGAGGACCCTGCCCGACATCGTTTCAGAGACGGAAGGGCCCGACAGAGAGATCGCCATCGGACCGGAAGGGGACTTCGACAGTCGTTCCGAGGCGCTGATCGGATGGTCCTCGGATATCGTCAGGACCTTCGGGATCTGATTCCATCGAATGCTTGTCGAATCGCTATCCTACATTTTAGGAAATCAATTTCCGATATTGTAGGAAATCAATTTCCGATATTGTAGGAAATTCATTTTCAAAACCTATCGGAGCCGTTGGGAACGTATCCGCCCTCGTCTATGAGCGATTCCAGATCGTCGAGGATGCAGTCCGGCCCCATGACATGCAGAGCACCGTAGCACTCGTCCAGGTAATCCAGAACACCGTAGACCCTGAACAGGTTCATGACCTGGTCCCCGGACAGGGCATGCCTGGTACGGAACAGTTCGGTGCAGTATACGGAGAACCTCATCTTCTCGTCCATGTGAATCACTCCGGGAAATCCACTATGCCCTCCGTCTCCTCCCTGCAGAGTACATCATATATCACCAACGGGCTGAGATGCCAGGCATCGGTGAACTGGTTCGATACGACATCGAACGTCCTGGAACGGTAGAACGCCTCCATCGCATCCATGTAGCCGATTCCGCGTTCCCTCATGATGAGATCCACGACCTGCGGGATCACGGACAACGACAGCAACGTCCTGAACCTCTCATTCTCCACTGGATATCTCCCCCTTGAACCTGATATGGCTGAGGGCCTTGTCGGAGACGAAGACGTACTGATTGAATAGCTTCTTGACCTTGAGATGGTCCAGAGCCTCCTCTTCCGAGTAGAAACCCGATTCGAACAGGGCGATGGTCCCATACACGTCATCGTTGGCCACCGGACCTCTGACGATATCGAAGCCGGTGTCGATGGCCTCGCCCCTGCGGTTGGCTATGATGAAGTCCAACCAATCATGGTCCGGCCCTTCGAACCTCCTGACCCTCATGTGGTCGAGGGCATCCTCATCGAACTCGTAGACGCTGACGACCGGCCGCCCCTTCCGTTTCAATGCAACCTTCTTCGAGAAGCTCACCGCCTGATCGAAATTGGTCGTGGTGTAGAAGCCCGCACCAAAATCTAACTCTTTGCGTGAATGCAGGACATCCGGTTGCTTCACAACCACATTGCTCCCGTGATATAGTTGCATACGAACCGCCAGTTAATCGCATTCAACGTTATTATAGAACCGTATCATTCCATCGTCCATGCCCAAGATCGCTATCATCGGCGGGACCGGGATCTACAACCCGGACACCTTCGAGACCATCGAGGAGGTCTTCCCCGACACACCCTACGGAAAACCCTCCGACCCCATCCTCATCGGAAGGAT
>CALUHQ010000064.1 GCA_944320485.1 Candidatus Methanomethylophilaceae archaeon
ACGAAGACGACCGAGAGCTTCTACAGCAGGAAGAGGATGACGAAGGCGGTCGAGAGCGCCAAGAGGACCTGGGACAAGAATGGTGGACAGTAAAAATGTCCATGAATCGGTGATCTGGATGAAGAAAAATGGTGGACAGGGCGAGATTCGAACTCGCGGCCTCTACCATGCCAAGGTAACGATCTTCCAACTGATCTACCTGCCCAGCAAAATCGCTGATATATTGCTCATAGATAAATGTTTCTATTTTGAGGATCCCGTTCGGATGATGAAGAGATGCCAGATGTCCATAAAAGCACCACAATACCTACCGATCCATACATTCCATTATAACCGTCCGCAGACATGCATCCCCATGGGCGTGGACAGGACCACGATCGTCGTGGCGGCTGTGCTGGTGGTGATCTGCATTTCGGGCACCCTCGTGACGTTCGGAATCGGAGAACTCCTGGATAATGACGCGACGTACCCGACCTACGATATCGCCGGTAACCTCCCGGACGGCACTCCTGTAACCGGTACGGCGACGAGCTACGACACGAGGGAATCTTCGGAGCGCCCCGCCATCGGATTCGACTACGTCCTGATTATAGGCGGAGAGACCAGGTCCCTGCAGTCGTTCCTGTTCCTCGACACGGACGGGAACCCTGTGAAGAGCATGTTCCACAACGTCGGTCAGGAAGAGCATGACGGCACCCCGGTCACGCTGTGGGAGGATTCTGCCGGGGAATTCACGTACCGCATCGATGCCGATGGGAATGTGCTGGCCATCATGATGCATGTCGATGGGATCGATGCGACCGCCGTTCAGGCCACTCCGTAATCGAGGAAGAAGTCCTCTATGTCCAGGTTGAGCCAGTAGTCCGTGCTGGCGAACCTCTCGAAGTACTCGTGGAACAGGCCCTTGTAGTCAAGGCCCACCGACTCCGCCACCTCGGGGTACATGATGCAGACGTAGAACGCCATCTCCACCACGTACAGAGGACTGTTGCCCATCTCCCTGGCCATGCCGAGGTAGTGGATCTCCACATCCAGGTTCGAGAGCAGCTCGGAATCTGCCTTCAGGCACTCGCCGAGGTCGTACTGGTGCCTCATCCCGTCATGGGCGTTGTCGACGAAGAACAGCCTCCCGTCATGCTGATTCTGGATCATCACTGTGGCCAGGGTCTCCACGTCGAGGCTCTGGTAGTTCTTGGGGAGGAGGTCGCAGTGCTGCCCCACGGCATCCACCCCCACCCATTCGGCATGGATGTTGTTGGTGTTGTCCTTGCCAGTGATGCTGTAGGTCCCTGTGGAGTACAGCGCGGATGTGCGGGTCATCAGCATCGCCTCCCTCTCGTTCTCGGGGATCCTGGAGGTGGCCTCGACCATCTTCTCCAACAGACCGTCGTGCCACTCGATGTACGAGTCGGTCTTGTGCATGTCGCCCTGCAGCAGGAACGAGAACATCAGGATCGAACGGTCGATGTTCTCGTTCGGTATGTCCACCCCGCTGTTGTCCGCCGTGGATATGAACATGACGTCTATCCCCACTGGGTTCAGGCGCGACGGGGAGAGCGCGTCTGCGTTCGCGTCGCAGTACCCCACCACGTACACGTTGATCCCTGCGGCGATCATGGTCTCGTAGTTGGGGGTCTCGGTGGCGCCGAACGACCCCGCGCTCGAGAATCTGCCGTTCATCTCGCCCCAGTAGTTCTTTATCGTGTCGTCCACTAGGACGACCTTGTTCGTGACGCCGGTCAGGTCCGCGACGTACGCGCCGCTGCAGTACCCTATGGCGATGCGCTCCACCGGCCAGGACACAGATGCCACGCGGTAGTAGTTGTCGATGTAGAACACGTCCATCCTGTCGGATTCGATGATCCTCTGGATGTACACGAGGTCGTCCTCGTCCACGACACCGTCGCAGTTGGCGTCCGACAGGACGGTGACCGGGTTCTCCCCCGACAGCACGCCGAGGAGGTACCTCATGTCGTCCTCGTCGATGTTGTCGTCCTCGTTCGCGTTCCCGTAGACCCAGAGCCTGGACGAATCGCTCGGGAACCCGTCCTCGCTCAGCTGAGTCCCGACGGTGAGGCCCACGTCCGACGGCTCCGCATCGACATGGTACTTCTCGTTCTCGGCCCTCACATGGACGAGTGCGGCCGACAGCAACACTATTACCACGATGGTCACGGCCAGGGCGCGTCTGACGTTCATCGGCTTCCCTCCGGCATCAGTATGATGTGCGGCCTGCCCTCGACGTCTATCACCTTCGAACCGACGCCGTAGACGTCGTGGATGTTCGACTCCGTCATCACGTCCCAGGCACTCCCGTCGGCGAAGATGCCACCATCGGCGACCATTATGATCCTGTCCGCGAAGGCCGCCGTGAGGTTCAGGTCGTGGCATACCATCAGCACTATGATCTCATTCTCGACGGCGTAGCGCCTGAGGAAGCCCATGACCTCCATCTGGTGCTTCACATCCAGGTTGGAGGTCGGCTCGTCGAGTATCAATATGCGCGGCTCCTGCGCCAGGCCCCTGGCTATGAGGACCTTCTGGACCTGTCCGGAGCTCAGCTCAGAGACATCCCTTTCCGAGAGGGGCTGCAGGCCGAGGGCGTCCATCGCCCTGTCGGCCACCTCCAGGTCCCTGTCGGAATTGGCCCACTGGGCGAACGGGAACCTCCCCATCAGGACGGTCTCCGCCACCGATGTGCGGAAAACCTGGTCCATGCGGTTCGGGACGTACGCCATCTTGCGTGCGAGGTCCATC
>CALUHQ010000065.1 GCA_944320485.1 Candidatus Methanomethylophilaceae archaeon
TCCGCAGGTACTGGGTGGAGGCCGGCATGAAGGCCGTGGACATCCAGTTCTCCTGGGACAACCTGTTCGGCATGAACAGGGACATCATCGACGCCGAGAGCAACAGGTACTTCTTCGTCCACGACCCCGTCAGGTACGACATCGACGGTGTCGACGTGATCGAGGGCTCCGCACCGAAGCACCCCGACCACCCCGAGAGGGGCGACAGGACATACAGGCTGGAGGACCCGAGGACCGTTTTCCTCTCGGGCGAGGACTCCAAGCTGTTCGCCGACGCCAAGAGGATCAGGCTCAAGGACCTGTGCAACCTGGACTACGGTCTCCCGGCGAAGTACGCCGGCAACGACGTGTCCATCCTCAAGCAGGGAGTCCGCGCCGTCCAGTGGGTCGGCAGGGACTCCGAGGAGGCCGAGCTCCTGATGCCCGACGGGACCCTCTGGAAGGGTCTGGCCGAGAGGGCCCTCATGGACGAGAAGTCCGAGATGGTCCAGCTGGAGAGGATCGGCTTCGCCAGGATCGAGAAGAGGGAGCCCGGAAAGGTCTCCATGGTCTTCGCCCACCGCTGAGCCCAAACGACGGGGACATCCCGTCATTCCCCATTTTTCTTTCATATTCCGACAGAACACGCGTTTGGCCGGTTCTCCGCCGAATAGAACTCCCAGAGTGTTCAGAACGCCTGCAGGAGCAGGTTCGTGGCGGTACCAAGGAGGATGGCGACCACGATGGACAGCACGCTGACTGCCACCGTCTCCTTCCAGCCGATCTCCCTCCACATGGTGATCAGCGTCGCGACGCAGGGCATGTACACTGCCATGACCACTCCGAACACAACGAACTGGTCGGGAGTGAGGAACGCCTCCAGCGCGACCCCGCCTGCGAGGATCTGCAGCATGCCGAGCGCCATCTCCTTCCTGAGTATCCCGACGATGAACGCGATGATGCACACTGCGGGCAGGCCCAGCATGTCGACGGTGATGAAGGACAGCGGATCCACTATGACCCTGAGCAGGTTGAACGTCAGGAGGATCTCCACGACGATGGATCCCACCACGAGCAGCGGGAACGCGATGTAGAAGAAGTCCTTGATCCTCTGCCACGTCTTGAACAGGACGTTCTTGACCGATGGCATCTGAAGGTCCGGGAGCTCCATGGCCAGGCTGCTGGGCTCGTACTTCAGGAACTTGTTCATCACCACACCTGTGAGAACCGCCAAGCAGACAAGCATCAGGAGGATGCCGAACGCGTACAGTACGCCGGAGTAGTGTCCGGTGGCGCCCATGATTATGGCCATCTGGGCCGAGCAGGGCACGGCCATGACGATCATGGAGGACAGGATGATCTTCTCCCTGCGGGACTGGACGGTCCTCACTGCCATGATGGCGGGCACGTTGCATCCGAGTCCGACTATGATGGGTATGAACGACCCACCGTGAAGGCCGAAGTGGTGCATCGTTCTGTCCAACAGAACGACCGCCCTGGTGAGGTACCCGGAGTCCTCCAGGACACCCAGCACTATGTAGAACACCATGATGTACGGGATGACCAGCGACAGTATCGCCTGGATGCTGCCGTCGATACCGGTGAGCACGGCGGTCCAGAAGTCGCTGTCACCTCCCAGGTCTATCAGGGCCGTGCCGACGACAGTCTCGTACACGGACGACACTATGCCGTCCAGGAACGAGCCCACGTAGACTATGATCGTGAGTATCGCGAGGCATACCACGGCGAGTATGGGGATCCCGGTGATTGGCGTGATCATGACGTCCGAGACTCTGTCGGCCAGGGACGGCTTGGTGTCCCTTTCGTGGACGACGTCGGCGGCTATGCTCTCCGCCTCGGCGTACCTGTCGGAGGCGATGGTGACGCCCATCTGCTCGCCCTGGCCCTCCTTGTAGATCTTCCTCATCAGACCTGCGGTGTGTCTCAGGTCGTCTCCGATCATGGAGTTGAACTGGGTGGAGTTCTCCAGGATCTTGATCGCCGTCCCCCTGCGGGAGAAGCGTATGTTGTCCGGGAGACCGTCCTCCATGGCGATGATGGCCTTCTCGATCTCGGGCGAGTACTCGACCTTGAACCCCGAGGCCCTCATTCTTCCCTCGCACACGGCGTCGGCCAGGGCGTCCACGCCCTCCGACGTCTTCGACGACACTGGGATCACGGGGACCCCGAGGATGTCGGAGAGTGCGTCCACGTCTATGGTGTTCCTCTTCCTCGCCTCGTCCATCTTGGTGAGTGCGATGACGGTGGGTATCCCCAGCTCCAGCGCCTCGAAGCACAGGACCAGGCTGCTGACCAGGTTCGTCGCGTCGGCCACCAGTATGACGGCGTCGTTGTCCCCCTCGGCCAGGTCCCTGAGGACGACCCTCTCGTCGTCCGAGTTCCCAGAAAGGCCGTAGGTACCGGGAAGGTCGTGGACGCTGACGGTCCTGCCGTTCCTGGTCACTACACCCTCGTCGAACTCGACGGTGGTCCCCGGATAGTTGGAGGATATGACCCCCACGCCTGTGAGACGCGTGAACAATGATGATTTCCCGACGTTGGGCTGGCCTACAAGGGCAACTTGGATAACCTTTCCATGAGCCAAGGTGTTTCACTCGAGACAATGCTGACCGGCTGATGGAGGGTTCCCTATAAAAGTTCAGTGGGTCCTTAAACTCACTCGATCGCGGTATCCACGAAGATGTGGGACGCCAGATGGTAGTCCAGGGCCATGGTCGCGTTGCCCATCCTGACGATGCGGGGGCCGCCGTCGGACAGGATGGTCTCGATCGACACCTCCCTTCCGGGCACGAACCCCATGGAGATGAGCTTCTTGACGACGTCGGTGTCCTCGGAGGTTATGTGGGAGATCCTGCCGACCTCGCTCTGGGACATCTTGTTGAGCGGGATGATGTTGGTAATCCCCTGGGAGACGGCCTTGCACGGCTTTATGCAGCTCTGGCAGTCGGAGTCCACCGGGGTGCCCATCATGTGGCACATCTTGATCGCGGACTCGTCGGATATGGCGTGCTCCATCCTGCAGGCCTCCTCGTGGGCGGTCTTGTGGTCGACGTTGAGGTAGTCGGTGAGGAACCTCTCCAGCACGTGGTGCTTCTTTCTGAGCTGCCTGGCGTAGGTCAGGCCCTCCGGGGTGAGGGACACTCCCTTGTACTTCTCGTAGTTGACGAGCCCCTCCTTCGCGAGGACCTTGATCATCTCGCTGACGCTGGCGGGGGACACGTTCATGTAGGATGCGAGCTCGGTGGTCTTGGCCACGCCCTCCCCCTCCGTCAGTCTCAGGATGTTGATAAGGTAGTCCTCACGGTTTCCGGTAGTCATCGTCTGTGGAGAAGAGTTCCCACTTTATTAACATTAGGTTCTCCTAATTGATGCCTGGCTAAGCAAACGGGGCTTATGTCCGAGGCTCCCCGATGACCGTGTCCCTCCCGATTGCACCGCCCAGGAACACGAGGATCACCGTGACGGCCACCACGAACAGGAGGGGCGAGACCCAACCGGATGTCAGGTCGTGGATGGCACCGGCGGTGACCGGTCCCAGTGCGGCCACCAGGTACCCGACGGACTGCGACGCCCCCGAGACTGTGGACGAGTCTCCGGGGCTCCTCGTTCTCAGGGCGTACATCATGGTGACGAAGGTGATGCATGCGCCTCCGCACAGGCCGCAGAGCAGGATCGCCGCGGAGAGGGAGACCATCCCCCAGTCAGGGATCAGCAGCAGGACGCCGGCGACATACATCGTCCCCACCGCTGCGCCCATGGTCCTGAGGTCCCTCCTCCCGCCGGCGATCGCGGGGACCGCCAGGGAGCCCACGATGCCGAGGACCATGAACACAGAGTTCACCACGCCGGCCTCCGTCGGGGACAGCCCCTTGGACTGCACTATGACAGAGAGCCAGGCCACGAACGTGTAGTAGACGAGTGATTGGAGTCCCATGTAGAGGGCCAGGAGCCAGGTGGTGCGAGACCTGAGGACGGCCCTCGCGCTCCCGGGTTCGACATGGTCGTCGACGCGGCATCCGCGGTTCGGGACCCAGAGGAGGATGGTCACGACAATCAGCACCGACCAGACCGCCAGGGAGCCCTTCCATCCGACCATGTCCCCGATCGGCACGCTGACCAGGCCCGCGACGGCCGACATCATGGACATCATGGCGGTGTAGGCCCCG
This sequence comes from Candidatus Methanomethylophilaceae archaeon, assembly GCA_944320485.1. Lineage (GTDB taxonomy): Archaea > Thermoplasmatota > Thermoplasmata > Methanomassiliicoccales > Methanomethylophilaceae > Methanoprimaticola. The sequence continues at coordinate 4,167 of CALUHQ010000065.1, forward strand.
GTGAGAGCCCCGATCCTCCCTGGTAACCTGGCCTTGATGATCGCTGGGAGCAGTACGTTCCCGGCCGTGATGCCTATGCCGATGACGGCGGTGCCAAGGAACAGGCCCCAGCTTCCGAGGAGGGACCTGCAGACGATCCCGGACAGGATCATCGCCAGACCCACGAGGATGACGCCGCCGGCATCATGCCTCCTGCCCAGTCCCCCGAAGACCATGGAGAACGCCGCGAACATCAGCAGGGGGATCGTGGTGATGGTGCCCATCGATCCGGAGGACAGCCTCAGGTCGGATTGGATGGCGTCGGCCAGGGGACCGACGCACGTTATCGGCGCCCTAAGGCAGCAGGCCGCCGCGATGACTGCGACCAGCAACAGGACCGCTTTGTCACGGCGTTTCAGAAGTACCACGCTCTGGTGTAACTGGTTTGGCGCGGGGGAGGACCCCCGCGGAAGGATCACTCCTTCTTACCGATGCCCTCTTTCTGGGTCTTGAGGTCGGCGATCTTCGCCTCGCACTCCTTGATCTTATCCATGAGCTCGGCGATCTCGGCCTGGGCTGCGTCCTTGCCCTCCTTGACGACGGCGACGACCTTCTGGCCGATCTCCTTGGTGTACTCCTCGATGGCCTTCTCCTGCTTGCGGATCTCGCTGTCGAGTTTCTCCTTGTCAATGGCGTTACCGAGCTTCTCGTCGGCGCTTTTAACCGAATCCTTGACCTTGTCCATGAATCCCATGTCAATCGCCTCGGTTCACTCCACCAGCTTGTGGTATCCGTACGCGGGCTCGCCCGCGTTGAAACAGTACTGGATGGTGCTGAACTGCTTCTTGAATGCCTTGACGTCCTCTTTAACCTTGGCAGGGTCCTCCTTCTTGACGACGACCCTGGCGATGAGCTCCGCGACCTCCTTCATCTCGGACTCCTTCATGCCGAGGCGGGTCATCTCCTGGGATCCGAGCCTGAGGCCGGAGGGCCTGACGGAGCTGGTGTCCCTGGGGAGCATGTTCTTGTTGCAGATGATGTTGGCGTCCTCCAGGAGCTTGGCGCAGTCCTTTCCGCCTCCGAACTGGGAGACGTCGACGGCGATGGCGTGGGACCTGGTGAACCCGAGGTCGGGGCACAGGACGGGCACGCCTAGCTCGTACAGGGCCTCGCCCAGAGCCCTGGCGTTCTTGCAGGCCTGGGCCGCGTAGTCCTTGGCGAAGACGTCCATCTCGGCGAGGGTGATGCCTAGCGCCGCCATGGCGTGGAGGTGGTGGCTGCTGGTCACACCGGGGAAGACGGCCTTCTGCAGGGCCTTCTCCTGCTCCTCGGTGAGGTTCTGTCCCAGGAGGAGACCGTGGTTGGGTCCGGGGAAGGTCTTGTGGGTGGACGAGGACACGATGTTCACGCCCTCCCTGAGGGGGTCGTGGAACTGCTTCCCGGCGATGAGTCCGAGGACGTGGGCGCAGTCCTCCCAGACCAGGCACCCGATCTCGTTGAACGTGTCCTGCAGCTCCTTGAGCGGCGGGGGGAAGAGGAACACGGAGAGACCGAACTGGGCGATCTTCGGCCTGACCTCCTTCAGGAGCTTGATGGTGCCGTCCACGTCCAGGTTCATGTCGTGCTCGTTGAACGGGTAGTTGACCGAGTTCACGGCCCTCTGGCCGAAGGCCCCGAACTCGCAGGTGGAGATGTGGGCACCCTGGGCCAGGGCGCAGGTGGTGATGGTGTCGCCGGGTTGGGCGAACGCGAAGAGGACGGCCATGTTGGCGACGGTCCCGGAGATGGGCCTGACGTCGGCGAAGTCGCACTCGAACACCTTCTTGGCGAGCTCTATGGCCTTGAGCTCCACCTGGTCGACGTAGATGTTGCCCTGGTAGTAGCGCTTCCCGGGGAGTCCCTCGGCGTACCTGTCGGCGAAGTCGGAGATGAGCATCTCCTTGGCCAGAGGGCTCATTAGGTTCTCCGAGGCGATCATGGGGATGCACTCCTCGAACCACTTGTTGTGGGCCATGACCTTTTCCCTGATGTATTTGGCGTCTTCAGCTGCCATTGTTATCGTCTCCGAATCTTGGACTTACCATAAAGAGTTATTTTAGGGTCCGAGGGAGGCCTGCAGGGACCTGGACTCGTCCTGCATCCTGAGGGTCGCCCTCAGGACGGCCAGGTACTCCGCGTCACGGTCGGTCAGGCATGCGTCTTCCGTCCCGTCTCCCGAGAGGGCCGACAGGGCCGCCGAGCGACCCTCCTCCGTGAGTCTCCCGGCCCCCCTGCAGAGCATGGCGCACTGGGAGGACACCCCGTCCTGGAGGGACAGGAACAGGTCCGCGTCCCCGTCCTGGCACGTCTCGGCGTTCATGTGCAGCTTGGCGGATACCCCGGCGGCGGTCAGCCCCGCCACGGTCTCCCCATCGGTGTCGCGCCTCCCCTCCAGTGCGGACCTGGCATGCTCCAGCATCGAGTCGTTGAGTGCCAGGTACCTCCCGCCGAGGGACGCGTTCTCGTCGTCCAGCCTGTACGGCAGCAGGAGGTAGTTGGCCGCTGTGGCCACGACCACGCCCAGGAGGATGAACGCGATCCTCTCCAGCACCGCGTCGTCGGCGGGTGCGGACATCGATGCCGCCACCAGGGCTGAGAACGTGATGAAGCCCCTCATCACGTCGTACCTCTTGGGGTCCAGCACCGTGTAGACGTAGTTCGCCAGCATCAGTGCGGCCGTCAGGAGGCCGAGCTCCCCGCCGGTGGCCACGAGCACCACGGCGAAGGCGGCGATGCCAGCCAAAGTGCCGGTGAGCCTCATGGCTGACTTTCTCCAGGCGCCGTCGACGTAGGGGAGGACCAGGGCTACCGTCGTGAAGAGCAGCCACTTGGCGTTCTCCAGGTCCCAGTACTGCCAGACGACGGCGAACAGGGTGAACACCACCGACATGCGGACGGCGAAGGTGAAGCGGGCCGAGTCCCTCCTGACGGTCTCCCTCGCCATCGCCCTCATCTGCAGGTGCACGTCCCTGCGCACGGAATGGTTATCGGACGCGAGCGACGACAGTCCGTCCCTGAGGTCGACCACGGACGCCCTGAGCACGTCGTTGGCATCGGGGTGTCTGTCCAGGAACCCGTTGGCCGCGTCCACCACATCGGAGACCTCCCTGGAGCCGCCCTCGTGTGCTGACACGGTGTCCATCAACGACGCCAGGTCCTCCAATACCTCTTTGGCGTGTCCTCCCCTGCATACGGATCTCCCCGCCATGTGGAGCGCGGACACCAGGCTGAGGACCGTGCCGTCGCCGGGGGTGGTGAAGAAGCTGCGCCTCAGCCTGTCGTACATGCTTCCCCTGAGCCTCATGCACACGGCGTCGAGGTTGTCGGAGGACGCCTGCCCATCATCCAGCATGCCTCTGCAGCATCCGGACACCTCCCTGCAGATGGCGATGATCCCGCCATGGCACGTCTTGGAGTGGCGGTTCCTGTTGATCAGGACGTTCAGGAGGACGATGAACACGGATCCGACGACCAGTGCCAGCACCCTGACCGGGAGGTCCTCCGCGGACACCGGGACGGATAGCATGAACGCGTATCCCAGCAGGAACGGGAAGTGCATCGGCGACCTCAGGTCCTGTGTGGTCATGTAGCAGAGCAGGAACACCACCGAGAGGTTCAGCACCGCTCCGACGAACGCGTTGCCGCATGCCACGGACGCATACGCTCCGAGACCCATCAGCAGGGTGAACGCCACCAGGCCCGCCAGGTTCATCATCGGACGGACCGACAGGTCCTGCCCCAGCATCATCAGGGCCAGGACCACCACTACCACGCCGGTGAGCGAGTTCTCCTGCCCGAACAGCTCGGAGAAGCCCATCACGAAGAGGACGATCAGGGCGAAGAACACGGTCTTGCCCGCCAGAGTCTTGAGGTTCATGCACATGCCCCGGTTTAATTGTATATAACGGAGACTGGAGCCCCGTCGCGTGGACCGCTCGAAAACGGCGAAAGCTTTCTTAACAGGACTCCATGTCCCCGGCGAGACCCCCGGGACCTGTCGGCATCCGACGTACAGCCGCAGTCGTCATCTACTCTTTTCATGGTAGTTCGCTCCGCCTTATCTTCACGACCGCGATTCCGATGCGAGAACATGAGCGGATTCGAGAGGGCCCTGGAGGACGTCAGGCACGGGAGGCCGGTCCTCGTCTACGATTTCGACGACAGGGAGAGGGAGACCGACATGACCGTGGCGTCGCAGTTCGTGACCGCGGCCACGCTCAGGATGATGAGGCACGACGCCGGCGGGCTGGTATGCACCACCACACCCGGGAGGCTGGCAGAGAGGATAGGGCTCCCGTTCATGTCGGATGTGTTCTGGGACGATGTCAAGAGGTACCCGCTCCTCAGGGCGATGGCGCCCACCGACATCCCCTACGACAGGACGAAGTCCTCCTTCGGGATCACGATCAACCACCGCGACACCTACACAGGCATCACGGACGACGACCGCGCCCTGACCATAACCCAGTACGCGGACACGATATTCCAGGACGTCCCCGTGGAGGACATCCGCAGGGACATGGGCGAGAGGTTCAGGGCCCCGGGGCACGTGCATCTCCTGAACACCACGGACAGGATCCTCGTGAACAGGAGGGGGCACACCGAGCTCTGCACCGCGCTCATGTACATGGCGGGCGTGAAGCCGTCGGCCACCATCTGCGAGATGATGGGCGACGACGGCGGGGCGATGCCGAGGGACGAGGTCGAGGCGTACGCCGAGGCCAAGGGCCTGTGCTTCGTCACCGGGTCGGAGATCCTCGACATGTGGGAGGGCTTCAGGTCCGAGCACGGGGAGGACGTCTGAATGACACGCGTGATGGCGTCCGGCGTCTTCGACATAATCCATCCAGGACACATATCCTACCTGGAGCAGGCGCGCTCCTACGGGGACGAGCTGGTGGTGGTCGTCGCCAACGACGACACCGTCCGCAGGGGCAAGCACGAGCCGATAACCCCTGAGGCCATGAGGGCCAGGATTGTCGGCGCGCTCAAGCCGGTGGACAGGGCGATCGTGGGTGGCCACGGGGATATACTGGACACGGTCCGCTACGTCAGGCCCGACGTGATCGTCCTGGGATACGACCAGAAGTTCGACACCGGGGAGCTCGAGAAGCGGATGAGCGACGCCGGGCTGGGGGACATAAGGGTTGTCAGGGCGACCGAATGTGCGGAGGACCTCAACGCCACCCGCAGGATAGTCGCCAAGATCAGGAACATGGGGGCTGCTCCGTGAAGAAGATCGGCATAGCGGACACTACGTTCGCAAGGTACGACATGGGCAGGTCCGCCATCGACCAGCTTCAGAGGACGGGCACGGGTTTCACGATCCAGCGCGTCACGGTCCCGGGGTTCAAGGACCTACCGGTGGCCTGCAAGAAGCTGATCGAGGAGGAGGGCTGCGACATCGTCATGGCCCTGGGCATGCCCGGGCCGATGGAGAAGGACAAGATGTGCGCCCACGAGGCCTCCACGGGCCTCATGCTGGCGCAGCTGATGACGAACAAACACATTATCGAGGTCTTCGTCCACGAGGACGAGGCCAAGGACGACGCCGAGCTGGCTTTCCTGGCAGACAGCAGGGCCAGGGAGCACGCGGTGAACGTCTACGACATGCTCTTCCGTCCGGAGAGCCTGACCAGGAGGGCCGGCACCGGCCTCAGGCAGGGGTTCGCGGACAAGGGGCCTGTCATGCAGAGAAGGTGATTCCATGAAGGAGTACAAGATCGGAATGGTGGCCGCGGAGTTCAACTTCGAGGTCACGTCCCTCATGATCGAGAGGGCCAAGGCGGAGGCCGAGTTCCTCGGCGTGAAGATTACCAAGACCATACTGGTCCCCGGCGTGTTCGAGATTCCCATGGCGGTGAAGAACATGCTGGAGAAGGACGACATCGACGCGGTCATCACCCTCGGTGCGGTCATCACCGGCGAGACCAAGCACGACGAGGTCGTCGTCGCCCAGTCCTCGAGGAAGATCATGGACCTGGGACTCGAGTACAACAAGCCAGTCGGGTTCGGAATCACCGGTCCCGGCATGACCGAGCTCCAGGCGATGGACAGGATCGAGAAGGGCCGCGAGGTCGTCGACGCCGTCGTCAAGATGCTCCAGAGGCTGGAGTGAAAACATTTCCCGGGATTTTCCCGGGTTCTTCCTATACTTCTCACATGGATCCTGGGACGGCGTCGGCAGGATGATAACCTCCGATCCCGATTCCAAGACGATTCCATGGCAGACTACGAGCCGGTGAGGGTCAGGCGCCTGGACCTGGACGGTCTCAGGGAGCTGGTGTTCGCGCCCTACAGGGGACATGCATTCAGGGGCCACGGCGTTACAACGTACCCGTTGGTCCCGAAGGCCTACCGCAAGGACGGGTACCGGATCCTCCTGGAGATGATGAACGGATACCTGAAGTACAACGGCATCGCCGGGAGGTCCTACCAGGACCTGGACATCGAGGTCCTGGAGATGGCGAACCTCAGGATATTCCACGAGCTGTCCAACGCCCAGGGTCTGCCCGTGCCGGATCTGGCGTCCACCACCGACGATCCCCTGAAGGAGGCCACGCACGCCATGATGTACGAGGACAGGAGCAACGGGAGATGGATGGACAACAGGTGGACGGAGGTCGCCTGTCTGGCCCAGCACTACGGCGTCCCCACGAGGCTCCTGGACTGGAGCACGGACATCAACGTGGCCCTGCACTTCGCGGCGACGAGCGCCCTCAGGCACATAGACGACGGGAACGGGCACTTCTGCCTGTGGGTCCTGGACATGGACCTGGCCAAGAGGATGGTGCCAGGTCTGGACGTGATCCGTCCCGACTACAGCCGCAACCCGAACATGCACGCCCAGTCCGGGGTGATGACCCTGATGAGGGGGATTCCGTCCGCAAGTCTTTCAATGCCGTTCGACGACCATATCAGGTGTATGCTCCGCTCCGCAGGGATGGTCACAAACCTATCGGAGGAGTACGACCGTCCCGTTCTGGAGAGGCTCGACATCCCGTACGATCTGCTCGGAGATTTGTCGGCGTACCTGTCCAGTCGCAGGTACGACTCCAGCAGGTTCAATCCCGGGTTCAGGGGGTCGTACCTGTGCATGCAGGAATGCAGGGCATACTCAAGGCTGCCGGACAGATGATTCCGCAGGTCACATCCTGGGGTTGCGGTTGCCGCCGATGCTCCTCCTGACGGTCTCTATCACAAGCGACAGGGGCACGTCGGTCTCCATGGAGATCTTGATGCATCCGTTCCCGTTCATGTAGCGGTCGATGATGTCCTTGGTGTCGTAGCCCACGTTCTCGGTGCTCCGATGGTTGTTCGCACCCGGGTCCTGGGACCACGAGCGGGTCTTGCACATGGGACACCTCAGGGGCTTCCTGTCCGAGCGGGAGAACCACTTGTGCCCGCACACGGAGCATGTGTTGACGGTGGGCTCGTCCTTCCAGCGATAGGTGCCGCAGCTGGGGCATCTGACGGGGGAATCGGTATGGCTGTACCAGGCGTGTCCACACCTTCTACAAGTCTTCCTCCTATCGTTGAGTGTGGACATGAGAGCACCTGTAAGACACGTCCATCTCGGTCTTACGAGTATAAAACCGTTGGTCGGGCTGGATAGTTCTTTGGATTTACTTTACCACCATCCAGAAGTGCGCCGGAGACCGGGCGGAACGGTGGTTGTGCCCGGCCCTCGAGGGGTCCCGAGGGCCGGGATTGATCCTGAAGGTTCGTCAGGCGACCCTGCGGGCGAGGAAGCGCTCGAGCTTGTCGTACGCCTCCTCCAGGACGGACATCTGCGGGAGGGTGATGGTCCTGAAGTGGGACTCGCCGAACTCGCCGAAGCCGGATCCGTGGACCAGCACGACGCCCTCCTCTGCGATGAGGTCGAGGACGAAGTCCTTGTCCGTCTTCCAGGGTGTGCCCTTGAGGTCGATGTGGGGGAACATGTAGAACGCCCCCTTGACGCGGTTGGTGGAGATCCCGGGGATCTCGTTGAGCCTCTTGTAGGTGAACTCGGACCTCTCCCTGAGTTTCCTGTTGAGGTCCACGATGTAGTCCTGGGGTCCCTGCAGGGATGCTTTGGCCGCGGCCTGGCAGGGGACGTTGGCGCAGATCCTGGCCCTGAACTGCTTCATCATGCCCTCGCGGACCTCGTCCATGAGCCCGTACTTGTCCATGAAGTAGCAGTAGCCCATCCTCCATCCGGGCATGAGGTTGACCTTGGAGAACCCGTTGAAGATGACCCTTGGCACGTCGTCGGGGAGCTGGGATGCGGAGAAGTAGTCGCCCTCCATGACAATCTTGTCGTAGATCTCGTCCGAGATGAGGGGGATGTCGTACTCCGCGGAGATGTCGCCGATCTCCCTGATGGCCTTCTCGTCGTAGATCGCGCCCGTCGGGTTGTTGGGGTTGATGACGACCATGGCCTTGGTCCTGTTGGTGATCCTCTTGCGGATCATGTCGGTGTCGGGCCTCCAGTCCTCGTCCTCGATCTGCCTGTACGCGACGGTGCGCCCCTCGTAGAAGTTGATGTACTGGGCGTAGGACGGGTATCCGGGTCCGGGCACGAGGACCTCGTCCCCGGGCTCGATGAGGGTGCCCATCATGATGTTGATGCACTCGCTGACCCCGGCGGTAACGTAGACGTCCTCCGGGGTGATGTGGATCCCGTGCTTCTCGTACTCCCTCTGGACGATCGCCTCCCTCAGGTCGAGGTTGCCCTGGGAGTCCCCGTAACCGTTGTCGGTCTCGTCCACCGCCGCCCTGAGGGTGGCCTTGAAGTACTCGGGGGTCTCGAAGTCCCACTTGTTGGGGTCGCCGATGTTGAGATCAAGGAGCTTCTTCCCTGCTTTGGCGGCAGCGGCGGCGGGAACCGTGACCTCACGGATTGCGTAGTTCATTCCCATCGACCTTCTTGATGCCTTGATCTTCGTCTTCATAAGCGATCGGTCGCTAACATTCGTTTACCGATTTAAGTGATGCGGGGACCAGGGTGGCATGGAGGCTTTATCCGTCACGGGAAGATACCGTGTCATGCGCGCTGAAGTGTCCTTCATGCTGTTCGGATTTGGGAGATCGGGCAAGGGTTCCAGGAAGGAGAAGCCTTCCGGGGGTTTCCGGGGCAGTCTGAACGACGAGGTCCACGGGGCGCACTCGGACGGGGAGAACATAATACTCTCCGCAGCGGCCGGCGGGGGCAGCTACCCGGCCAAGGAGGCCGGCCAGTGGGTGTCGGACGAGACTCTGAGCGGACAGTACAGGCTGGTGTTCCAGCCGATGAACCTGAAGGGTCAGAGAACGGGCGGACTCCTGGTGTCCACGAACATAGTCTCCAGGCAGGTGGTGCTCAGGGTCTGCGGTCTCCGCGACGTGTCCGGGATGCTCAGCGCCTACACCCCCGACAGGGAGGATGCCGTCGCCCTCATGAGGGAGGCCAACGGGGAGGATCCGGTGGAGTACCGCTTCCTGGTCGGCGTGTTCTCCGATGACTTCTACAACATGCGCAGGCTCCAGAGGCCGGACGGGGACGGTCTGCCCTGCCCGATGTGCCTGTTCGGGGAGTACCTGGGGGACGAGGAGTGCATCAACCTCCCGGAGCATTCCCAGAGGCTTGCGGACTTCACCCTGGGGGCCCACCCGGAGGGGGACGGAATCAGGCTCAGCACCGACCTGGGCGGGATCCTGTTCCGGGAGTCCGATGTCGGGCCTGCGGACGTTCCGGAGGGCTCGCTCCGCCTGCTGATAGATTCCGACCCGGCGGCCAGGATGGCGGGAAGGGAACCTGCGGACGGTCCTTACATCTCACTGTCCTCGGAGGACATCCCGCGCGACATTGCGGTCAGGATACTCATGGACAGGTTCCGTCCGGGGGTGCTGAACGTGTACACCCCGCGCAGGGAGGATGCGATGGAGCTGATGAGGGAGGCCCTTGGTGAGAAGAGGCCTCACGAGGAGAAGTTCCCGGAGGGGCTGGGCGGGATGTCGTGCTTACGCCGCTCGTCCGGTGAAGGGCCCCGGGCCGTGTACGGTCTGGAGACCGGGGAAGGCCCGGGGGATTGAGATTCATTCGAGGTCTATCGACACTGGCCTCTTCAGTCCCAGGTCGCCGGCGGCCTCGAGGGACTTGACGATCGCACAGGGCACGGGGCAGGCAGTGTGGCGGATGTTCTCGGTGGCCCAGGCGTAGACCTTGGACTCGTTGAACGGCGCGCCGACCTCCTCGTAGGCATTGATGCACAGCTCGGGGCACTTGGAGACCATGGGGCAGTCGCTCTCGATCCTGATGTTGACGGACATCATGTCCTCGGTGGGGGTGGCGTAGATCGTGGTGGTCTTGCCGCAGACACCGGCTTTGACGGTCGTTTTGCAGTCTGACATAGCGTTTCCTCGGATTGATGAGCCGCTTGCACGGTTAATAAAGGATTGGGGGCGGTCGGAAAAGTAAAGGACGGTTTACCGTCCCGGCGGGAGGGGATGCCCCCTCCCGGGATCGGGTTTCAGTTCCACCAGTCGCCGCGGCGGTCGATGGTCTCGTCCCTGTCGGGTCCGAGGCTGATCAGGTCGGCGGGGACCCTGAGGTACCTCTCGACGAACTCGATGTACTCGCGCATCTCGCCGGGGAGATCGTCGTATCCGGCCTTCACGACTGACATCGTGTCCTCGGGTTTCCATCCCTTCCAGCCCTTGAAGTGCTCGTACACCGGCTTGGCCCTGTTGAGCTTGGCGATGGACGCGGGGAAGTGTCTGACCTCCTCGCCGTCGATCTCGTACGCCACGCACACCGGGAGGTCGGGGGTGTCGTTGAGGACGTCGATCTTGGTGATGCCCAGGGACGTGAACCCGCACATCCTGGAGGCGTGCTCGCACACCACGAGGTCGAGCCATCCGCATCTCCTGCCCCTGCCGGTGGTCACGCCGAACTCGCCGCCCTTGTGCTGCAGGGCCAGTTCCTCCTCGCCGGAGAGCTCAGTGACGAAGGGGCCCTCGCCGACGCGGGTGGTGTAGGCCTTGATGACACCGAGCACGCCGTCGATCCTGTTGGGGGCCACACCGGAGCCGGTGCAGATGCCTCCGCCGCAGGTGGCGGACGAGGTGACGTAGGGGTACGTCCCGTGGTCGATGTCCAGCATGGCGCCCTGGGCGCCCTCGAATATGACGTTCTTGCCCTGGTCCAGGGCGTCGTTGATGAGGACGGACGTGTCGCAGATGTACTTGCCGACCATGTCCCTCCATCCCGCCATCTTCTCGTGCAGGGACTCGACGGTGCAGGAGCATGGCTCTGCCTCCATGAGGTCCAGCATGTCCTTCTTGTAAGGGAGTATGAACGAAATCTTGTCGTCCAGGAGGTCGTCCTCCAGGAGGTCCCCGGCCCTGAATCCGATCCTGGCGATCTTGTCCTGGTAGGCGGGTCCGATGCCCTTCTTGGTGGTGCCGACGACGTTCTTGCCGCGGTACTTCTCCTCGGCGCCGTCCAGCTTCTTGTGGTAGTTCATGATGAGGTGGGCCCTGTCGGATATCCTCAGGCCGTCGACGCTGCCGCCGTTGTCCAGCACCTGCCTGATCTCCTCCCCGAGCTCCTCGAGGTTCACCACGACGCCGTTCCCGATGACGGCCAGCTTGCCGGGCCTCACGACCCCGGACGGGAGTCCGTGGAGCTTGAACGTCTTGCCGTCCACGATGATCGTGTGTCCGGCGTTGTTCCCGCCCTGGAAGCGCACGATGAGGTCGGCCCTCTCGTCGAGGTAGTCTGTGATCTTTCCTTTGCCTTCGTCCCCCCACTGGGCTCCGATGATAGCTAGACTGGGCATGTTCTGGCACCTAGTCCGTCGCTAGCTTATGCACCCTTATAAGTTTGCTGGGGGCGCCCCGGACCTGTCGGAATCGGGGCTGAACTGCCTGTACAGCTCCAGCAGCCCGTCCAGGGGGATGTCCGTCTTGAAGGACGTGGGCGACACGTGGGACTTGGACGCCCTGCCGTGCCCGTTCAGGAACTCTACGAAGTCGTCTATCCTGGGCGGGGACATCTTGACGTGGGATGACAGCTCGCTCATGTCGTACACGAACACCTGGTCGTCAAGCTCCCCCCTCCAGAGGGACAGGTACTTGGCGCACCTGCGCTCGTCCGCCATGCCCTCGGGGGACATCCTGGACAGCGTGTAGGCGTCGTGCAGTGGTCCCAGCCAGAACGGCCCCAGGCGGTGATCGTCGTCCGGGAGGGCGGACGTGGAGCGCTCCATGGTCTCGGTGTCGGAGTGCATGTACCCGAGCTGGGCGAGGCTGTCGTCGGCGGCCTTGGCGCCCTCGGTGATCTGGACGTAGGTCCTGAAGTAGTGGTCGGCGTAGAACGAGAGCAGCGGCTTCATTCCCCTGTCGAACTTGGCGAGCTCGCGGGCGACGTTGCACATCAGGATCCTCAGGCCGCCCTCGTGGCACATGAACCCGCGTATGGGCTCGCACTGGTACCTCCTCCTGCACTTGGGGGCGTGGGCGCCGGCGAGGGGTGCGGTGTCCGTGGCGGTGATCGCCATTATCCCCCTCCTCCCGGTGCCGCGGACGGCGGACTGGAGGAACGGCATGGGGGACCCGAACGGGTCCAGGTCCACGTAGTCGAAGGACTCCTCCGTGAAGAGTATGTGGAGGTTGGAGCAGTTGGCCCTGCAGTTGGTCAGGCCGTTGAGGTCGATGTTCGCCTGTATGTACGGCATGGCCGAGGGGCTGATGTCGTTGGCCGTGACCTCGGATCCCGGGACCTCGTTGGCAATCCTGACGGACCTGGATCCGGTGGCGCACATGGCGTCGGCGACCCTGATGGAGTCACTTTCCAAGGATCTGAGGAGCATGACGCTGACGTCGCGGTTGAACGCCATCTGTTCGTTGAAGAAAACGGGGCCGACCTTCTTGCCGGGCCCGTGCATGGAATGCTCGAGGGGGACGAGAATGTCCGTGCCGCCCTCGCGTATGACCGTCCCTTCGGGGGTCAAACGCTCTCCCCGCTCATCAGCTTGACGATCTTGTAGGGGAGAATGTTGCGGTTCGTGGGCGTGACCTCCAGGATCCTCACGTCGTCCCTCCTCCTGATGTCCTGCAGGAGGGGGTTCCTGGATTTCTTGTGGAGCGTGATGATCATGGGCTTGTCCGCATCGAGCGCCTCCTTGACGGCCTCGATGAAGAGCTGGCTCTCCACCTCCATCTTGCCGACCTCGTCGATGACGATGATGTCGCAGTTCTGGCACGCGTCCCTTATGGCCTTGACTCCGATCTCTTCGAGTTTGGAGAGGTCCACGCCGATCTTGCCCACCATGACCTTGCTCTCGATCTCGGTGCTGGCGAAGACCGCGGTCTCGCCCGTGGCGAGGTCCCTGACCGTGAATCCGGTCTTGTGCCTGCCGTCGCCTACGGGCTCGTCGATCATGCCCCCGATGGAGAGCTCCTCCCCTTTCAGCATCTCGATGACCCGCAGCAGGGCATAGGTTTTCCCAGAGCCCGGCAGACCCGTAATTCCGATCTTGATATCAGCTATCATGGACACGCCCGCCAGTTGAAAGACTGGCTCTAACATGATTGACATGTCAATATAAAAAGGGTGGTCCGGATTCTCTGGATTCTCGTCTCTCTGTACGTCGAAACGGTAACGGAACCTCGATAATCATACGGCGATCGTCGAATGAAGAAGGTCCCGGCGGAACAGCCAGCAGACTTCAGCAAATGTCGGAGATGTACATCAGCGGGTAGCGGAGGGTCTCGTCGTACCTCATCTCCGCGGTCACCCTCGTGTCCCCTACCGCGATGCTCACCACCGCGTCGATCATCTCGCCGGTGAGCGACTTGTACGAGTACCTGTCCCCGTCCTTCACGAAGGAGCTCCTGTCGATGGATATCTGGACGGCGACGACGTAGGGCTGGACCGAGATCGCCCTGGCGATCCCCTCCTCGAGGGAATCCACGGTGTCGAGGTTCACCGGGGTGCCTACGAACTGGTGGTAGATCGTCCCCATCTTGATGCCCGCCTCGAAGAGCGCGCGCTCCCTGTCCGTGCACGAGAACCTGCTGCTGGCCATCGCGTCCCTGTCTTCCATGTGTCGCTGTAACCAGGACAGTTTTATTTAACTGATGGCGATGCGCGGTCCATGGAATCCGTCGGGGAGAGAATCGCCCGCCTGAAGAGGGAACGCAACGCAGTCATCCTTGTCCACAACTACTGCCTTCCCGAGGTCCAGGACGTGGCCGACTACGTGGGGGACTCCCTGGGATTGTCCGTGAAGGCGACCCAGACGGACGCCGACGTCATAGTGTTCTGCGGCGTCACCTTCATGGCCGAGACCGCGAAGATCCTCAACCCCGGTAAGACGGTCCTGATCCCGGACGCGGCCGCGGTGTGCGCCATGGCGCAGATGTGCAGCCCCGAGCAGATAGTCGCCGCCAGGGAGGCCAACCCCGGCAGGGAGGTCGTGGGCTATGTCAACTCCACAGCCGCCTGCAAGGCCGAGATGGATGTGTGCTGCACGTCGTCCAACGCCGTGGACATCGTGTCCTCCCTGGAGTCGTCCGGAGCAATATTCGTCCCGGACAGGAACCTGGGCACGTACGCCGCCGGGAGGTGCCCTTCCAAGGACGTCGTCCTCTGGGACGGGTTCTGCCCGATACACCAGTCCATCTCCGTGCAGCAGGTCCAGGAGCTAAAGGCGGCGCACCCGGACGCGGAGGTCCTGGCCCACCCCGAGTGCAGGTCCGAGGTTCTCGACCTCGCGGACGTCATCGGTTCCACCGAGAAGATGCTGAACCATTGCAGGGCATCAGAGAGGGACGGGTTCATCGTTCTGACCGAGGTCGGGATGCGCCACAGGCTTGAGGCCAACTGCCCCGGCAAGAGATTCTATTTCCCGGAGCACGCGGTGTGCGGCGCCATGAAGATGGCCACGCTGTAGTCCATCGTCTCCGCGCTGGAGCGCATGGAGCCGCAGGTGGTCCTCCCGGAGGAGGTCATGGGACGGGCCCGCAGGCCCGTCGAGAGGATGATTGGCCTCTCATGAGAACATGGGGTCCTTCCTGACCGCGCTGGCCGGGATGAGGCCCTTCAGCTTGCCGTCGTTGACGTCGACGGTCTTGAAGGCGATCATGACCAGGTGCTTGATGGTGTTCACCGAGGGCGTCCTGTCGAAGTAGCTCTGCACGATCTTGAAGTAGATCTTGGGCTCCTCGTCGGCCATGTAGAATCCGCCGTTGTTGATGTTGTTGTTGACCGTGTTGAGCTCGGGGATGAGCTTGTTGCGGGCGTCCTCGGGTATGTCGAACATCAGGTAGCAGTAGATGTTCAGCGTGAGGTTGTTGTCGTCCGCTATCATCGCCATCCCGATGGGGTTGTCGTCCCCCATGGCGCTGAGGACTATGCTGCCGTCCTCCCTCGTCTCGTAGCTCAGGTCGAGGCTTTCCAGAGCCTTCCTGGCGTTCGACAGCACCTTCGCTCCGTCGACCTTTCCGAACATGTCAACCACGATGGGGCTCAGGACTTATCTTCGTTGTCCCCGCCGTCGGCCGATGAGCGGTCCTCCAGCTGGACGTACTCCCTCGCCTCGCCTATGTTGATGTATGCGGGACGGAGGATCTTGTTGGACGTGACCAGCTCCTCGATGCGGTGGGCGCTCCAGCCGACGATTCTTGCGGTGGCGAACAGGGCGGTGTAGATCTCCTCGGGGATGTCCAGGAGGTCGTACACGAACCCGCTGTAGAAGTCCACGTTGGCGGAAACGCTGGTGGCGCTGGGGCGCTTGGCCATGATGAGCTCCGGGGCCATGTTCTCGATCCTCTCGTAGAGCTGGTACTCCTCCAGGCGGCCCTTCTCGGCGGCCAGCTTCTCGACGAACGACTTGAAGATCTCCGCCCTCGGGTCGGACATGGTGTAGACGGCGTGTCCCATACCGTAGATGAGCCCCTGCTTGTCGAACACCTTCTTGTCCAGGATGTCGTTGAGGTACCCGGCCAGGGCCTCGTCGTCCCTGGGGTCGGCGACGTGCTTCTTGATGTCGTCCATCATCTCCATGACCTTCAGGTTGGCCCCTCCGTGCTTGGGTCCCTTGAGCGACGACATGGCCGCGGCGATGACCGCGTAGGTGTCTGACCCGGCTGAGGTGGTGACCCTGGTCGTGAAGGTGGAGTTGTTCCCTCCGCCGTGCTCCATGTGGAGGACGAGGGCCAGGTCCAGGACGGTGGCCTCGAGCGTGGTGTACTTCGTGTCCGGCCTCAGCATCCTGAGCAGGTTCTCTGCCGTGGAGAGGTGGGGGTCCGGGCGGTGGATGTACATGCTCTCGTCGTTGACGTAGTGGTTGTACGCGTGGTAGCTGTACGCGGTCAGCATGGGGAACACGCTGATGAGGTAGATGCACTGCCTGAGGACGTTCTCCAGGCTGTTGTCCAGAGCCCTCTTGTCATAGGAGGCGAGGAACAGGATGCACCTGGCGATGGAGTTCATGATGTCCTTGCTGGCGGCTTTCATCACGACGTCCCTGACGAACGTGACCGGCAGCGCCCTCTCCTCGGTGAGGTGGAGCTTGAACTCGTCCAGCTCCTCCTTGGTCGGCAGGCTGCCGAACAGGAGGAGGTAGGTGCACTCCTCGAAGCCGTACCGTTTGTTCAGGAAGCCGGCGGTCAGGTCCTTGATGTCGTACCCGCGGTACCTGAGCTTCCCGGGGCAGGGGACCTTCTTCCCGTCGATCTTCTTGGTCCCGTCCACCTGCGAGACGGTGGTGAGTCCGACCACGACCCCGTTCCCGTTGGAGTCGCGGAGGCCCTTCTTCACATCGAACTTCTCGTATAGGTCGGGGGAGAAACTGTCCGTCTGAAGGCACTGGTTCTTCTTCCTCTCTATGAATTTCTTGTAATCGCTGTTCATCGTCTTTCCTCCCCGTAAGTCGTTTCGTGATGCGCTGAAGGGTGTGTGACGCGACAGCCTCCAGAAGTGCGCGTGTTGAACCTAACGTTACCCCTATGCGTTGAGATTTAATAAGGTTGGTTGTCGGATTGGATAGTGTATCCAACTTAGCCCTGTCGCATCCCGATCGGCCAGACGTCCGTACGGTTGAAGAATCTTTCCCGTGCTGTCATGCTGCATCCTGGTTCCATCCATCCAACGTCGGTCGGATGTCTACGACGGCTTGGACGTCATGAACTGCTCATCCCCCGATGCGGGCATCCATCCTGCCGATGGCAATGATTAATCCAGGGCAGTGGATTACCCGTTCATGGCAAGGTTGAACATCTCAGGCTCCGTCAGCGAGATCCCCTCCGGTATGACGATCCAGGAGGCGGTGTCCGCGCTCGGTCAGCATCCGGACTCGTTCCTCTTCCTCATCGACGGCAGGCCGGTCCCGATGGACACGGTGCCCCCGGAGGACTCCGAGGTCCGCGCCATGAGGGTCGCATCGGGCGGATGATTCAGCTCCTGGCGATCTCCTCGAGGGCCTCGAAGTCGAGCTCCCTCTCGCACGCGTCGGTGAGCTCGTCCATGTTGTCCATGAAGGCGGACCTGGCGTCGGAACCCTCCAGCTTCCCCTCGGACGACGACAGCGAGTCCTCGTCCGGGAACCTGAGGTGCATGTACGGGAGGACGCCGAGGCACCTCATGCCTGTGAGCCGCTCCACCTCCTCGATCCCGGAGCGGAGTATCGACGGCTCCCCTCTGAACCTGTTGATCACGAACCCCTTCACCAGGGGCCTGACGTCCTCGGGTATGAGCAGCCATGTCCCGTAGATCGCGGCGAACACGCCCCCGCGCTCTATGTCGCCCACCAGGATCGCAGGGATCCCGAGTCTCCTCATCAGCCCCACGTTGGCTATGTCCCTCTCTATCAGGTTGAGCTCCGCAGGGGACCCCGATCCTTCGCAGACCACGAACCCGTGCTCGGAGGAGAGCCTGGAGTATGCTTCCGCTGCGGCGTCCATCGCCGCGGCGCGGTCCATGGGACAGTCTTTGGTGACGTCCTGGTGTGGCTTGCCGCGGAGGACCATCTGGATCACACCCCCGCCGGACGGCTTCAGGAGTATGGGGTTCATGTCCGTCTCCGGCTCGAGGCCGCAGGACCATGCCTGGAACGCCTGGCCGATGCCTATCTCCCCTCCGTCCCTGGTGGCGTAGGAGTTGAGGGACAGGTTGAGGGCCTTGAACGGGACGGGATCCAGCCCCTCCCTCATCAGGTGCCTGCAGATCATGGCGCACACCGTGGTCTTCCCCGCGCCGGAGGATGTTCCTAGAACGAGGACCCTCACTGCGATCCCCCCAGGATGCCCATGAGGGCGTCCACGTCCATGTTCGCCTCGAAGACGTCGGCCAGCTTGTCGATGTTCTCCTCCATGATCTCGTCGTAGTCGCGGGTGTCGGCGGTGTCGACCCTCCTGCCGTCGTGGCTCACGAAGGAGAGGAAGTACTTCCTGAACGGCTTCCTGTCGAATATGCCGTGCAGATAGGTGCCGAACAGCATCTCGTCCTCCCTCACGGACCCCTCGGGCTGCGGGCCGGAGTCGAACCTGCCGCCGATCTCGAACAGCGGCTTCTCGTTCACCTCGGACATGCCCATGTGCAGCTCGTAGCCGGTGACCTCGCCGCCCTCGCCCACCAGCATCCTGCCGGTGCAGTTGGCTATCCTCTTCTCGTAGGCCCCCCACCTGGCGGTGTTGTCGAAGAAGCCGAGCCCCTCCATCACGGTGCCGGGGACGCCGCCCTCGATCCCGTTGGAGTCGTCTATGGTGCGGCCCATCATCTGGTACCCCCCGCAGATCCCCACGATCGGGATCTTACCGCGGAGCTCCCTGAGCTTGTCGGCGATGCCGTTCTCGGTCATCCACCTCATGTCCGTGACCGTGTTCTTCGTTCCGGGCAGCACGACCGCGTCAACGCCGTCCAGGTCGGACGCCTGCTCCACGAACACCACGGAGACGTCCTCCAGGAACAGGGGGTCTATGTCCGTGAAGTTCGCTATCCTGGGGAACCTGACCACGCCGATGAGGCACTTGCCGTCGCCCTTGGTCCTGACCCCCCTGAGCCCCTCGGAGTCCTCCGACGGGAGCACCACGTCGGCATGTGGGACCACGCCGATCACGGGCACCCCGGCTAGTCTCTCGAACTCCGGGATGGCGGAGCGGAAGCTGTCGGTGCTCCCGCGTATGTTGTTGAATATGACGCCCTTGATCCTGCCCCTGTCCTCCTCGGGGATCAGCCTTATCGTGCCAAGGGCGTAGGCGAACGAGCCTCCCCAGTCCACGTTGACCACGAGGATGACGTCGGCGTCGGCTATCTTGGCGGCGCCCATGTTGGCTATGTCGCGGTCGTAGATGTTGATCTCCGCCGGGGACCCGGCGCCCTCCATGATCACGCAGTCGTAGCGCTTCTTGAGGAACTCCACGTTCTCGCGCACGATCTCCCTGCCGGGTCCGGGGACGAACTCGTCGTAGTAGGATTCCACGTCGTAGTCGGCGTAGGGCTTGCCAAGGACCATGACCTGCGACACGGTGTCCCCCTTGGGCTTCAGGAGTATGGGGTTCATGTGGCTGTCCGGGTTCTTGAGGCCGGCCGCCTTGGACTGCAGCGTCTGGATCATGGCTATCTCCGACCCGCCCATGGTCACCTTCGAGTTCAGGCTCATGTTCTGGCTCTTGAACGGCGCCACCAGCAGCCCCCTCCTGTGGAGTATCCTGCAGATGGCGGCCACGGTCACGGACTTGCCGGCATCGGACGTGGCGCCGACGACCATCAGCGCCCTGCCCATCCTGTAGAACCTGTCCTTGACCTCCCCGTGGATGTCCTTGAAGCGCGGGTCCCCCGCCTGGGTTATCCCGAGCTCCCCGACGCGGTCGACGATGTACCTGCAGACGGGCTGCCTGTGTATCAGGAGGCATTCGGTGCAGTTCCAGACCCTCTGGCCCCTCCTTCCGATGAGCCAGCTGCCGAGGTCCTCGTCCTCGCAGGGGTAGAACGGGCAGTAGCAGAAGGTGCAGTCCTGCCCCGTGAAATGGCAGGGGTGGTAGTCGCATGCGGTGTTCGGGCCTATCCAACCCGCCTCCAGCTCCTCGTTGACCTTCTTCTTGATGCAGTCCATGGAAACCCATGGATGGATGGTCTGTCCGTATTATTAAGATTGGCTCGCGGGCGGAGCCAGCGCGGTGAGGCAGGTGTGGGAGCCGGGAATGAGTCTGCGGCGGCCGCCCGGCTCCCCCTGGAGAGAAACCGGCCGCCGGCACGTCATTCGCGGGACAGCGGATAATGGTTGGCTCCACGGACAGGGTATTCGCCGGATTCGGCCAACCCGGGAAGCCGCTTATAACCTCACGATCCCTGGCATCTTCCATGGGAGCACACTGCAGGTTCGTACACTGCGCGGATCTACATCTGGGCAGCAGGTTCAGGGGGGTCTCGTCCAGGGACCCGGCCGAGGCGGAGCGGATGACGGAGTCCGTCTTCCGGTCGTTCTCGAGGATAGTCGACGTCGCGCTGTCGGAGCGCGCCGACTTCATGGTCATATCCGGCGACGCGTTCGACGAGTCCACGATCACGCCGGCCACCCGCCACAGGTTCGTCACGGAGCTGAGGAGGCTGGGCATCCCCTGCTTCATAGCCAGGGGCAACCACGACCCGCACACGTCATGGGAGGACGGGATACCGTACCCGTGGAACGTCCACGAGTTCGGCACGGAGCCCGAGTCCGTCACGCTGGAGGGGCTGGACGGGGTCGAGGTCGTGGGGGTGAGCTTCGCGGACTGGCACGAGGAGCGCAACCTCCCGGCCATGATCCACGGGGACCCGGGGAGGTTCACGGTGGCCTGCCTCCACTGCGACGTGGACTCCGCCGGGGGGCAGTACGCGTACTCCCCCTGCAGGCTGGCGGACCTCCTGGGCAGGGGTGTGGACTACTGGGCCCTGGGGCACATACACAAGCGGCAGGTCCTCTCCACGGACCCCTACGTCGTGTACCCCGGGAACATCCAGGGGAGGAAGTCCACGGAGTCCGGCGAGAAGGGATGCTATGTGGTGACGGTCAGCGAGGGCAGGGTGTCAGAGGCCAGGTTCGTGCCCACCCAGGGCATAGTCTGGAGGGACGAGTCCGTGGACATCACCGGGGCGGACCTGGACGGGGTCGTCGGATGTCTGAAGGGCCGTGTCCGCCCCGGGGACATACTGGACCTGACGTTCACCGGCACCGGTCCGCTGGACGCCATGCTGAGGCTCCATGCGGACGACGTCGAGGGTGCCATAGCATCCGGGACGGGATGCATCGTCTCCGGGATGGACGTCCGCACGTCCCCCGAGGTGGACATGGATGCACGGGCCGGAGGCATGGACATGACCGCCAAGGTCATCCAGGCGGGACGCAGGCTGGAGGGGGCGTCCAGGGAGGAGATCATCGCCAGGATACTGTCGAATCCGGTCGCCAAGGCCCACGGGGACTTCTTCAGGTCCATGACCGACGACCAGCTCCGCGAGCTGGTGTCCAGGGCGACGGGGATGCTCGCCGCCAGGCTGGAGGTGTCCCCATGAGGATCCGGAGGATATCCATCGGCTCGTTCGGGGCGTTGAGGGACAGGGAGTTCGAGGTGGATCCCGGGCTGACCGTGTTCCACGGTCCGAACGAGTCTGGGAAGACCACGGTCATGGAGTTCGTGCGCTCCGCCATGGTTCCGAGCAGGAGGAAGAAGGAGTATCCGTCGAGGAAGAAGACCGACTCCGGGACGCTGGTCTACGACGATGACGGTACGAAGAAGGTCGTACTGGAGGGCAAGGATCGCTCGGGGGACGTCCCGTCCCTGCCCGCCGGCGCGGACGATCCGGAACTGTTCCGTGCGGTGTTCGCCATGGACGCCAGGGGGCTGGACGACGACGATGCCGTCCGGGGGGACCTCCGCAACAGGTTCCTGACGGTGCCCGGAGGGACCGGCATGCCGGCCGCCAGGGATGATCTGGATGTAATGATCACCAGGGTCATGGGGAAGAAGTCGAACTCGAAGAGCAGGGTCATCGCGATCACGGACGAAATCCGTTCAAACGCAGAGGAGGTCGCGGAGGCGAGGCGCGGCGTGGACACCTACGGGGAGCTCGCGGCCAAGCGCGACGACCTGGTCTCGAAGCTGGAGGACCTGAGGCGCAGGTCCAGGGACTCCGCCGAGGACAGGAGGATCCACGACCTGTACAGCTCGCAGAGCGGTAACTACGGGAGGCTTGCGGAGCTGAGGAGGCAGGAATCATCCCTCGGGCAGTTCACCGCCGTATCGGAGGGGGACCGCTCCGAGCATGACAGGCTCGTCTCCGAGGCGGGGGAGCGCAGGGCCGCCCAGGACGCTCTGGAGAGGCAGAGGGACAGTCTCGGAGAGGGGCTACGCGGGGCGGACCGCAGGACGGTGATCTTCCATGCCAGGGAGATAGACGCGCTGCCGGGGAGGCTGGAGTCCCACAGGGATCGGGCCCCGGTCAGGACCACCAGGAGTGTCCGCAGGACCAGCCCGCTGGTCTACATCGGAGCCGTGATCGCAGTGGCCGGTCTGGCGGGGATGCTCGTCGCAGGCGTAGCATCCCTGGCGGTCACCGCCGTGGGTGCCGTGGTCATCGCGGTGGGGCTCCTCAGACCGTCCCATGTAACCGTCGAGGACACGGAGGCTCCGGCCGACGACGGCCTCGAACGCGACGTGGCCCGTCTGATGTCGTCCCTGGGGCTAGCGTCGACCGGTCTGGAGTCCGATGTCTCCGCACTCGTGTCCGTCAGGGAGGCGGCGGGAGCCATCTCCAGGATGGAGGGGGAGCTGATGCGCGCGCAGTTGGACAGGAAGGATGCCGAGCTCGCCCTGTCCCGCTTCGAGTCCAGGTTCGGTGGGCCGGAAGGGTTCGACAGGGCCCTGGTCCTGACGTCTAGGCTATCGGCCATCAGATCCGAAACCGAGTCCCTGAGGCGCGCCATCTCGTCTGCCGGGCTGGACCCGGACGTCCCGGAGTGCCCGGTCAATTACGTGGAGACCGGGACGGAGGGGATCGAGACGGTGAGCCGCGAGCTGGGCGACCTTGACCGTGCGATGGCCGTCATCCTGGACACGAAGGAGGTGGAGAGGCTGATGGACCGCAGGGAGGAGCTCGACGCAGAGCTGTCGGAGGCTCTGACGGAGGGCGCCGTGGCCATCCTCGCCCTGTCCATAGCGGACGACGCCTGCGACGACGCGTACTCCACCGTCCAGCCCGGGGTCGTGTCGACGGCTGACAGGTACCTGGGGATGATGACCGGGGGAGCGTACAGGCTGGATTCCAACCCGATGTCCAAGGAGCTGTCCGTCAGGTCGGGGGATGATGTCAAGCCGGCGGACCAGTGGAGCTCCGGGCTCAGGGCGCAGGTGCTGCTGTCCATCAAGCTGGCCATCGCCAGGGAGATGGGCTGCGGAGAGGTGCCGATGATCCTGGACGATGTGCTGCTGCCGTTCGACTCCGAGAGGAAGGAGGGGGCGTGCAGGGCGCTGCTGGAGGTGTCCGGGGAGATGCAGGTCTTGATGTTCACATGCGACCGGGAGACCGCCGGGATATGCTCCGAAATCGGGGCCGCGACCGTCCGGATGTGATTCCGCCACTCACGCCGTTAAACGTGTTCCAAACCATTTTTCCATCCGTTTTCCAATCACTTTTATAAATAAGCTATACATACGGACTCCCTAAGGGAATGCACTGATCACTTTCCTGTCACATCATCACAATCATCACTCGCCTTGAATGCGGCGAACGCCGGAACGCGCGGGCAACGGGGCTCCGACCTGTCAAATGACGTGTATCCGGTTTGGTTAAGGCAAGACGTACGCGGACGCCAGGTCCGGGGACTTGCGGCAAGAGACAGCAGGAGCAGAAGTGTTTTCCCTCTCATCACCCCGGGAGGGTGCTCATGAATAACATAGATCCGAATACAACTAAGTACATGGTGAAAGCGAAGATCAACGCCGACGGGATCGTTGAGAAGCCCGATGTGGTCGGCGCGATCTTCGGACAGACCGAGGGTCTGCTCGGCGACGACCTGGACCTCAGGGACCTGCAGAAATCCGGCAGGATCGGCAGGATCGAGGTCGAGGTGACCTCCAAGGGCGGCAAGTCCGAGGGTATCATCTACATGTCCTCCAGCCTGGACCAGGTGGAGACCGTCATCCTCGCCTCCGCTCTGGAGACCGTCGACCGCGTCGGTCCCTGCAAGGCGTCCATCCACGTGCTGGGCATCGAGGACGTTAGGATCACCAAGAGGGAGAAGGTCGTCGAGAGGGCCAAGGAGCTCCTCAACGAGCTGATCAAGCAGTCCAAGGGATTCAGCTACGACATCACCGACAGCGTCAGGCAGAGCGTCCAGGTAGAGGAGATCACCACCTACGGAAAGGACAGGTGCCCCGCCGGACCCAACGTCAGGGACTCCGAGGCCATCATCATCGTCGAGGGCAGGTCCGACGTCCTGAACCTCCTGAAGGCCGGCATCAAGAACGCCATCGCCGTGGAGGGGACCAACATCCCCAAGACCGTCCAGGAGCTCTCCCGCGAGAGGGTCGCCACCGCGTTCGTCGACGGCGACAGGGGAGGGGAGCTGATCCTCAGGGAGCTCTTCCAGGTGGCCGAGGTCGACTTCGTCGCCCGCGCGCCCCGCGCCCACGAGGTCGAGGAGCTCACCGCCAAGCAGATCATCAAGTGCCTGAGGAACAAGGTCCCCGGCGACCAGTACATGGAGATGAATGGACTGGTCACCGAGCAGAGGTCCCTCGAGGATATCGAGGAGGACGAGGACCGCGAGGAGAGGCACGAGCGCAGGGACCGCAGGAGGGACCGCGACGAGGACCGCGAGGAGAGGCGCGAGAGGGAGCCCAAGAAGGACCGCTTCAACACCGACGCCATCGACAAGTACAGGAAGAAGCGCGACGAGGACCGCGAGGAGAAGTCCGAGGCCATCCCCATGCCCCCGGCGGAGAGGTCCCTCGCCGTCAAGAGCGAGACCCACCTGATGGTCCGCGAGGAGAAGTCCGAGGCCCCCGCCGAGGCACCTGCGGAGGCGCCTGCGGAGCCCGCCAAGGAGCCCGAACCCGTGCAGGAGCCCGTCGAGGCCCCCGCCGAGCCCGAGCCCGCCAAGGAGGAGAAGCCCAAGGAGGAGAAGCCCAAGGCCAAGACCCGCGCCTCCCGCAAGAGGACCAGCGACAAGGTCCTGACCCCCGAGCAGGAGATGTACCGCGACATGCTCCTGGACCTCTCCACCACGCACAACGCCAAGGTCCTGGACAAGGACAACCAGGTCATCCGCCAGGTGGCAGTCAAGAGCCTCGTCAACTCCCTGAAGGAGGACTCCGAGAACGTCGCGTCCATCGTGTTCGACGGCGTCATCTCCCAGAGGATCCTGGACGTCTCCGCCGACAAGGGAATTACCATCGTCGTCGGTACCAGGAAGGGCAACATCACCAAGATGCCCGCCGACATCACCATCTGGACCAAGGAAGACCTCTACTGAGGGCCGCCATGTCAGAGAAGAGACCCGTGGAGACCTGGGACGACTTCGCGTCGATGTCGTCCACCGAGGAGATCCAGATCCCCGCAGACCCCCTGGACAGGGTGCTGGGGCAGGAGGAGGCTATCGAGCTCGCCAAGATAGCGGCGAAGCAGCGCAGGCACCTGCTCCTGGTCGGCCCCCCGGGGACCGGGAAGTCGATGATCGCCAGGGCCCTGTCCATGAACCTCCCGCAGCCCAAGCAGGAGATCAGGGTCGTGAAGAACCCCGAGAACCCCGAGAGGCCGTTCCTGGAGATTCTGGACGCGGACGAGGTGGAGAAGGAGGAGAACATCCGCGCAGAGTCCGTGGGCGTGCTGCTCAAGCCCGAGGAGGCCCCGGCCAACGTGGCCGAGCACCTCGGCTACAGGTGCAAGAACTGCGGCAAGTACTCGCTCCCTACCGATTTGAACTGCCCCCACTGCAGCAAGAGCAAGATGGACGGCGGCAACCGCGCCAACCCATTCCAGGACCTCCTGGGGGGGATGCTGGAGGTCGCCCTTCCGCAGGCCACCGCCGGTAAGGAGAAGGTCCACACCACCCGCACCCGCGACGGTGTGGAGGAGGTGGTGATCTTCGAGAGGGCCGGCGACATGATCCGCATGCTGGACCAGAAGGCCCTGGACAAGAGGGCCGAGCTCCAGAGGACCAGCAGCGAGAAGGTGCTGGTGAAGCTGCGCAGGGACCCGTTCGTCCTGGCCACAGGCGCGTCCGAGACGGAGCTCCTGGGGGACGTCAGGCACGACCCCTACGGCGGCCACGAGAAGCTGGGCACGCCGGCGTACGAGAGGATCGTCGCCGGGTCCATCCACGAGGCCCACGAGGGCGTGCTGTTCATCGACGAGATCTCCCATCTGGGGGACCTCCAGAGGTACATCCTCACCGCCATGCAGGACAAGACCTTCCCCATCGTGGGGAGGAACCCGCAGTCCGCCGGGGCCAGCGTCAAGGTGGAGGACGTCCCGTGCGACTTCATCCTCGTGGCGGCGTGCAACATCCAGGACCTGGAGAACATCCTGTCCCCGCTGAGGTCCAGGATCATCGGCGGAGGGTACGAGGTCCTGGTGGACATCGCCATGCCCGACACCCCGCGCAACAGGGCGAAGTACGCCCAGTTCGTCGCCCAGGAGGTCAACCTGGACGGGCACATACCCCACGCGACGGTCGAGGCGGTGGAGCTCATCATCCAGGAGGGCAAGGCCCGCGCCAAGGCGGACAACCAGGGCAACTCCCTGACCCTCAGGCTGAGGGAGCTGGGCGGGCTCATCCGCGCCGCCGGGGACATCGCCGTCATGGAGGATGCGCCGTACATCACCGGGGACCACATCCGCAGGGCCCTGAGGCGCTCCAGGAGCGTGGAGGAGCAGATCAGGGAGAGGTACGGGTCCTACAACAAGGGTCTCTCCAAGGACGTCTCGTCCGCACAGAAGGAGAGGTCCTCGTACTACTTCCAGACCGAGCATCTCGACGACACGATGTTCAACTGAAACAGGGAGGGGTCCATCCCCTCTCACAATTATCCCGAGCCAACGACGGAGACGCTTTTAACGTCCAAGGCAATCAACCGGTCATGGGGACCGCACGCAAACACCTCATCATCGCGGCAGCAATCGCGGTCATCCTGTTGTCCACTTTACCGTTGGTCGTTCCCGATTCTTCCGCGGCGTCCGACGACGACCTGAAGTCGGAGTACGGCTACGCAGACTACATCATATCCGACTCCGGGAGGTCCACCGTCACCGTCCTCCACAAGACCGCGTCCGTCGATCCCGACACCGGGGAGACGTCCTACGAGTGGGAGAGGCGCACCGTATCGTACGGCGCGTCCCACGTCCTCACCAGGCTGTCGGAGCTGGGGGACAGCCTGACCGTGGTCATGGTCGGAGGGGTCCTGGGCTCCCTGACGCTGATCCAGGCGGACGTCGTCGAGGACGCCGGCCCCGTCGACCTGACGTTCGAGATGTACGGCGGAGAGGTGTCCGACCTGAGGGTCCTGTCCGTGCAGGCGTCCCTGAAGGGCGACCTCAGGGACTCGTACACGCTCATGTTCTCCCCGCTGGGGGATGTGCGTCTCAGGCTCGCCGCAGGCTCGGTGGGTGACCTGATCCCGACCGAGGACATGGTCGCGGCCGCTTCGCTGGAGGTGGACGTGGGCCAGGGCATGACGGTGGACAGGATGTTCACCACAGGCTACAACGGCAGGTACGGACAGGTCATGGTGACCCTCTCGGGGGGCTCCGTGGGCTACATGGCCAACGTGAGGTCTGTGGTCGGGAACCTGGAGTACGACCTCGAGCACGGTTCGGTGGACTACCTGTGCATCGGCGCGGACACGGAATACGGGAGCAACTCGCGCCTGTCGGACATGAACACGTTCTACGTGCAGCACGACGTCCGCGTGAGCATCGACCCCACGGTGGAGATACGCCAGGCCGTCATCGGCGCGGGGATATTCGACATCCCGTCCACGCTGTGGAACGGTGACGTCCTCGCACCGCAGCCGGCGAAGAGCGTCGAGATCGACGCCCCGGAGACCGTGATCACCCCCGACCTGTGCTTCATGACATCCAACAGGTCCCAGGACACGGTGTACCAGTTCACAACGTACACCGTCGGAGGGACCCCGCGCACCAGGACGATAAGCTCCGTCTACACGGCGGATTGGTCCTCGTCCCCGCTGCCAGTCTACGGGGAGGACGGCATCTGGGCCTCGGCCAACGACCTGACCGTCCACACGGGGTTCTCGCTGTACCTGGACGCCCAGCTGACGGTGCCGTCCGGCTCCGTGCTGACGGTCTCCCCCGGAGGGGAGGTGGTTAACGTCGGCGACATGGTCCTCATGGGCACGATGGTCAACAACGGCGCCGTGGTCAACAACGGCGTCATCGAGAAGAGGGAGCGCGGTAGCTACGAGGGGACCGAACTCCTCGGGAACGGGTTCCTGGCGTACTGCATCAGCCTGAACCCATCGGACAAGATCGAGGTGATGGCCTCCGACGACGACACAGTGATCCTCAGGATGGAGGACACCGTCTACGTGAGCTACATATCCGTCCTGCTGGAGAACGGCGACATGGAGGTGGTCATCCGCGCCCCGGACACGATGTTCGTGGGAGGGGACAGGTTCATGATCAGCCTCAGGGGGACCGACCCCGTGGGCGGCGAGACGGCTTACGAGCTCACGGTGGAGGGCATAGACCAGTCGGTCTTGAGCTACCTGGACATCGAGGTTACGGTGCCGGCGGAACCGCAGGCCCGTTACGTGTACCACGTCGGGGACGATGGCACGATGGTGCCCATGGAGGTCGGGGAGGGCGCCTACGACGAGATCACATTCACGGCCGACGGGACCGGCGTCTACGTCCTGAGCAGCACCGTGCCCGAGGGCGTCGTGGTCCCAAAGGCCGGAGGGTTGGACGACGACACGAAGAACGTGATCCTCGCCGTCGCCATCGCGGTCGTTGGCTCCATCGTCGTCTACATCCTTCTGAGAAAGGACTGATGCCCGAGAGGACGCACACCATGCGGTAGCCGTCCCCTCCGTCGTTGTAGAAGTTGGGGAGACGCTCGGATATCGTGAATCCGCGCTTCCTGTAGAACTCTATGCCCTTTGCATTGGACGTTCTGACCTCCAGCTGCATCATCCCGATACCGGACATGACGCACGCCCTGCGGAACTGGTCCAGCAGGGCGGATCCGGCGCCCATGCCCCTGGATCCGGAATCGACGGCAAGCAGGGAAACGGATGCCCTGCCCCCGTCGAGGCGGGCGCCGCACAGTGCGCCGACCACTCTGCCGGTGAGGTCGGTGGCCACGAACTGCCCCTCGGGCCACTGTGCGAGGAAGAACCCGACGACCTCCGGGGCGAAGTAGTCGTCGAGGTTGAGGTTTAGGATGGCGAAGACCTGTTGGACATCGGTCTCCGCCATCCTCCTGGTGTAGAACGTGCGATCACTTCCTCTTGGACTTCTTCCTGGACCTGGACAGTGCCCCGACGACGGCAAGGATTATCACGAGCAGGGGCGCCAGGATGTACATGTACTCCGAGAGGAACGACGGTACCCCGTCGCCCTCCGACTGGTCCTGATCCCCCTCGCCGGGCTGGTCCTGATCCCCCTCGCCGGGCTGGTCCTGGTCTCCCCACTGGACGCCTTCCTTGAGTATCACGTACGTGGCATGGGCCTCGCCCTCCACACCGTCGTCCTTGTCGACGACCCTGACGGTGAGGTTGTAGACGGCGGCGTCCTCCCCGTTCCAAACGGGGGTGTGGCACACGCGGGGCTCGTCGGTCTCTCTGACCTCGGTCCCGTCGCCGAAGTCCCAGAAGTAGGTGTAGTTCCCGGAACCGTTGACGACGTCCACGGTGAACGTGACCTCCTTGCCGGCTTCGTAGGTGTCTTGGATCTCGGTGATGTCGACTCTCAGGCCATCGTAGTTGTAGCATGTATCGAAGTCGTTGAGGAACGCTCCCGCGAAGTAGTCCGCGACCTCGGCGGAGTGGATGACCACGGCGACCTCCCTGTTCTGGTGGAACGATGTGGGGGTCCAGTTCACCGAGGACACCCAGACGTGGTCGTCCGAGATGATGCCCTTGTTGTGGACGTAGGGCTTGGTCATGTACGCCGCCTTGATCTTCGAGCTGCCGTTGATCGTGTCGATGAAGTCCTCGCCCTCAGCGAATATGAGCCTGCAGTCGAGGTCCATGGTGCTGGTCCTCTCCGCGATGTAGCCTATGAGCCCGTCCTTGTTCATGTTCTGGAACGACGTGCTGAAGCTCTGCTGCTGGGAGTAGAACCTCTCCTCGGCGGTGGAGATGTAGTACTCCAGTGCCTCGTAGGAGTCGTCGTTGGAGAGGACGGGGGTGACCTCGGCCGAGACCGTCCTGAGGTATCCGGAGGGGATGTCATCGGGCGCCTGGTAGGTCAGCGCCTCCCCTGTCTCGGGTGTGCCGTACAGCTCGTCGAACGTCTTCACGTCGCCGTAGTCCATGCTCCAGTCGTTCTCGAAGACGGAGGACATGAACCCAGCGTATCCGTCGCTGTCGACCACCGCCCCCCATCCGCGGTTACCGTCTCTGGAGGTGCTGTCGTACGGGTCGTCGTCCAGATGGCCGTTCAGGTTGTTCTCGGTCCAGTTCTCCGACGTCACGATGACCGTGCCGCCGTCGACCACGGCGTACTTGGCATGGACCAGGTTGAAGCGGTCCGCGACCCCGTCGGATCCGACCCCGATCATCCTCACCTCGCCTCCTGCCTCCACAAGCTGCTGTATGTACGGCAGGTAGGGTCCCAGGTTGTCGTTGATGTTCTCCCCCTCGAGCAGGAGCCTGACCTCGACTCCCTGGCGCTCCTTCTCGATGAGGAGCGCGTAGAGGTTGGAGCTGGTTATCATGTAGATCTCGATGTCGATGGACACCCTTGCGGATTCCAGGGTGTCGTAGACGGGTATCCCGCCGTGGTCGGGGAACAGGAACGGTGTGACCTCGGCCGCGTATCTCAGGTCTGGGTCGAACTCCAGTCCGAGGGTGCCGGGGACGCTCCAGTCGGATGCGGAGTCGGTGTCCGTCCCCCCGGTCCTCTGGATGTACCCGTCGGATGGGATCGCCACGGGCTCGCCCGTCCAGTACTGTGAGCCGTCGGCCTTCTTGTCGCCGTAGAAGAGGGCGTCCAGGACGGTGCCGTCCTTGCTGAGGAGGTAGATGTCGTCCCCTCCGTTGGCCATGTTGAAGGAACCCTCCGTCTCGATTCCGAAGTCGTTATCGGAGGATGTCAGGTAGACGTTCTCTCCCTTGGTGAACATGGATGTTTCGGGGTCCGCGTCGGCCAGGACGACGTACGTCCCGGGCTGGACAATGATCTCCTGCGTGAAGTGCAGGCTACCCTCATTGCCGCCGCTAACGCTCGGCTGGTCGGCGACCACGTAGTCCCTCAGGTCGACAGGTTCGTTTCCGTAGTTGTACAACGAGATGCCGTCCGGGTTCTTCGGTGAGACCTCGTACAGCATCAGGCCGTCCAGTCTGCCCGCCGCGTCCGCGTCGTCCCAGGATGCGGGGACCACGCAGAGCACCGCGATGACGGCTATGGACAGCGCCAGGGCTCTTCTGAGTGCATCCATGGAACCGAATCTGCAGGTGGACGGTTAAGCGTATGCTGAGAGCTAATAGGACCTTAGGTCGGAAGGGGGTTTAGAAATGGTTTGGACCGGTTGTTCCGAGCCGATCGTCAGCAGGATGCGTCCGCGGTCTTCACGGAGGGTGTAGGCCGAGGGAGCCTCGAGGTGTCCATGCACCTCATGGCGTTCAGCACCGCGATCACCGTCACCCCGACGTCCCCGAACACGGCGGCCCACATGTCGGTGTATCCGAACAGGGTCAGGGCCAGTATGGCGAACTTGACCGCCAGGGCGAACACGATGTTCTCCAGCACGATGCGGTTGACGCGCTTGGACAGGGACACGCACACTGGTATCTTCGAGGGCGCGTCGTCCATGATGACGATGTCCGCCGCCTCTATGGCGGCGTCCGAGCCCAGGCCTCCCATGGCGATGCCCACGTCCGCCCTGGCCAGCGAGGGTGCGTCGTTGATGCCGTCGCCCACGTAGGCGACCGTCCTTCCCTCAGGGCGGTCGGCCATGATCCTCTCCAGCTCCGCGGTCTTGTCCGAGGGCAGGAGCTCGTACCTGATCTCGTCGATACCCAGCCTGGTCCCGACGTCAGTGCAGATCCTGGCGGAGTCCCCGGACAGCATGACGGTCCTGCGGACGCCCAGCGCCTTCAATGCGGACACTGCCTCGGCTGCATCCGACTTGACGATGTCGGACACCACTATGTGACCCATGTACGTCCCGTCGATGGCGACGTGGACGTTGGTCCCGGCCACCTCCTCGTGGCAGTACTCCACACCGGCGTCACCCATCAGCCTGTGGTTGCCCACATGCACGGTCCTCCCGCGCACGACGGCGCGGACACCCTTTCCGGGTATCTCCTCGGCGGACTCCACGCAGCAGGAGTCGAAGGACTCCCCCGCCGCGTCCACTATGGACCTGGATATGGGGTGGTTGGACACCGATTCGGCCTCGGCGGCCGTCCTGATGAGCTCCGTCTCAGCCATGGTCTCCGAATGGACCCTGGAGACCTCGAACCTCCCCTCGGTGAGAGTGCCTGTCTTCTCGAACACGACAGTGACGGTCTTGGCCGGCGACTCCAGGAAGTTCCCTCCCTTCACCAGTATGCCCAGGCGCGAGGCGGCGCCGATCCCGCAGAAGTAGCTCAGGGGCACGGATATGACCAGCGCGCACGGGCATGAGACCACCAGGAACGTCAGGGCGCGGTACACCCAGAGGGTCCAGTCGCCCAGGGCGATGCTGGGGACGACCGCGATGACTATCGCCGCCAGGACCACGGCCGGGGTGTACACCCTTGCGAACCTGGTGATGAACCTCTCTGTGGGGGCCTTCCTGGAAAGGGACTCCTCCACGAGCTCCAGCACCCTGGATGCGGTGGAGTCCTCGTACTCCCTGGTGACCTCCACGACGATCCTCGACGACAGGTTCACCGTCCCGGACACCACCTCGTCTCCGGGCCCAACGTCCCTGGGTAGGGATTCCCCAGTCAGGGCGCGGGTGTCCACGGCCGACAATCCGTCAACGATCCTGCCGTCCAGGGGGATCCTCTCACCGGGCATGACGGCTATGGTCTCCCCGACGGAGACCTCCTCCGGGTCCACGGTCTCCGTCCTGCCGTCGCGGATGACATGGGCGGTCTCCGACTGGATGTCCATGAGGTCGGAGATGGATTCCCTTGTACGACCCACAGCGCGCCTCTCGAACCATTCCCCGACCTGGAAGAACAGCATGACCGCCACGGCCTCGGGGAACATGACGTCCTCCGCCTCCGGGACAGCGGACACCAGGAACGCTCCGACGGTGGCGACCGTCATCAGGAAGTTCTCGTCCAGGACCTGCCCGTGACCTATGTTGCAGAAGGCCTTCAGCAGGACGTCGTACCCGACGATCAGGTATGCGGGGAGGAACACGGCCAGCTGTGCCAGCTCCCCCGACCCGAGTACATAATGCATGGCCATGCCGACGGCGAATAGCGCACCGCCAGCGGCCATCCTCAATGCGAAGGTGTTCATCCTCGCGCCTTCATTTCAGTCTCTTGACCTTCACGTCGCCCTCGACCTTCCTGGCAATCCTGGACGCCTCCTCTATGATAGCGTCCATCCTGTCGTCGTCCGCGACCAGGGTCATCTTCTGTGTCATGAAGCTCACCGAGACCTCCTGGACCCCGGGGACCTTCCCCACATCGTTCTCTATCTTCGCCGCGCAGTTGGCGCAGTCGAGCCCTTCGAGCTTGAGTACGGCTTTCATGGCGATTCCTCATTTGAATATGTGAACAACTGTTCAAGTATAATAACGGTTCCATCCGTGTGGCCGTGGATGATGCGTCGTGGATGTCACAGGAGTCACGTGGAACGGTTAATAGCCACGCAAATGGATACCATCGGCATGTCGGCGGAGGGGAACGTGTCTGTGATGCTGGGCGACCCCAGGAGGGCCATCAGGACGATGGCTGTGCCCATCCTGATCGCCCTGGTGGTCACCGAGGTGAACTCCCTTGCCGACAGGTCATGGTGCTCCGGTCTGGGTGCCGATGCGCTCGCGGCCGTGGCGCTGTGCTCGCCGCTCTACTTCGTCATCACCGGTCTGGGGACCGGCATGGGAGTCGGAGGGGCCGCTACTGTATCGCGCCTCATAGGTTCGGGGGACAGAGACCGCGCGGCGTCGGCGGCGTACCAGACCCTGCTGTTCTCGCTGGTCTTCGGACTCGTTCTCACACTTCCCCTGGTCATGCTGTGCGAGGACATCCTGGTCCTGATAGGCTCCGGCGATGTTACCGGGATATCCTGCGACTACATGGTCTGGATAATGGTGGGCACCCCCGTCTTTGTGATGAACGGGGCTGTGGCGGGGCTCCTGAGAGGGGAAGGGGCCGCCAAGGTGTCCACGATGATGATGGCGGTCACCGCGATCGTCAACATAATCCTGGACCCTGTGCTGATCTACGTCCTGGACATGGGGATCGCCGGCGCCTCCGTGGCGACCGTCATAGCCACCACCGTCTCCACCGTAATCGGGATATGGTACTACCTGAAGGCTGGGTACCTCCGCAGGGAGATCCGCTCCGCGTGTCCCTCGTGGTTCGATATGCGTTCCGTCCTGTCTATGGGCGTCCCGCAGATGGCCGAGTACACGGTCATGTACGCGATGAACCTGGTCCTGAACTACCTGGTGGTCTGGTGCGCCGGTTCCGAAGGGCTCGCGGTGTACTCGGTGCCGAACACCGTCGTGAATTTGGCGTTGCTCCCTGCTTATGCCTTCGGGTCCGCATTGGTTCCGGTTGCGTCCGCGGCCTTCGGGAGGGGCGATGTCGAGAAGATGAGAGAGGGGTACCGCTACTCGGTGACCCGTTCGATATGGGTGGTGGTGCTCCTGACCCTGGTGCTGTTCCTGATCCCGGAGCCCTTCCTGTTCCCGTTCACGTACTCGGACGGGACCCAGTACCTGACGGGCGACATGGCCGAGGCCATGAGGGTGATCAGCCTGTGCCTGCCGTTCTACGCGGTGATCCCGTTGGGGGCCAGCATGCTGCAGGCCCTGAACCTCCCCAACTGGTCCCTCGCCATGGCCCTGGCCAGGAACCTGGTGTTCATAGCCATGTACGCCGCGGGCGCGATGGTGTCGCTGTACTGGATCTACTGGGCGGTCGTCGCCGGTTCCGTTGTCGGCGGGGCGATGGCCTACGTCCTCGCCGCCAGGGGCATGAGGAGGTCCGGGGTCTGCCGGGGGCCGGACCGGCCTGACGGCCGATCCGGGAACGGCTTCACAGCCCAAGGTCGGCTATCGACTTGTCCAGCATGTCCCTGATCTCTATGTGCTGGGGGCAGGCCTCCTCGCACTTGCCGCATTTGATGCATTCGGTGGCCCGCTTCCTCCCGTGGCCGGAGACGAGCCATCCCTCCTGGTGGAGGGCGGCGTCCAGGTTCCCGTAGAGGGTCAGCAGGTTGTCCGCGTAGAGCGTACCCGAGATCCCTATGTCGCACGGGCACACCTTGGCGCAGTAGTCGCAGCTGGTGCACGGGATGAGGGGGTAGGTCTCGATGGTCCTGCGGGCCTCGTCCAGGATGTCCCTCTGGGATTCCGTGAGGCTCTCGAATCCCTTCATGACCGAGATGTTCTCCCTCATCTGCTCCACGTCGCTCATCCCGGACAGAACCGTGACGACTCCTTCCAGGTCGGCGGCGAACCTGAGCGCCCAGGACGCGGGGGTCAATCCAGGCTCTGCCTCGTCGAACAGTTCCCTGACGGCATCCGGGGGACTGGCGAGCATGCCTCCCTTGACGGGCTCCATCACGACTATCGGCAGGCTGTGCCTCCTGGCGACCTCGTAGCACTTCCTGGACTCCACCGAGGGGCTCTCCCAGTCGGCGTAGTTGATCTGAAGCTGAACGAACTCCGCCTCGGGGTGCGCCGAGATGATCTGCTCCAGCTCGTCGGCGCGGCAGTGGGCGGAGAACCCGATGTGCCTGACCTTCCCCTGGGCCTTGAGCTCGCGGACGAACGACCACATGTCGTATTCGTCGAAGTACCTGGTGCGGCCCTCCCCCAGGTTGTGCAGCAGGTAGAAGTCGATGTACCCGGCGCCCGTCTGTTTCAGGGACGTCTCGAACTGTGACCTGGCCTCCTCCGCCGTGGCGCAGTCGATCCACGCGGCGTTCTTTGTGGCCAGCAGGTAGCTCTCGCGGGGATAGCGCTCCACCAGCGCCTGGCGGATGGCGTCCTCGCTGCCGGCGTACGCCCAGGCGGTGTCGAAGTAGTTGAAACCCGCCTCCATGAACAGGTCGACCATGTCCTTGACCTGCTCGATGTCTATAGCGCCGTCCTTCTGCGGAAGGCGCATCAATCCGAATCCAAGTTTGCCTATGTTCTCCCCGATGGTTCCCATGGCTGTAGCCTCGCCGGGTACAGGGAACGGATATAACTTAAATCTAACTCCAAGTTAGTGACGGATGGGGAACCACGGAAGAGAAGGGATAGAGAAACCCCTCCGTGGGGAGGGTAAGCGGGGGATGGCCCCCGTTCAGATGTACTTTATGAGGTCGCGGAGCGCTTCCTCGGGTTTGCTCGCCTTGACGACGCCTGATGCGACCAGCACGCCCTTGGCCCCAAGGTCGAGGGCCGTGCGGACGTCCTCGCCGGTCTTCACGCCGGCCCCGCAGAGCACGGCGATGTTCTCGTCCACCGCGTGGACCGCATCGACGGATCCTGAGATCACGCCGGGGTCGGCGGTGGTGACGGAGACGTTGCCGCCTATGAGCTCGGGGGGCTCGATGGCGATCATGTTCGGTGCGAACGCGGCGTACCTCCCGGCCTCGTCCACGTTCTCGACGCAGACGCAGGTGGACAGTTTGAGCTCCCTGCACATCTCGACGCACTTCTGCACCGACTCCGCGGGCTGCCTGTGCTCCGAGTGGTTGATCAGGGTGCCTCTGACCTCCGTGGAGTGGAGCATGGACGGGGTGACGTACCCCGTCCCTGAACCGGGTCTGAGCGGGTCCACGTTCTGCGAGTAGACCGGTATCCTCAGCGCATGGGCGATCACGCCAAGGCTGATCATCGGCGGGCATATGGCGATGTCCACGCCGGACTCCCTGGAGACCTTCTGGCAGATCTTCCCGAGGGTGAGGGCGCGTGTGCCCTCCGCCTCGGAGTAGACTTTGAAGTTCACAATGACCGGTGGGACAGACATCGTATCACAGATCCTGGAACCTGGAGGTCAGCTCTTTGAGGACCTCGGGCCTGGAGGTGTATTCCATCTCCTCGGGACCCAGGATGGAGGGCATGAACGGGCCCTGGCTCCTGATGAACCTGCTGGCCTTGATGGAGTTCTGCCTGGCGGTGTCCCAGGTCTGGTTGCCGAAGAAGTCAACGGGGATGTGCTCTCCGCCCTTGGCTCCCATGGGCTCGAGTCCCTGGAGCTTGCCCTCGTTCAGCTGGAATCCGAGGCAGCAGATTCTCGGGGGTCCGTCGAAGTAGACGGGGTCGGAGTCCTCGGGGCTGCAGGGGTAGAACGCACCGTAGTGGGATCCCCTCATCCATCCGGCGACGAGGAAGGTGGTGTTCATGAAGGGCTGCAGGTACTCTCCGACGGAGGGGAGTCCGGACTGGGCACGGCAGATGCAGACGGGGTCGTCCTTTCCGATGTACTTGCCGGCGGTGAGGTTGAGCTTGTCGGTGGAGACGACGCAGGCGGGGCCGATGCCGGACCTGGAGTTGATCCTCTTGATGGCGTACCTGGAGGTGTCTCCCAGGAGGCTCAGGATGCTGAGGGTCTCCTCGGGGGAGGACATGGTGACCTTCTTGTGTCCGATGACGTCCTGGATCTCGACGTCGAAACCTTTCTTGGCTCTGGCGTCGACGACCAGTCCGGTGGTGGTGAACGGGTCCAGGAAGATCCTGCTCAGCGGGAGCGAGTACGCGGAGGGCTCGGTCTTGTCGGCCATGAAGAACATCAGAGGCTCGGAGCCCCTCTCCTCGAAGGTCATCTCGGCGGAGCCGGGTCCGGCTCCCTTGACGTTGCCGGAGAACGCGTCGGTCAGGATGTCCTGTCCGGCGGCGTAGAGCTTCATGGACTTGGCGATCTTGGCGGCCTTCTGGAAGCACTCCCAG
>CALUHQ010000066.1 GCA_944320485.1 Candidatus Methanomethylophilaceae archaeon
GGACCGAGAACGGTACCGAGCCTCTTACCGACGACGGCCATCAGGGGCGCCTCGGCGATGAAGTAATCGGTGTTGTTCGCGATCTTCTTAGCCTGTTTCTTGTCGTCCGCGATCGCTCCGAGTTCCTCGGGGGTGATCACGGTGTCGGCCACGTCTTTGGCTTTCAAGGCTAGTTCGCCACCACCAATCACGCAGATCTTCACTGCCTTCCCGCGTCCGTTCGGGAGGATGATGTCCTCGGTGATACGGTTCTTCGGGATGGACAGGTCGACATCCTTGAGATTGATGGCCAACTCAACCGTCTCAGTAAAATTGCGCTTCTTCGCACTCTCGAGTGCCTTCTGCACAGCCATTACGGTTGGTTTTTCTGCCAATACAATTCCTCCTCGTAGTGCGTGCGAGTCCTGAGACTCTCCTACAAGTAATTGAGGCTAATAAAGGGGTAGTATTTAAAGGTAACACCGTCGCGAACTACGTTCGACAGCCGATCCCCGACCTCGGCTGGGATGTCCGGATGTCGATTCCCACGATGACTCCATTGTTTTCCGGATGCCTCTTGCACATTTCGACAAATGAATCTGATTGGGTTTAACGAGACGCACGACGATCCCTTATGAGACCCAAAAATGGGAATCCGGAATCGTTGACCCAACGATAAAAATCGAAGAAGAATGACGAAGTGATGGGGGGAGACCCCCCGTTGAAGTTTTATCAGAACTGGCCGTCGTAGACGCCGGCCTTGACATCCTTGGTGAAGACGCGGGGGTCCTTTCCGTCGATGGTGACTCCGACGGAGACGCAGTTGCCTGCGACCTCGAGGACCTTGGCCTTCATGTCGGCGCCGAGGAGATCGTCCTGCTTCATGGTGGCGATCTTCTTGGCCTGGTCCAGGGTCAGGTTGCCGACCTTCTCGGTCTTGGCGTTGTGGGCTCCGGACTCGACACCGAGCTCTCCCTTGATGAGAGCGGACATCGGAGGGGTTCCGACCTTGATGTCGAAGGTCTTGTCATCGTTGATGAGGACCTTGACGGGGACCTTCATTCCCTCGAAAGCTTTCGTCTTCTCGTTGATCTTGGCGATAACCTGGCCGATGTTGACACCTTTGGGTCCCAGAGCGGGTCCCAGGGGCGGACCTGCGGAGGCCCTGCCTCCATCAACCAATGCCTCAACAGTATCTACCATTGTTCATCTCTCCTTTTCGATGACCCTGACGCTGTCTCCTTTGACAGTGACGGGTATGGGGACCATGGCCTCGATGAGCTCGACTGTGATCTCCTCCTTGGCCTGGTCGATCTGCTGGACCCTTGCTTTCTCGCCCTTGAAGGGACCGTTGACGAGCTCGACTATGTCGCCCTCGACGATTCCCACAACGGCCGACATCGGGATGAGGTAGGGTCCGATCTCCTCGATGTCTGTCTCCCCGTCGATGAATGACCTCGCTTTCTTGATGTCGCGGGTCTTCTCACGGAGACGGTCCGTGTTCATGCCCTCCACGAACACGTATCCTCTGAGCCCTGCGGGGCTCAGGATCGCATATATGTCCTTCTCTCCGGACCCGGACTGCGCCTTGGAGAACAGGGCGTCGGCGACGCTCTTCTCCTGGTCGATCTGGGTCTTGAGGACCATGATGGACTGTGTTGCTATGGCCTTGAAGCTCAGGGAGTCCGCGCCGGTGCCGTCGTCGGCGATGACCTCGGTCTCGACCGTGTCACCGTACCTGGCACCCTTGGGGCAGATGACCTCCAGCACGAACTCCTTGGGACTCTTCCCGGGAAGGTCCACCTCGACCTCGGACTTGCTGCGGTAGTTGCTCCACAGCTCTCCTCCGGTGGAGTCGTACAGGGTGACGTTCCATTCCGGCGCATTCTCCGCATCGGGACCCGTGGTGATGGAGAACGAGATCTTCACCTCGGATGCGTCAGCGGACACGTTGAAGGGCCATTCGACCTTCCCACCTGCATGGACTTTCTTCAGGCCGTTCTCACCGGAAACGCTGGGGCTCATCATCCCACCTCAGAAGTAGTTGGGGAGGATGGACATGATCCACCAGATGGCGAAACCGACGGCCCCGATGATGATGATTCCCACTCCGGTGATGTAAAGCGTCTTCACGTACTCGTCCCTGCTGGGGGTGCGTGCCATCTTCAGGATCCTGCCGTACTTTCCCTTGCCGAAACCGCGTGCTTTGGATTCGAACTCGTCCTGGAGCTCGTACGCCGTCGACTCTTCTTCCGCCATGTTATCGTTCTCCATCCGCGAGGCGTCGCGGACCAGTGCCCTCGTTACCACTGATAGTAATAACGCAGGGATGCCCATTAATCACGTTCCCATTATAAATCTTTCTAAAAATCGGATTGGGACGCGACATCCCGTCACGAACATGCCTGACGGGGGATGGGGACGCCGTCGGATGGGAACCACCCTTTTATATGAGATGCGGGTACGGATTCCCTGTAAACCTCCAGGGGGTTATTTGTATGGAAGAAGTGCTTTGTAACGTGGAGCTCGTAAAGGAGAACAACGATTTCGTGATCAAGATCCAGAGCGACCTCGGTGGCGTAAGGGAGTACAGGTCCACCAGCTTCGAGGAGGTCCTCGAGCAGCTCATGCAGGATCTTCAGGAAGAGTTCGAGACCCTTTGAAAAGGAGAGATTCCCATGGCACCCGACAAAATCAAACAGATCACCGATGTGCTCGACATGCTCGCAGAGGACACATCCATCCCCAGAAACATCAGAAAGGGCGCGACCGACGCCAAGGCCAGGCTCATGGACACCAAAGAGGCCATGGACGTCCGCGCCACCGGCGCCATCGTCATCCTCGACGACCTCGCCAACGACCCGAACATCCCCCTGCACGGCAGGACCATCATCTGGAACGTCATCAGCCAGCTTGAGGTCATCAGCCAGCAGAACTGAAGGTCCTTCCTTTCAGTTTCCCATCATTCGGAGCGGCGCCGTCAACGGCGCTGCTCCGCAACAATTTCCAAGAAGTTCTGGAAGATCTCCGCACCGTGCTCGGTGTTCTCGACCTCGGGGTGGAACTGAACCCCGTATATCGGCCTGTCCAGGCACCTGACCGCCTCGTGGGGGCAGCTGTCGGATGAGGCCGTGACCACGAAGCCCTCCGGGATCGTCTTCACCTCGTCGTTGTGCGAGGCCCACACCTTGAACTTGTCCGGCAGACCCCTGAAGAGGTCGTCGTGGGAGCTGACCTTCAGGTCGACGCCGCCGAACTCGGGTGTGGCCCCGGGACCGAGCGTCCCGCCGAAGTGCTCGCACAAGAACTGCATGCCGGCGCATATCCCGAAGATCGGGAAGTCGGCCTTGTCCAGGTACTCGCCGTTGTTCCCCATGCGCGCGGCGTCGCTGGCCACGCTGGGGGCGCCTCCGGAGAGGACGAGCCCGTCAACGTCCTTGATCTCTTCGAACGGGGTGGTGTTGGGGACGATCTTCGTCTCAACCTTGAGGTATCTCAGAACGCGCCACTCGCGGTGGGTCCACTGGCCCCCGTTATCAACGACGTAGACTTTCATCGGTGCGAGCAAAGTTGGGCGCCGATAAATATGTAACGTGCCTGCGACCGCGCCCTGACGCGTATTAATCCAAACGACGATACGCGTGACATGATCGATTTCGAGAACAAGGAGTACCTCAAGCTCAAGGAGACGGACAACGACACGTACATGGACCTCATAGGCGGGATCCTGGTGAACGGCGAGACCGTCGTCCACACCTACAAGAGTGTCCGCGACGGGGTCGTGTTCACCAACAAGCGCCTGATCGCCATCAACATACAGGGCCTGACCGGGAAGAAGAAGGCGATAACCGTGC
The DNA here is from genome assembly GCA_944320485.1 of Candidatus Methanomethylophilaceae archaeon. Lineage (GTDB taxonomy): Archaea > Thermoplasmatota > Thermoplasmata > Methanomassiliicoccales > Methanomethylophilaceae > Methanoprimaticola. Next base: position 3,834 of record CALUHQ010000066.1, read on the forward strand.
TGCCTTTCGACAGGGTACAGGCGTTCTCCGTGGAGACCGCGGGGGTCATCGACCTGGACAGCGAGCTGTACCTCTGGTTCAGCGGCATGGGTCAGATCAAGTTCGAGTTCACGTCCAGGACGGACGTGTCCTCGATCTGCCGTCACATAAGCGAGTGCATAATGGACTGAAGCCGGGGGATGCCCCCGGCGTTTGGATGGGCCTCACTCCCACTCGATGGTTCCGGGGGGCTTGGCGGTGAGGTCGTAGACGACGCGGTTGACGCCGGGGACCTCCGCTGTGATGCGGGCCGCGATGCGCTTCAGCAGGGGGTACGGGACCTCCTCGACCTCGGCGGTCATGGCGTCCACGGTGTTGACCGCGCGAATGATCACGGGGCGCTCGAACGTGCGCTTCCCGTCACGGACACCCACGGACCTGAAGTCGGGGACCACGGTGAAGTACTGCCAGACCTTGCCCTCGAGGCCGTTGGCCGCAAACTCCTCGCGAAGGATCGCATCGGACTCGCGGACCATCTCCAGCCTGTCCCTGGTGATTGCGCCGAGGCACCTGACACCGAGTCCGGGACCGGGGAACGGCTGGCGGTAGACCATCGAATCGGGGAGGCCGAGGGCCTTCCCCACGACGCGGACCTCGTCCTTGAACAGGAACTTGACGGGCTCCACAAGCTTGAACTTGAGATCCTCGGGGAGGCCTCCCACGTTGTGGTGGGCCTTCACGGTGCCGCTCTCCAGGATGTCGGGGTAGATGGTCCCCTGTGCGAGGAACTCCACTCCGTCCTGCTTCCTGGCCTCCTCCTCGAATACGCGGATGAACTCCGCACCTATGATCTTCCTCTTCTGCTCGGGCTCGGAGACGCCCTCCAGCTTCCCGAGGAAGCGGTCCACCGCATCCACGTAGACCAGGTTCGCATCCATCTGGTTGCGGAAGACCTCCACGACCTGCTCGGGCTCCCCCTTCCTGAGGAGTCCGTGGTTGACGTGGACGCACACCAGGTTCTTCCCGATGGCGCGGATCAGGAGCGCCGCCACGACGGAGGAGTCGACCCCTCCGCTGAGTGCCAGCAGCACCTTCCCATCGCCGACCTGCTCCCTGATCTCGGCCACCTTCTCATTGATGAAGGCGTCTGCGAGCTCGGGGGCGTCAATCCTCTTCATATCGTCGGGACGCTTGTTCGAATCCATGTTATCGGATGGACAGACGACGTCCCGCTAAAAAACATGGTGGTCATGGGACGGCGCCCGATGAGGGGCGCCGTCTGGGTCACTCCCACTCGATCGTCGCCGGAGGTTTGTTGGTGATGTCGTAGACGACGCGGTTCACCGAGTCCTTCATGGTGTTGGTGATGCGCGAAGATATCGAATCGAGGACGTCCAGGGGTATCCTGGCATATGTGGCGGTCATGCCGTCGACGGAGGCGACGGCCCTGACTGCGATGGTCCTGCCGTATGCCCTCCTGTCGCCCTGCACACCGACCGATTTGGAGGGCAGGAGCACCGCGAAGTACTGCCAGGGCATCTCCATCTTCCCCGACTCGGCGGCCTTCCTGATCTCGTCCTCGACGATGTAGCATGCCTCGCGCACTATGGCGACGCTCTCTGGCATGACCTCCCCGAGGCACCTGACGGCGAGCGCCGGCCCGGGGAACGGCTGCCTCTCGGACGCCCTGACCCCGAGCTTCCTGGCCACATCGCGGACCTCGTCCTTGTAGAGGTCCCTCAGCGGCTCGACCAGGGTCATCCCGAGGTCCTTCGGGAGACCTCCCACGTTGTGGTGGGACTTGATGGTGTCACGGACGCCGTCGCCGGACTCGATCCAGTCGGGGGCGATGGTCCCCTGGACCAGGAACTCGGCGCCGAACTCCTTGGCGTTCCTCTCGAACACGCGGATGAACTTCTCGCCGATGATCTTCCTCTTCTGCTCCGGGTCTGTGACCCCGGCCAGGGCCTCGAAGAACTCCTCCCCGGCATCGGCGATCCTGTAGTTGATGCCCATCTCCTTGAGCATCCCATCGACCTCCTCGGTCTCCCCCTTCCTCATCAGGCCGTTGTCGACATAGACGGCCAGCAGCCGGTCTCCTATCGCCCTGCTGGCGAGGGTCGCGGCCACCATGCTGTCCACGCCTCCGGAGCAGGCTATGATGGCCTTCCCTGTTATCGTGGCCCTGATCTCGTCGATGGTATCATTGATGAACTCGTCAGCACCCAACATCTGCGACCACCTTCTCGGAATCGGCGATGACCTTCTCCGCCTGCTCCTCCCTGTAAGCCACGAGCGCCTTCCTGACACCCTCGTCGTTGACGGCGATGATCTCGGCCGCCAGGACCGCGGCGTTGTCCCCGCGGTCGAGCCCGACCGCTGCCACCGGGATTCCGGGAGGCATCTGCACGACTGACAGGAGCGCGTCCATGTTGACCGCGCCGCTGACGGGGACGCCGACGACGGGCTTGACGGTGAAGGACGCCACGACGCCGGGCAGCGCGGCGGACAGGCCGGCTATGGCGATGAACACGTCCGCGGAGCTCCCCTTTACGAGCTCCTCCACCCTGGCGGGGGTCCTGTGGGCCGACGCCACGGCTATGTCGAACCCTATTCCGAACTTCTTGAGAATCCCGATCGCCTTCTCTGCGACGGGAAGGTCGCTCTTGCTTCCCATGATGATGGAGACCTTTGACATTGCAACGTGCGACTGTCTACTCCGATATAAACTGCGCGAGAAGTGAGAGAAGGGTAAGGGGTTTCTTCCTGTCGATCAGCTCTTGAGAACGACGACCAGGAAGATGCCGACAGCGACAAGGGCTCCGATCAGGATACCGATGAGGTCGATGATGGCATTGTACACGGTGTCCCAGGCGGCAACCTCGCAGAAGGGCGAGATGTCACTGAAACCCACGAGGTAGGCCCAAACGACTCCTACCACGAGACCGATGATGGCCATCGCGCCACCCGCCGCCTTGCTCTTTCCAGAGCCGAAGTACGCGGAGAACAGCCCGGCCACGAGCATGACCAGGGCAAACGCGAATACCACGAGGGTCAGAAAGGACATTGCATCCATTTTTTTGCCTCCGTTTTTCACCCCGTTATACACGGGAATTTGGGAGTGGTACATCCTCAGGTTATTTATACGTTCGTCGACCGGAAAACCGCCTCCTGGAGCTTGTCCAGACGTCTGGCTCCCCCCGGTGCCGCATCGTCGAAGTACTCCCGAGGATATTGGAGCATCTATCCAACTGATTCTGCACGTTTACGCAAATTATATAGACTATTAACATTTGTTAATGGTCATTATTTATAAACAAAATCCAATTGTTTAAATACTATGTTTCTATTTACTAGATTAACCATACATGCTCGCAATGGAGTGATGCGGATAGATGGAGCTTCTAGGTGTTGTAGAACAGATTACCTGCGATGGCAGGATGATCGTCCGCTGCTCCGAGCTGCCCGACATCGGGTCGGCCGTATTTGACCGCAAACAAAAGCGCATAGGGACCGTCGGAAGGGTCTTCGGACCCGTGGACGGCCCGTACGCATCCGTATCCCCCGAAGGTGGGACGTTGGGGATCGGATCAGAAACGTACTTCAGGGGGAAAACTCAGAATGCCAAAGGTAAGAGAAGGAACAGAAGAGATTGAGGTATGTCCCGAGTGCGGCAGCCACCACCTTGTCCGCGACTACGAGCGCGGGGAGCTGCTGTGCGAGGACTGCGGACTCGTCCTTGACGACCAGTTCATCGACCAGGGACCAGAGTGGAGGGCGTTCGACGTCGAACAGGGGGAGAAGCGCGCACGCACCGGTGCCCCGATGACGTACACTATCCACGACAAGGGTCTGTCGACGGAGATCTCCTGGAAGAACAAGGACAGTTACGGCAAGAGCATCCCCACCCGCAACAGGGCCCAGCTCTACAGGCTGAGGAAGTGGCAGAGGAGGATCCGTGTATCCAACGCGACGGAGAGGAACCTGGCATTCGCACTCTCGGAGCTGGACAGGATGGCCTCGGCCATGGGACTCCCCAGGAACGTGAGGGAGACCGCGGCCATGATCTACAGGAAGGCCGTCAACAAGAACCTCATCAGGGGAAGGTCCATCGAGGGCGTCGTGGCGGCGTCCCTGTATGCAGCATGCAGGCAGTGCGGGGTCCCCAGGACGCTCGACGAGGTCGCCAGCTCCAGCCGTGTTGGCAGGAAGGAGATCGGAAGGACCTACAGGTTCATGACCCGCGAACTGAAGCTCAAGCTGATGCCGACCAAGCCCCAGGACTACGTCCAGAGGTTCTGCTCCGAGCTGAAGCTGAGCGGGGAGGTCCAGAGCAAGGCCGCCGAGATCCTCAAGGACGCCTCCGAGAAGGAGCTCACCTCCGGCAGGGGTCCGACCGGTGTCGCGGCCGCCGCCATCTACATCTCCTCCATCCTGTGCAACGAGCGCAGGACCCAGAGGGAGGTCGCCGATGTCGCGGGAGTGACCGAGGTCACCATCAGGAACCGCTACAAGGAGCTCACCGAGAAGCTCGGTATCGAGATCCAGCTCTGATCGAGAGAGGCTCCGGCCCCTCCACCTTATCCCATACCCCCTCGGGGTTCCGACACGTTTTTGATTTAGGAATGACTGAACTCCCTCATGGAAGGCGAGCAGCCGGCACAGAAACCCAGCAGGCACATATGCCTCACGAACAGGAACGCACTGGGCATCTCGGACGACCCGGAATTCGACATGCTGTCGGCCCTGGCCGACAAGGACGTCCTGACGCTGGTGAGGGGACTTTCCAGGGAGGAGGCCCGCTCCCCGTTCCCGGACGGCCTGTTCGGGCTCGACGGGCCCCGCACGAACGCCGCGATAAGGAAGATGAAGGGTGCTGGGCTGATCTCCTCCCGCAGGGACGGCGCCGACCACGTCTACTTCCTGAACGCCTGCAGGTTCAGGGACCTGGCCCGCTTCCTCGAGGGCCTCATCAAGGCTTGAACCACTTGAACTCGAGGTAATCCACCGATCCGCGCCTGACGCGCCCGAAGAGGATCTCCTTCTTCACCCCTCCGGACAGCCTAACCGTCCTGGATATCTCGGGCCACATCCTGATGCCGTCGTCGGTGACAGCGTGGACGAGATAACGGGCATGACAATCATCGGGGGACGACTGGTACACCCTGAAATGCGTACCGTACTTGAAGCCGGTCTTGACCACGAGCCCGCGCTCCCTCAGGTCGGAGAACACCAGATACCTGATGCGGAACTCGTCCTGTATCGATTCCCCGAACTCCAGCAGGTCGTCGAATGACAGGGGCTCGCCGTCCTGGCCGATGACCGTCAGCCTCCCTTTGCCGACCAGATGGCAGCTCTCGATCAGCGACAGCTGAAGGGCGTCGACGAAGGTCCTTCCGTAATAGCCGTACTGCCTGAGGGCCTCGACGTGCCCCTGGTCGAAGACGAAGACCCTGTCGCGTATGAGCCTCCCGACGGGTTTGGACGACATGGGCTCCGGGAAGATCTTCCCGGCCGGATCCCTCATGGACATGATGTAGTATGTCAGGTCCCCCTCCTCGTCCACGACCCCGTACAGTAGCTTCTTCTTCCTCTCGCTGATGTCGCTCACTTCGCGGATGAAGGTGGTTATGTCGATCGCGCTGCGCTCGGAGACCGCCCTGACCATGAACTCGGGCCTGGAGTTGCTCATGGTCTTGCCGCGGGGGAACACGGAGATGTCGTAGTCCCCGCTCTCGTACTTGGCTATGAATCCCCTCTGCCTAAGGTCCCTGTAGACCAGGTACTTGATGTCGAATCCGTCGACCGCCGCTGCGGACAGGGCGAACAGTTCCTCGTAGGGGATCACCCCGTCCGGACCGAGGACCTCCAGCCTGCGGCACTCGACCAGATAGGTCGCCTCCACGAGGTCGAGGTCCACGCCTCCGCCGCTACGGGGGTAACCGTAGTTCCCGCGGGTGTACAACCTGCTGCCCTCGCTCTGGTCCCTCACCTCGACGACATCGTCCACAAGTATTCCAGGCATCGCGCCGAGTAGATGTTGCTCGTATATAATCGGGACACCAGGGCCGGCCCTCTCGGAAGCATTGTGACCGCCTGCGGGATAAGGCCCCGCAGGCGGGAGTGGTTTGTCAGTAGTTGTCGATGGAGGACGACTGGAGCGTGCCCTCCATGTACTGCTCGTATCCGTACAGGTCCAGGAACCCGTGTCCCGAGAGGCAGAACACGATGGTCTTCTCCTCCCCTGTCGCCTTGCACTCCAGGGCCTTGTCGATGGCACCCTTGATGGCGTGGCATGACTCAGGGGCCGCCACGATGCCCTCGGTCTTCGCGAAGGTCACACCGGCCTCGAAGGTCTCGGTCTGGTCGTAGGCGACTGCCGTCAGCAGGTTCTGGTCGTAGGCCGCGGACACGAGGGGAGCCATTCCGTGGTACCTCAGGCCTCCGGCGTGGATGCTCTTGGGGACGAACTCGGACCCGAGGGTGTACATCATGATCAGAGGCGTGATCCCCGCGGTGTCCCCGAAGTCGTACCTGAACTCGCCCTCGGTGAGGGACGGGGCCGCCTTGGGCTCCACGGCGATGATCTCGGTGTTGCTCCTGCCGTGGATCTTCTCGGCCATCATGGGGAACGTGAACCCGGCGAAGTTGGATCCTCCTCCGACGCATGCGATCATGTAGTCGGGCTCGATCTCGGCCTTCTGCATCTGGGCCATGACCTCCTCGCCGATGACGGTCTGGTGGAGCATGACGTGGTTGAGGACGCTTCCGAGGGCATAGCATGTGCCCTCGTCCTTGACGGCGAGCTCGCAGGCCTCGGAGATGGCTATCCCCAGGGACCCGGTGGTGTCGGGGTGCTCCTTCAGGATCTTCTTCCCGAACTCGGTGTGCTCCGACGGGGAGGCGTAAACCTCCGCGCCGTACATGTGCATGAGGGTCTTCCTGAAGGGCTTCTGGTTGTAGCTGCCCTTGACCATGAACACCGTGGTGTCTATGTCGAACAGGTTGGAGACCATGGCCAGTGCGGTCCCCCACTGCCCCGCGCCGGTCTCGGTGGTGAGCGTGTGTATGCCCGATTCGGCGTTGTAGTACGCCTGTGCCAGGGCGGTGTTCCCCTTGTGGCTGCCGAGAGGGCTCATGTCCTCCCTCTTGAAGTAGATCTTCGCCGGGGTCTTCAGGTACTTCTCCAGCCGGTAGGCCCTCTGCAGGGGCGACGGCCTGTTGAGGCTGATGAGGTTGTCGCGGACCTCCTCGGGGATGTCGATGTACCTCTCGGTGGAGGCCTCCTGCCTAATGATGGGCTTGCAGAAGATGGCCTCGAAGTCCTCCGGCTTCGCGGGCTCCTTTGTCACGGGGTTGAGAGGAGGCGCGACGGGCTCGGGAAGGTCCGCGGCCAGGTTGTACCAGCGCTTCGGAATCTCTTCCGGGTCGAGCGTGATGCGTGCATCCTTGGGTATCGTCATAACTTCTCCATTAGTGTACACGTATATGTATATTATGAACATCGATGTACTAATTTGTTCATAATAATCGGTCCGAGGGACGGACACCCGGCGATTGTATCCCGAGGCGCACACGTTGGCATCCAATGCGAATAGACCCAGAATCTTGTTCTTTACCGAAACCCTTTTTTATATTGCTCACATGGTTGCGCCTGATTATTATGCACTGGGCAGATGTTATTGCCAAGGACGTCGTGGAAAACTGCGACCACCCGCTCATCGCCACTGGCATTAGTCCCACCGGCATTCTTCATGTAGGAAGTCTCAGAGAGGCCATCACTGGCGAGTCGGTGCGCAGCGCAGTGGAGGCGGCCGGAAAAGAGGTCAAACTGATCTATCTCATCGATGACTTCGACCCCCTGAGGAGGCGCTACACCTTCCTCCCCGAGGAGTTCGAGAAATACGTCGGGATGCCCATCTGCCGCATACCCTGCCCGTGCGGAAAGCACAACAACTACGCGCACCACTTCATCCAGCCCTTCCTCGACGCCATCGACAGGCTCGGGATGAAGTGCGAGATCATCTGGACGCACGAGATGTACGAGAAGGGCATGTTCGCCGAGTGCATCGACAAGTCGTTCAAGATGCGCGACAAGGTCATCGAGCTGCTCCATGACATCACAGGCAAGGAGGCCGACCCCAACTACGCCCCCTACCAGCCCCTGTGCAGCAAGTGCGGACGCTTCTGCCACCCCAAGTTCGAGACGTACTCGTTCCCCCATGTGGAGTACGAGTGCACCTGCGGCAACAAGGGCGTCGCCAACGTCACCAAGGGCGAGGGCAAGCTCGCATGGAGGCTCGAGTGGCCCGCCAAGTGGTACATCTTCGGCGTCTCCGCCGAGCCCTTCGGAAAGGACCACAACTCCGCCGGAGGATCCTACGAGTCGGGAGTGGCCATCGTCGAGCAGATCTACGGCGGCAAGGCCCCGTTCCCCATCCCCTACGAGTTCGTTCAGCTCAAGGGGGTCGGACAGATGCACAAGTCCCTGGGAAGCCCCGTCACCGGTCTGGACGCGATCAACATGATGCCCCCCGAGGTCCTGAACTACCTGTTCCTCAGGGTCAACCCCACCAAGTGCATCGACTTCGACTCCGGACTCGGAGTCCTCGACATGGCCGAGGAGTACGACAGGATGGAGAGGCTGTACTTCAGCGGCGAGTGGAGCGAGGCCGAGGACAACTCGGTCGCCGCATACAAGATCGCCCAGCACAACCAGGTCCCTCCCAAGCTCCCCCTGCAGATCTCCTGCAGGCATCTGGTCAACGTGGTGCAGATGGCCGACAACTTCGACGACGTCATCACCATCCTGAAGAGGACCGTCGACCTGTCCCAGGCCACCATGGCCGACATGGAGAGGCTCAAGGTCAGGGTCGAGAGCGTCAGGTACTGGCTCAACGGATTCGCGCCCGACTCCGTCAAGTTCAGCATCCGCCAGACGATCCCCCACTCCGTGGAGCTGACCATGAACGACAAGGCGTTCTACCAGGCCCTCGTGAGCCGCTTCAACGACACGAACTGGGACGTCGAGTCGATCAACACGGTCTTCAACGAGGTCGCCAAGTCCATGCCCATCGGTTCCAAGGGAGCCTACAAGGCGATGTACAAGATCCTCATCGCCAAGGAGGCCGGACCCAGGCTCGCCCTGTTCCTGGCCAGCATGGACAAGAAGTTCGTCATCAACAGGCTCGTCCAGGCGTGCCAGTGATGCCTCCGGGGGTCATCCCCCGGACCCAAACCCTTCATTCGTTCTCGATTCGTATCGTCACCGTTTCTCTACGCTAACGGTGTTCTGTCCGCATCCGCAGCTTAGTATATCCCCGATTCACATCAATGCCCATCCAGATGAACCGATGGCCACACGATCCCTCAGAAGGGAGTTTTCGGGACCGTTTGGCGGGTTTGCATGCATCATATGGGTCAATGAAGGAGAACGGGACCTCTACGCTCCATTGCGTACAGGGCAGAGATGTGCCAGAGTCCGTCCGATAGTGATGATATATCAGAATATAAGAAAGAGAGGAGCCGCCGGGAATGCTTGAAGCCGGCGGCGTTGGATTCATAATGGAGCGGGACGGGTTGCCCCATCCCTGCTCCGGTTTCACTGTGCGGCCTCGAGCTCTTTCCTCTTGGCGGCGAGGATGGCGTCGATCTTGGCGCGCTTCTCGTCCTCGATGGGGTTGAGCGGGGGCTTGGAGAGGATCTCGACGACCATCTCGTGAGCGAGGTCGGCTGCGTCGGGGCATCCGGCCTTCACCCAGTCACCGTACTGTCCCCTCTCCATGAACTTGGGGTTGGAGAGAGAGTCGATGTTGGCCAGTGTGGACATCTGTCCGAGGAAGTCGTTACCGATTCCGACACCCCTGATCTCCTCGAGGTCGATGGTCTCGTCGTTGACCTTGATTCCTCCCCTGATCTGGCGGACCATCTTGATGATCTCGTTGTCGATCAGGAGCTGCTCCTTGCTGTAGGAGTTGCCCAGGTCGATCATTCCGGCACCGAAGACGGTGGAGGATCCTCCCAGGCAGGAGGTCAGGCAGGTCATGGCCTTCTCGAGTCCGGACTGGACTCCGGGCTTCTTGGCGTCGGATGTGCATCCGGCGACCATGCACGGGATGTGGTAGTGCTGGGCCAGCTTGGCGCAGGCGGAGGCGAACATTCCGATCTCGGGGGCTCCGATGGGTGCGGAGGCGTTGATGAAATCGAAGATCGTGGTGGCCTGGCTGTAGATGACCTTGCATCCGGGCTTGTTCAGCTGGGCGAGCATCAGGGCGGTCAGGACCTCGGCGTTGTGGATGACGAGGGTTCCGGCGGAGTAGATGGGTCCGGAGGCGGACGCCATGACCATGCTGGTCATGCTCAGCGGGAATCCGTACTTGGGTCCCTCGAGGCAGGTCTCGCACAGCTCGTGGTCCAGGACCAGGGGGCTTGCGGGACAGCCTGCGACGGTCATGATGGGCTGGTTGAAGGCCTTCTCCTCGTCACCGTCGTAGATGACCTTGGTGATCTCGAAGTACTCCTTGAAGAAGGTGGAGTCGGAGTCGAAGTCCAGGGGCTTTGCGGTGTTGTACAGCATGGCCCTGACCTCCTCAAGGGAGCGGATGGGGTCGTCGGCGTGGTCCAGAGCGGAGCACGGGGTGGTGGGGCAGTCGACGCAGTCGCAGTAGTCCAGGATCTTGCAGATGTCAGCCAGGTCCTGGAGGGTGCTGGGCTTGCGCTCGTACTTTCCGGGCTCGACGTAGTGCATGACTCCGGCGGCGATACCGAACGTGTTGTTGTTGGTGATGGATCCGTCGGACTTCCACTGCATGTTGTGCTTGCCGTCCCTGCTGTAGAGGGTGAACTCGGGAGGGATGGTGGACAGGGCCTTGTTGACGACTGCCTCGGGGATCTTGACGATCATTGTCTCGTCGTCGACCTCGCATCCGTTCTCCTTGAACACCTTGAGGGCGCCCTCGTGCTCGACGCGGATTCCGGGGTTCATCAGAACCTCAAGGGTTGCCTTGTGGATCTTCTGAACATCCTCGTCGTTGAGGGTGTTGAGTTTGAGGTTCTCCATGAGATCACCTTCAGTTCTTCAAAGCGGCGGTGAGCTTGTTGACACAGTCGCTGGCGTTCTCGGAGTAGACGTCGGCTCCGATCTCGTCAGCCCACTGCTGGGATGTGGGGGCTCCTCCGACGTTGGTCAGGAACTTGCCCTTCAGTCCCTCCTCCTTCAGCATCTCCTCGAAGACCTTCTGGTTGACCATGGTGGAGGTCATGAGGGCAGAGGTTCCGACGGCGACGGGCTGGTTGTCCTTGCAGGCCTGGACGATGTCCTTGATGGGGACGTCCCTTCCGAGGTTGATGACGTCGAATCCGGCGACCTTCATCATGACGGCGACGATGTCCTTTCCGATGGAGTGGATGTCACCCTCGACGGCGCAGATGATGAACTTTCCGAGGGAGTCACCGGTGGCTCCGGACTCCAGGTGGGGGGTCAGGATGTCGATTCCGGCGTTCATGACGTTGGCTGCGGCCATGATGTGGGGCAGGAACAGTTTCTTGGCCTCGAACAGGTCTCCGACCTCCTTGATTCCAGCGGTGAATCCGTTCTGGATCAGGCTGACGAGGTCTGCACCGGTGTCGACTGCCTCCTGAGCGACCTTTTTGGCCTCATCGGCTTTGTAGGTCATGACTGCGTTCTTTGCCCTTGCGTTCAGCTCTTCCTGAGACATTTCTTGTTCCTCCAGTTATTTCCCAGCGACCCTCTTGGTCGATGGGTTTTAGCGTGAGTTCAAATGGTTTCATGTATAAAACAATTAGCGATTTGTCTGATTTCGTGCTAATTGTTTTATATATCGCCCAAAACGCGATTGTATTGACTGAACAATCTACTGTTTTGCCGATGATTCGTATGATGAATCGGTTTTGTAAGATTGTTTTAGACAATGTGTTTGGTGTGTTATGTAAAGGGTTTGAGGCCGGGTGACCCCGGCCTGTGGATCAGCAGCCGAGCTCCTTCTCCTTGCGGGCGATGATCTCGTCGATCGCCTTCAGGACGTCGTCGGAGACGGGGTAGAGGGGCGGGTTGGCCAGGGCCTGGGCGACGACGTCGTGGGCGATGTCGGCGGTGTCCCTGCGGCCGTCTCTGTCCCATCCACCGTACATCTGACGGTCGAGGATCTTGGTGTGAGAGGGCATGTCCACGTTCATCAGGGTGGTCACGTGTCCGAGGAAGTCTCCTCCGGCTCCGATCTCCTTGATAGCATCGTAGGCGATGGTCTCGTCGTCGACCTTGATTCCCTTCTTCGCGAAGCGGGACATTCCGATGATGTCGTTGTCGATGACGAGCTGCTCCATGGAGAAGGACATTCCCAGCTCCAGCATTCCGGCTCCGTAGATGGACGAGGGTCCTGCGAGCAGGGGGAGCATGTTGGTGATGGTCTTCTCGTGACCTGCCTGGGCGTTGGGCCTCTTGGCGTCGGACTAGGAACCTGCTACGATGGAGGGGATGCCGTAGTACTGGGCGAGGGTGGCGACACCGGCGCCGATCATCGCGATCTCGGGGGATCCAACAGGTGCGGACTCGCTGTAGAAGTCGAAGCAGGTGGTGGAGCTTCCGTAGATGACAGGGTGACCGGGGAATGCCAGCTGGACCAGGATGATTCCGGACAGGACCTCGGCGTTGTGGGTGACCAGCGTTCCCGCCAGGTAGATGGGGGAGGACGCGGCTGCCATGGCCATACTGAGGATGTTCACGGGGAATCCGTACTTGGGTCCGGTCAGGGCGGTGGCGCACAGCTCGGCGTCGAGCTGCAGGGGGCTGGCGGGGCAGCATCCGACGGTGTTGATGGGCTCGCGCTTGGCGCGCTCCTTGTCTCCGCCGTAGCATGCGGCAACCATCTCGAAGTACTCCTCGAAGAACTCGGAGTCCGAGTCCAGGTCGATGGGCTTCACGGAGTTGACCAGCAGCGCCTTCATCTCCTTCAGGGTGCGGACAGGGTCGTCGGCGAGATCCATGGCGGAGACGGGGGAGCAGAAGAAGTCGATGTTGTCGCAGTAGTCTGCGACCTTGGCGATGTCGCCCAGGTCCTTCAGGGTGCTCTCCCTGTCGATGTACTGTCCGTTTCCGGCGTACTCGATGATCTTGGTTCCGATACCGAACGTGTTGTTGTTGACGACGGATCCGTCGGACTTGAACTGGACGTTGTGCTTGCCGTCCCTGCTGTAGAGCACGAACTCCTTGGGGACGGTGGACAGCGCCTTCTTCACGACGGACTCGGGGATCTTGACCATCTTGGTCTCGTCGTCGACCTCGCATCCGTTCTTCTTGAACAGGTCCCTGGCCTCCTGGGAATCCACAAGGATTCCGGGGTCGGCGAGGACTTTCATCGTTGCTTTGTGGATCTCCTCGATCTCCTCTTTGGAGAGGATGTTGATTTTCAGATTTTCCATTTAGATTTCTCCTTTTGAGTTTCAGATTTTCTTGATGTAGTATCTGGCACATGCGGCGGCCGCAAGCCAGAAGACGATGACGCATCCGTAGAACACGTACTCAAGACCATCGTTGAACACATAGCTGATTCCAAACATCTTGATCACTCCGTGACGACTGCGTCGATCCTCTCGATTCCGAGCTTGGTGATCTTGTACCTTCCGACGACGACGTTCTCCTGACCGTAGTAGTCAGCGGGGGCGATGTCGTAGCCGACGTTCACCAGCATACCGTTGATCTCCATCTCCATCATGTAGAAGCGGATGACCCACTTCCACCTGAGGGTGGGCTTCATGCCCTCGGCCTCGAAGACCTTGTCCGTGGCCTCGATGGTTCCCATCTCTCCGTTCTTCTTGAACAGGAGGAGAAGCATGCTCTTCGTGGGGATCAGCTTGAGATTGGTTGGCTTCTTTTCCATTTCCATTCCTCCTCAGGCCTCGATCTCTCTGACGGAATCCTGCTCCTCATCGGTCTCCCAGTACATGATGAACACACCGATGATGGCGACGACGGTACCGACGAGCAGCCACAGGCTGATGCTGTAGTCCTTGAGGAAGACCCACAGGGCGACCAGGGATGCGGGGACGTAGATACCGGAGTTGATGGCCAGACCGCGTCCGACACCCATGAGGGGGTATCCCTTGTGCAGCAGGGAGTCCGCGACTCCGAGGGACAGGGCGGTGAACACCAGCATTCCGAAGATCTCGGGGGTGGTGAAGCAGTCGATGACGATGCCGTAGAATGTGTCGAATCCGACGATGGCTCCGGTGATGGGGAAGATGATGACCATCCAGAGGATGAACTCCCAGAAGTACCTGACAGGCGTGGTGGCCTCGGTGTCGGCGACATCCAGACCCCTGACGTTGTAACAGGACTCGATACCCCATCCGATGGCGGACAGGATTCCTCCGACGTATCCGAGCCAGACTCCGTCCTTGCCCTCGGGGCTCATGATGTTGTTGACCATTGCCTGGGGGTCGAGAACGAGGATACCTCCGACGACCAGGACGATGATACCGAGGATCATCTTCTTGGTCAGGATCTCCTTGAAGAGGACCCTGGCGTAGATGGCACCGAAGACGGAACTCAGCAGAGCGATGGCGGCGGCGAAGTCGGCACCGACGAACGCGGTAGCGAGGGTGGATCCGAACATGGCCATGAGTCCGCCGAAGAAGGCGGAGACGAGGAACCACTTGCTGATGGGCCAGTGGACAAGGTTCCTGAAGGCCTCCCTGGGCTTGTTGTTGACACAGGACCAGAGGAGGAAGAGAACGATCGTAAACATGAGGGACTGCATCGACGCGAGAACGATGGTCGCCTCGAGGAGGTCGGCGCCTCCATTATACCAGAGCGTACCAAGAGGCTCTATGGACCAAATCGCCTCCTGGGGGACGTAACTGAATCCCCAAAGGAGAGAAGCGAGAATGATCCAGATGAAGCCCCACTTCACGCGGTTGCTCTTCATCAATTTTGTTAGCTGCTCCAGATCTGCTATTCTAACACCTTCTGTGTTGTAGCTTCTGATTCGCGACTGAAAGGCCTGAACTCGCTTTGGGCCCGGTCTCCCATTCACTGAAATTATCATTGTATTTGACACTATATAATAGTATTGTAATTGCCCATATTCAACCATATAAATAGATTTAGTTTGTTCATCCAGGAAATAGGTATTTTTCTGACCTATAATATAAATATATTACTATATGAAACATCCAATGGATACATCCAACCAAGGCCATATTATGGATTACTACCCAATTTTGACAACCATTTGTCTAATCAAATACCATGTTAAATCTAACAATGTTGAGATTTGTTATGTAAAAAGCCAGGCTCTTGGTGGAGGATGTATTGCCGTAACAGGTCTTTGTCAACATCCAATACAATCGGTTTCCCAAAAACGAAGCGCGATGGGCCGAATCTAGGTAACGGGGTTTGAACGAGTTTTGATCGTGTCTGAGAGAGACTCCGCATCACAGCCTGGCAACCGCCAGAAACTCTGACGCGAGTCTGCGACCTCGCTCATGCTCGTACTCCTCTCTGCCGAACTTCAACGCATTCGGATCCTCCTCGTCCCAACCCAGACTCAGATAGGTGAAGAACGGGTTGACCCACTTGCTGTCGACATATTCCTCGAACCCGGGGTCCACATTGTATAGCATCTTGATTAGCGTATACTTCATATTGTCTATGCTGAACTTCGGGATGCCCTTGAAGAACCCGTTCATACACTCCTGGGTCTCGGCCATGATCTTGTCGGCGAGCTGCTTGCCCTCGTCTGTGAGGAATATCGAGAACTTCTTGCTCTTGGGAGTGGGCCTGTTGTCGTATGCCAGACCCTTCTCCTTGAGGACCTTCACAACACGGTTTGTGTTGGCCGCATCGATGTCAAGGAAACTGGAGAGCTCGACCAGCGTGAGACCCTCCCTGAGGTTGATGGCGACCAGATATGTTGCATGGACCCCCGTGAGTCCATAATCCCTGACACAGTCCGCCATGACCCTCCTGGTAATCAGGCTGAGCCTGTCGAAGAAGATCGGCAAGAAAGAGTCCCAGTACGCATTCTTGGTGTCCTCTGCCCCACGGAGGATTGCCCCGGACGGCATGTACTCTATTCCATCCTCCTTTATGGGTTTCTCATGGCCCTTCGGTATTACAGGATTCTTCACCATGGACACTCACTTCGAACTGGATTTAACATGATGTTTGAGTTAAAGAAATTAACTGAGTTGGATGAATTGTTAAGCCAGATGTATGCTATTTTTTGTAAGGAACTGGAGCCAACCGTCCAACCGTTGAATGTCCGATGCACACAGAAGTGCCAGCACAATAGGATTTGCAAAACAGATGATTGACGGGAGGGAATGATATTTCGATCCACCCTGCGGACGCCGGATGGATCGGGAGGTTTCCAGAAGACGCTTAACCGCATCAGCTGTACAGGAATGCGATGGCAGCGAGGGCGATGCCGAGGATGATCAGCACTATGCCTATCGTGCTCTTGTTCTTGTTGTGACGCCTGAGATGGACCTCGTTGGGATCCTTCGTGTTGTAGATGATCTCCCTGGTGTCACCGACGTTGTATGCGGGATGGTCACGAGAAACCGAACCTCTGGCCGTGTACTTCGTGCCGTCGACCTCGTACTCGTAGATGGGGACGTATGCGGTGTACTGGGTGTTGTCCTCGGGTGCGGTCCTCTGACTGACCTCCACCTCGATGACGTGCGCGATGACCTTCTTGAAGGACGAGCCCTGGATGACGCTCCTGATTATGACGGCCCCTATGAAGACCAGCATGATTACCGCGAGAATCTGCGTCATTGACTGCATGTTACCACTTGACCGAAAACGTTTCTAGGATATGTGTCCCACGGAGGAAAGGTGGGAGGGGCGTCCCCCTCCCTTGGAGGAAAATGGAGGTTCACTTCCCTCCGTGGGTTCCAGACATCAGTTGATACCGAGCTGCTGGCGGATGACCTCGCAGCTGTTGATCTTGATGTCCAGGACTTTCTCGATGTTCATCTTCGCGACGATTCCCCTGGGGGCGCCGGGCATTCCGGTGACCAGACCGAGCTTCTGGAGCTCCCTGGCCTCCCTCATGACGGTGACATCGGCGAGGTCCTCGACGGTCAGTCCCAGCTTCTTGGCGACATAGGCCTTGGCGTCGTTGATCTTCATGCCCTTGGAGAACTCCATCCTGGCGACGAGGTCACCGGCGGTCCTCATTCCACCCATTCCGGAGGTCACGTAGTGGGGGATGGACATTCCAGCGGGGTCACCCGCTCCGACCTAAATACCGTCGACGTGGGCCAGCTCGACGAGAGCCTTGTTGGCCCTGGACAGGATGTCGATCGGGGGGCACTCGCACATGGGGACTCCACCGACTCCCATTCCCTGGTTGACGTGCACGGGGATGTGGGCGTGCTTGACGCAGTCCTTGACGATGGTCACGGCACGGGCGATGTTCCAGGCGCTGGATTTGCTGGTGTTGGTGTTGACGACGGCTCCGAAGGAGTTGGCGCCGACCATCTCGGCCAGCTCGACCTGCTGGTTGGGGTAGATTCCCGCGAGGGGCTTGCCGTTGTACTCGAGCTCTCCGTGGATTCCCAGGACGTTCTCGGAGGACATTCCCATGTTGATGTACACGTCGGGGTACTGCTTCCTGAGCTCCGCGATTCCGATGAGGGATCCGTACAGGTCGGCGTCTCCGGCGGAACCGATGGTGTCGAAGTTGTATCCCTCGGCGCCGTGCTTCATGAGGGCGGTGCTGACGTACACGATGTCGTCGGCCATCTGCTTGGCGGCGTTCTCGGCTGCCTCGCGGGCCTCGTCGATCTTGAACTCCCTCATCAGGTCCGCGGGGTTGCCGTGGGGTCCGTCGGGGGCGTAGTACAGACCGAGGTTGGTCATGCTGCCGTAGAAGTACGGGATGGTCATCAGCATGTTGATCTCCTCCAGGGCCTGGATCTCGTTGGCCAGGAGGGGCTTGACGGCCTTGATGCTGTAGTCGGTGGTGGCCAGCTCCAGGGAGTCCATGACCATGGACCTCTCGTAGATGAGGGACGCCTCGAGCCTGCCCATGTCCACACCGTTTCCGCAGTTACCGTTGTCGGTGTACATCTCCTGGATGCAGGCGTCCTCGGTGAAGACGACCTCGTTTCCGGGGAGGATTCCGACGGTCCTGTGGGGGTCGCACATGATCTCGGTCAGGGCCTCGATCTCGTCCGCGGTCATCGCGGGGACCTCTGCCGCATCCGCAGCGTCGGCGGTTCCGGCCTCGATGTCGGCGATGATCTGCTCTTTGGAGGTGTAGTACCTGCTGCTGTCACCCATCCTGCTCAGAATGTTGTCTACCATTGGTCACACCTCAGAAAGCGATGGCCTTGGCCTTGTTGGTCGTCTCGGAAGCGGACTCTCCGTAGATGTCGGCTCCGATCTTGTCGCAGTAAGCCTGGGTGACGGGTGCTCCGCCGACCATCATGGTGACGTTGTCGCGGATGCCCTCGTTCTTGCAGATGTCGATGATGTCCTTCATGACGGTCATGGTGGTGGTCATGAGGGCGGACATTCCACAGAAGGTGCAGCCTCCCTTGATCTCGTCGATGAACTGGGGGGTGGGGACGTCACGTCCGAGGTCGTGGACATCGAATCCGGCGCACTGCAGCATGGTGGAGCAGATGGACTTTCCGATGTCGTGGACATCTCCCTCGACGGTTCCCATGACGACGGAGACCTTCTTGTCGTTGCCCTCGTCTTTGGCCATCAGGGGCTCGAGGACGGTCATCGCCTTCTTCATTCCGTTGGCGGCAGAGAGAACATGGGGCAGGAACAGCTTTCCCCTCTCGAACAGGGTTCCGACCTGGGTCATCCCGTCTCCCATGGCGTTGATGATGTCGTTGGGGCTCATCTTCGCCTCGAGGGCCTTGTTCACAGCGGCTTCGATCTCCGGCACTTTGCAGGATACCATCGCATCGTTGAGAGCTTTCGTTTCTGTTTCGAATGCCAATATTTTGCCTCCTTTTACCGGCCATTCCTGGCCTCTAATAGTGAGTAGCCATCCAACGGTATTTAAATTATTGTATTTTACATCCTGTTACAGACCCCAAAAAGAATGTTAAAAACATTAAAAATTAAAAAATCAACAATGTTAAACACGTTTTTTCGTATGATTTGGTCTGATCGGTGCAGGAAAACGGCGGTCGCGGATCCGCCGGAAAACGCCGGCATTCTGCGGCATTCGTAGCCTATGTCCGATTGCAACCTCTGTTTATTCATTGTTTTTGATTATTTTCTATACAATTAATCACAATATCGATATTTTCATTGGAAGAATGTCTTAGATTGTAAAATACCGTTGTACATTGGATGGGATTCGTTTTCTGTTGGATGTATGGGTGGTTATTCACATCATCCTGTCTCCCGCACCCGTTCTGATGGCCCGATCCGGGGCCATTTCGGGCCAAAATAGATATCTTTTTATAGAAGTTCCGACATATACGTTGGTAGTGAACTCAAGGTTAACAACCAAGGGATAACATGGATGACATCGACTTGATACTGTCCATCGTCGAGAACCCGACGAGGCGCAGAATACTGGAATCGCTGGTTCGCGAGCCCAGCTACCCCCTCCGCCTGTCGAAGGAGCTCGGCATCAGCCAACAGGCCGTGATGAAGAACCTGGCCGTCATGGAGAGCGGTGGACTCGTGGAGAGCTGCCGCGTGGACAGCGACATGGGGCCGATGAGGATCCTGTACTCCCCCAGCAGCGAGTTCACGCTGGTGGTCGAGATGCACAGCAGCATGTTCTCCGCCAAGGTCATCGGACCTTCGGGGACATCCGCCGACATCCGCGAGGGGATCACCCGCGAGGAGGCATCCAGACGCATCAAGGAGATAGACGAGAGGATCGCAGAGCTCGACAAGGAGAGAGCAGGACTCATCTCGGAGAGGAACGCGCTGACGCGCACCGAACCCCGCGATGGGCAGGATGGGGATCAGAACGTCATGAACACAATCGAAAAGGAGGTATGAGTATGGTGAACGAGAAGGCGATAAAGGTCGCCGAGCTGAAGTCCGGAGAGACGGGCCGGGGGATTGCCAGGCTCGACCCCGAACTCATGGACATCCTCGGCCTGAAGGTCGGGGACATAATACAGATAGATGGTACGAAGAAGACCGTGGCGAAGGTCCTCAGGGGAGGCCCGGAGGATGCAAACCGCGGAACTATCAGGATCGACGGATCGACCAGGCGCAACGCCGGCGTCTCCCTCGACGAGAGGGTGGCCATCAAGAAGGTGGTGGCCAAGAACGCTGAGAAGATCACGTTCGCACCCACCGAGCAGCTGAGGCTGCAGGGCGGAGAGGAGTATCTCAAACAGGTGCTCGAGGGCAGGGCCCTCGCCAAGGGCGACACCATCACCCTCAACGTGATGGGCAACAAGATCGACCTGGTGGTCACCTCGTTCGCCCCCTCGGGCGATGCGGTGCTGATGGCATCCGGCACCGAGGTCAAGGTCGCCGACAAGCCCGCCGCCAACAACGGGGACGTCCCCAAGGTGTCCTACGACGACATCGGAGGACTCGGGGATGCGGTGAAGAAGATCCGCGAGATGGTCGAACTCCCGCTGAGGCACCCGGAGCTCTTCAAGAGGCTGGGCGTCGAGGCTCCCAAGGGAGTGCTCCTCCACGGACCGCCCGGAACCGGCAAGACCATGCTGGCCAAGGCTGTCGCAGGCGAGACCAGCAGCAACTTCATCTCCATCGGAGGTCCCGAGATAGTCAGCAAGTTCTACGGCGAGTCCGAGGGCAAGCTGAGGGAGATCTTCAAGGAGGCGGAGGAGAACGCGCCCAGCATCATCTTCATCGACGAGATCGACTCGATCGCCCCCAAGAGGGACGAGGTGAACGGCGAGGAGGAGAGGCGCATAGTGGCCCAGCTGCTCTCCCTGATGGACGGTCTGAACTCCAGGGGGAAGGTCGTGGTCATCGGTGCCACCAACAGGCCCAACTCCATCGACGAGGCCCTGAGGAGACCCGGGAGGTTCGACAGGGAAATCGAGATCGGCATCCCCGACAGGGACGGACGCCTCGAGATCCTGGAGATCCACACCCGCGGAATGCCCCTGGCCGACGACGTCGACCTGAAGTGGCTGGCGGACAAGACCCACGGATACGCCGGAGCCGACCTGTCCGCGCTCACCAAGGAGGCGGCCATGGCCGCGCTGAGGAGGGTGCTGCCGGACGTCGACCTCGAGGCTGAGGAGATCCCGAGGGAGGTGCTCAACTCCATCCTCGTGACCAAGGACGACTTCAAGAACGCGCTGAAGGACATGCAGCCCTCGACCATGAGGGAGGTGCTGATCGAGAAGCCCAACGTGAAGTGGGAGGACATAGGCGCCCTTGAGGAGGCCAAGCAGGAGCTGAAGGAGGCCGTCGAATGGCCGCTGAAGTTCGGCAAGGTCTTCGAGCACATGAACGCCAAGCCGCCGAAGGGGATCCTGCTGTACGGACCGCCCGGAACCGGCAAGACCATGCTGGCCAAGGCGGTGGCCACCGAGTCCGAGGCCAACTTCATCGCGGTGAAGGGACCGGAGTTCCTGAACAAATGGGTCGGGGAGTCCGAGAAGGCAGTGAGGGAGACGTTCAGGAAGGCTAGGCAGGCATCGCCCTGCGTGATCTTGATGGACGAGATAGACTCGCTCGCGCCCGAGAGGGGGTCCGGCAACGGGGACAGCAACGTCACCGAGAGGGTGATCTCCCAGATGCTGACGGAGATGGACGGACTGGAGAGCCTGAACAACGTGGTGGTCATCGCCGCGACCAACCGTCCCGACATCATGGACCCAGCCCTGCTCAGGCCCGGCAGATTCGACAAGTCGATCTACATCGGCCCGCCGGACAAGGACTCCAGGAGGTCCATCTTCGGCATCCACACCAAGGGACGCCCGCTGGCGGACGACGTGGACCTGGACGACCTGGCGGAGAGGACCGACGGATGCACCGGTGCGGACATCGCGGCCATCTGCAACGAGGCCGTGATGAACGCCGTCAGGAAGCTGGTTGCGTCCAACGGCAACCCGACCGACGAGGACATCGCCGCCTGCAAGGTCGACGGCGAGGACTTCCAGAAGGCCCTCAACAAGTTCGGCCCGAAGGTCAGGCAGGAGCTCAAGGACTACGGGAAGGACTGAGTCCCTCCCGTCCCAAACCATTTAGCATGAACATGGAAGAAGAAAGAACCAGAGAACTGGAAGACAGGGAATAACGACAAGGAGGAATGACTATGAGCGCAGCAGATGACATCTGGAACGACCTCTTCGGAGGTTTCGAGAGCCTGAACAGAAGGATCGAGGACATGTTCTCGCAGATGGACATGACCGGTCCCGACGTGAAGACGTACGGGTACACTATGTACCAGGGACCTGACGGCGTGAGGCATGTGAAGGAGTTCGGGAACTCTGGGAGCAGGCTCAACGCGCTGGGCTCCGGCGATGTGAGGGAATTCTTCACGGACGTGACGGAGGAGGGTTCCCTCGTCAGGGCCGTGGCGGAGATCCCCGGTGTCGCCAAGGAGGACATCTCCCTGAAATGCACGGGCAACGTCCTCTCCATCAAGGTCGACTCCCCCAACAGGAAGTTCGAGAAGGACCTGGCGCTCCCGTGCGAGGTCGACGTGGACTCGGCGAAGGCCGAGTACAACAACGGGCTCCTCGAGGTGACCCTCAGCAAGAAGGCCACCGCGGAGGAGGGCAAGACGATCAGCATCGCCTGATCGGGAGGGCGGGGAACCGCCCTCCACAACCGCATGACGACCCGACCGGATGACCTGGATGGCCACTATAAATAGAAGTTCTGACAATCTAAAGCGCATGGGCAGGAACGAGCTGATCAACACCACCCGTGCCATACTGGCCAAGGCGGGATTCGACGTCTCTTCCGCATTGACGATCAGAGGGATCTGCTTCGACGTGGTCGCGAGACTCGACGACAGGGTCCTGATCATCAAGGTCCTCAGCAACATCGACGCGTTCTCCAAGGACAACGCGGAGGAGATGAAGGTGCTGGCGGACGCCCTCAACGCGACCCCCATGGTCGTGGGCGAGAGGTCGAGCTCCGGTGCGCTGGAAGCCGGCATCGTCTACTCCAGATTCAACATATCTATCGTCTCCAACGAGACGCTGGCGGACCTCCTCCTGGAGGATGCCCCACCGTTCATTTTCGCCGCACCCGGCGGCCTCTACGTGAAGCTCGACAGCGAGCTCCTGAGGACCGTCAGGGAGGACCGCGGCATTAGCCTGGGTGCCCTGGCCGAGACCGCCGGGGTGTCCCGCAGGACCATCCAGATGTACGAATCGGGCATGGGCGCCATGATCGATGCCGCCCTCCGCATCGAGGAGTACCTGGGCCTCCCGATAATAGAGCCCATCGACCCGTTCGAGTTCAAGAGCGAGGAGAGGGGCAAGGAGGAGAGGACCGGTCAGGAGCCCATCGACACCTTTGCGGTGAACCAGCTCTGCAACCTCGGGTTCTCCGTCAGGCCGGTCGTGAAGAGTCCGTTCGAGGCGGTCAGCCACAACGACAGGGCGCTCATGCTCACCGGCATCGGCAACTCGGACGATGCGAAGCTCGTGCAGAAGGCCGTCGTCGCATCGGACATCGCCCGCATAATGGACAAGTTCTCCGTCCTGATCGTGGAGTACAAGCACGACAGGGACAACATCGACTCCACCGCGGTCGTCTCCAACGAGGAGCTTAAGAAGATAGACGCCCCCGAGGCGCTCACGGACCTCGTCGCATCGAGGGGGACCCATAAATGATCGTCGTGCCCGTGGGCGACTGCGAGGTCTCCATCCTGCCGGTCGTCAACGGACCCGCGTCGGAAGCCGACAAGGTGCGTGAGGCGTACGGGGGATACGAGGCGTACGGCGTATCCATGGGGATAGAGGGAATCCAGGCGATCAAGCACAGGGCCAAGCTCGACGACGACTTCGAGGTCAGCGAGCTCGACCTCGCGTACGCCCACCGCATGGAGGAGCTGACCGGGATTCAGGTCGAGATGCCGTCCCCCGCCATGTGCATGCTCGTGGACCTCTGCACCGAGGCCGGCACGAACGTCATCCCCCTGGACATGAACGACTCAGAGTTCACCGAGATGTACTGCGAGACGGTAAAGACCTGGGACTTCGTCAAGGAGCACCGCCTCGCCAAGAAGGGCATGAAGAAGAGGTTCTCATCCACCACCCCCGAGGCGTTCGCCGTCGAATGGGATGCCTATGTGAACGGCGTCAAGGGATACCAGGAGGTGTCCCGGAAGCGCGAGGAGCACATCTCCGACCAGATCAGGGAGGTCGCCAAGTACAGGCGCAGCCTCCTGGTCGTGGTGGAGGTCGAGCGTGCCAGCGGCATCGCGGACCGTCTGAGGTGAGCGAGTTGTCCTGCCCCGAGTGCGATGAGAGCCGCGAGGCGAGCTATGCGTTTTGCATGCGCTGCGGTGAACCGCTGCGTGACTGTTCCGAATGCGAGGCCGCGAGGGCGAACGGGTCCAGGTTCTGCCCCCGCTGCGGCCGCAGACTCGTCGAGGACCCGCGCTCGGACCCCTACCGCTGGCTCTTCTGGGCGGCGGTGGCGTCATCCCTGCTCCTGGCCGTTCTGCTGTCGGTCGAGCTCATCGCGATGCTCACAGGCACGGTCGAGACCTGGGACTGGTGCTCGGACGGCGCCCTGAACGTCCTGGTCCTGATCCCCACCCTGGAGGTGGCGGGGGTCCTAGAGGGACTGTCCCTCCAGATCTACTGGATATTCCTGGTGGTCGCGATAGCGGCGTCCGTGCTGCTGGTATTCAGGCAGTCCGCGGGAGCGTTCATCTCCAAGGACAGGACCGCCGGGAGGATCGAGAAGACCCCTCTATTCTGGCTCGGGCTCCTGTTCTCCGCCGACCTGCTGCTCAACCTGATCGTCGGCCTGTTCAACCTCGGAGGATCCGAGATCCCCACGGACCTGCCTCTCGGACCCGTGCCGGATGCCTTCCTGTCGTTCGCAAATGCCGCGGTGTGGGAGGAGGTGATCTCCCGCGTCGTCTACATCGGGATACCCATGGCCCTCGTGGCCCTGGTCCGCAGGAGGAGGGATGCCCCGCTGTTTCTGCTCGGAGGGTTCGGCATAAGCCGCCTCTCCCTGGTCCTGATAGTGGTCTCGGCCCTCGTGTTCGGATTCGCCCACGAGTCCGGATGGGGTCTGTGGAAGGTTCTGCCCACGTTCATCAGCGGGCTGGTCATGGGATACCTGTACGTCCGCTTCGGGATCCACGTCTCCATAGCGTTCCACTTCGGAGTGGACTACCTGGCCGTGCTCATGGACGGACCCATGCTGATGGCCGTGTCCTGCATGGCCCTCGCCTTCATGGCGCTCGGCGCGCCCTGTCTGGCGGAGATTGCAAGAAGGGGATACGCGTCCAGGAAGCGCCTGAAGGACGCCCCGAACCTCGAGCCCCCTGCTCAGGAGAGCATCTTCAGAAGACGGGACTGAGATTCCACTGCGGATTCGAGGTTCTTGGACTCTATGATCCAGTTCCCTCCGTACCATCCCATGCGACCCAACACCCTTGGGAAGTCTATGGACCCGTCACCTATGGTCAGGTGCTCGTCGCGCTTCCCGTTGTTGTCGTGGATGTGCACGTTGACGATCCTGTCCCCGAAGATGTCGATCATATCGTCGATCTGCCCGGCGGTGTTGGCATGGCCGATGTCGAAGCACACCCCCAGGTCTGTGCCGTCGATCAGTGATTCCAGATCTGCGGCGGTCCTGCCCAGGAAGAAGGGCACCTGGGGCATGTTCTCGATGGCGACCACCACCCCGGCATCGCGAGAGGCCGCGTCGATGGCCTTCAGGGATTCCCTGGCACGGGCCATCGCCTGCTGTCCCATCCCGTCGACCGCCATGGACGAGAGCCCCGGATGCACCGTGACCGTGGATGCCCCCAGCTCCGCCGAGGCGGATATGGTCTCCAGGGTCTCCTCCAGGGACGCCCTCCTAAGCCTGTCGGACAGCGCCCCTATGTTCCAGTCGCATATGGGCGCGTGGACCGAGCACGACATCCCGGCATCGTCGATGAGCCCCCTGAGCCTGGGGACGTTCCCGATGATGCTGTGCTCCGCCTCCGAGAACACCTCCCAGTGGCGGAACTCCTTGGAGATCGGTCCGATCCAGTCCTCGAACGGCCTGCTGCCGAAATGCGTGCAGGAGACCCCGATCATGCCCGGACCTCCTCACCGTCCACCGTCATCGGCGCGACACGGTCGATGTACGCCTCCAGGTCCTCCCCCTCTATGACGACGTCGATCGCCCCCAGGACGGGGTTCCTGTCGGCGAACGACACCTTGCCGACGGTGGCGACCTGCTTGTTGAGACTCATCCTCGTCCTGGAACCGTGCAGGTTCCTCAGGAGTATGGAGCGGGCCGCGTCCAGGATCCTCTGCCCGCGTATCCTCTTGGCGAAGGTGTCCAGGGTGGGCGCCGTGCCGGTGAACCCCGACTCGCCAAGCTCGACTGTGGCGTCGGGGAACATGGACATTATCGCGGACAGCACCTTGTCCGGGTCCTCGCTGGGGTTCACAGGACAGGAGATTGAGATGGAGGTCATGCTGCCATGGAGGGACTGTGCGTATATAAATTGACTAAACATCGAGCGTGTGCGGCGTCGCTCCCAAAGGACTATACATAGGACACGCATCCCTTCGGACATGAAGGAGGAGATCCTGTCGGCCGCTGCCAAGAGGAGGGTGTTCTTCTCTCCGGATGCCATGGAGATGATCCTCTCGAACAACGATCCGATGGGGTTCACCAACACCGTCTTCGCCCATCTGTCCAACAACATGATGTTCGTCAGCAAGAAGGACATCATGGACTGCATCGCGGGGGACAAGGTGCTCTTCGAATCCCCCAAGGAGGTCAGGCCGCACAACAGGTTCACCTCGGATCTCACCGTGATGAAGGGGACCGACATAACCGGCGAATCCACCTGCGAGGGCAAGATCAACGACTTCGCCCAGTACTTCAGGAGCCGCTTCCTCACGCTGAAGAGGCTCCTCGAGAAGCGCCACGACTTCGGTAGGGCGATGGACATCTCCAGGGCAATGACCCTGGACCGCGACGTGAAGGTCGCCGGGATAGTGTACGAGTGCAACACGACCAAGAACGGCCACACGATGGTGACCATAGAGGACGACACCGGCACTACGAAGGTGTTCATCTCCAAGGACTCCCCCCTGAACGGAGAGTCGTTCGTGAACGACGAGGTCATAGGCGTCATGGGGCGCCCCAACCTGCAGAGGACGATGATCATCCCGGAGAAGATCTTCCGCCCCGACATCCCGAAGCAGCACACATGGGAGCCCAGCGACTCCACGTCCAAGATCGCATTCCTCTCCGACGTTCACGTCGGTAGCGCCACGTTCCTTGAGAACGACTGGCACAGGATGGTGTCCTGGCTGAAGGCCAACGCCCTGGAGCAGGGGATCAACTACCTGGTGTTCCCCGGGGACGTCGTCGACGGGATCGGCGTGTTCCCCGACCAGGACAAGGAGCTGAACATAGCCGACATCGACAGGCAGTACGAGACCCTGGCGGAGTACCTGAAGGAGATCCCCGACCACATCAAGATGGTCGTGCACCCCGGGAACCACGACGCCGCCCGCCTCGCCGAGCCCCAGCCCGCGCTGAACCTGAGGTTCACCAAGAACTTCGACTCCAACATCCTGATGGTGGGCAACCCGGTGTACCTCAACGTCGAGGGCAGGACCGTGCTGACCTATCACGGCAAGAGCCTGGACGACTGGATCGCTGCCGTGCAGTTCCTCACGTACGAGAACCCCCTGGACACGATGAAGCAGATGTGCGTCAGGAGGCACCTGGCGCCCATATACGGCCAGAGGAACGCACTCGCCCCTGAGAAGAAGGACTACATGGCCATGGAGTACATCCCGGACATATTCGTGACCGGCCACGTCCACGGCGTCGGCCAGGAGATCTACAACGGCGTCAGGATGATCAACGCGTCCACGTGGCAGTCCCAGACGGAGTACCAGAGGCAGCACAACTTCAACCCTGACCCGGGGATCATGCCCGTCGTCGACCTGGGCACCGGACAGATCAGGATGCACAACTTCCACGAGTGACCCTTACTGAGACGGTGTCGACAGCCCGGTCGGATCGCTCATCATGACACAACGGAACTGTCGGGATTGAAAAATTAAGGGTGTTTGTTAAGGGGTTTATGCCTGGCCCAGGTAATTGTACGCCAGGACTCCGACGATGATCAGAGCTCCGAGGAAGAGCATCCCATAGGATACCATCCATATGAGGTTGAAGGCACGCTTCAACTTCACCGGATCCTCGCGGATCTCGCTGAGACGCTCCTCGGTCGACTTCACTCTTCCGCAGCCCCTTTGCTCTTCAGGTGCTTGAGGCGGGTGGTGTTCTCCCTGTCCATCTCCTCGAGACGGAACTTGACGAACCTCTCCGCTTCCTTCAGCTCGGGGATGATCTTGAACTCGAGGGCGTTGACACGCCTCTTCGTCTTCTCGATCTCGTCCAGCAGCTTCTTCATGGTGGTCTCCACCTCGGCTGCGCGGACCAGCGTGTCGAGCAGCTTCTCGAACGCGGCCGCCGCATCCTCGATGTAGGCGGAGGTCGAGATCACACCGTAGCCCTTCTCGGTCATCTTGGTGTGGATCCTCTCGGCCTCCACCTTGGGGACCATCATTCCCATGATGGATTTGCTTCCGAGCTTCACCTGCGGGTCTGCCTTCAGGGCGTACGCCGCGCTCTTCACCGCGATCTCTCCCTCGACCGCCCTGGCGATGGTGATCTTCTCCATTGCCGACTCGTAGTCGGAGGAGACTCCCTCACGCATCTTCCTGGCCTTCTCGAGGACCTCGAAGAACTCGATGATGAGACCGTCTCTCTTCATCTTGA
>CALUHQ010000067.1 GCA_944320485.1 Candidatus Methanomethylophilaceae archaeon
CCTGCTGAGGACGGGATACTACGACCGCGTCTGGCAAAGGACGCCGAAGTCCGACCGCAACAGGTACGCGGCGAAGTACCGCGGCGTCGATATGGTCGTCAAGAGGAAGGGGAAGGAGAACGACCCCTCGTCCTGGAAGACGCAGATCCCCCGCAAGTGGGAGAAGGCAGTCCTGTCCTGGGCGGAGACGCCCCGCGAACACGACAGGCGCGCCAGGGCGGTCCAGAGGCTCAACGAGTACGGGATGGAGAGGCTGGCCAACTCCGTCCTACCCTACGGCAGGGATTCCAAGTCCCTGCAGGTTCGCAGGCGCCAGGGGACGATCGAGCTCGTCCTCTCGTCCTCGGTGCCCTACGCCGCGAGGATGCACGAGGCGAAGAAACCGAGGGAGGGCGAATACTGGACTCCCGGCGAGGACTCCGGATGGTCGGCGTCCCGCACAGGGAACAGGTATCTGGACAAGCCCCACGAGGAGCTTCAGGACAAGATTCTCAAGGAGTTCGTGAAGGGAGTCGACCAGAGGCTCCGCAACCTGGGGCTGATGTGAATGTCGGCATCAGTCGCTCATGACATCGCCGTGCTGATCTCGGAGCTCGGGTACGGCGAGCTCGGCAAGGGCATCTACGACCCGCAGCTCCTCGCTCTGAGGAAGCCCGTCCACGGGGTCCTCGTGGAGCAGCGCAACACCGCCCCGATGCCGGACGTCCTCAACGGTGACGACGTGCTGTACGTCAACATCCAGGTCAGGGGAGAGGGAGGCGGCGAGAAGGGCAAGCGCGCCGCTTACGACAAGGCGATGGCCATCTACCGCGATCTGAGGCTCGTGATGGACAGGACCATCGACGGAACGTTCTACGAGCTCATCACGCCCGACAGCGCTCCCTACGAGGTGCAGGATGGGCAGTTCTACGATTATCTTTTCGGGTTGGAAGTGACCCGCTACTTTCTGGAGGATGTAACCGATGGTAAGGACAAAAGGCGACCTGTGCGGGCTCACCGTCCGCACCGAGGCAGTGTACGGCGAAGTGAACGCGAACGGGGCGAGCGCCTATGCAGGCACCACCCTGACCCTTTCGGACGGCGGCGAGGCCACCAGAGAAGGCATCCAGGGATGCGGCTCCAGGGTCGACGTCGACAGCATGGTCATCAGCACCAGCGCGGGATACTCCGCGACCTTCAACATGGTCAGGGACCAGGATTGGGAGGACTGGATCGAGAGGGCCGTCGGAGGTCTCTCCGGCGTGCAGAGGGAGCTCCCCAGCTTCGACACCGCCGTCCGTGTGGATCCGAGCACCGTCCACCTGTGGACCGGGTGCAGGGTCAACACCCTCGGCATCAGCGCCGCATCGGTGGGAGCCAAGCTGGAGTTCTCCGTGTCCACGATGGCGAGGTGGCACACCAAGACCCCCTTCGCGGACAGCGACGGCACTGCCATCACCCTGGACACCGTGCCCATCCCTACGGGCATCCCGATAACGTTCAACCGCCCCTGGGAGTACAGTACCGACGGCTCGCAGTTCCACAGGATCCCCGCCAAGGCATTCAGCCTTAGCATCAGCAACAACCTCAGCGCCGACCCCGGCGTGTCCGACGACGACGGCACCGGGTACGGACTGGAGGCGGGGGAGGGCTCCGCGGCGCAGGACTGCACCATCACGCTGGACCTGACCATCACGTCAAAGGACAACACGTGGGACGACCTCAGGATGGCGCTCACCGACGGCATGACCTTCAGGACGGTCATCGACGGGCACACCGTGACACTCACGGGGTGCTCCCTCGGCCTCGCGGGTCCGGACAGGTCCCAGGGGCAGTACGACGAGACCATAGCCGTGACCGCCCTGGACATCACGGTGGTGTGAGCATGGAGTCGTGGGACTTCCGCGACCTCGTGACCGGGGATGCGGTGCCCGACCCCATGCAGGGGACGGTGCCGATCTGCGAGCTCAGGAGGGAGCACCTTGTCCGCTACGTCCTCAGGACGAGCAAGGGCGTCATCGTCCTCCGTCACATGCCCCTCAGGCGCCGCAGGGTCATAGACATGGCATCGGCGAAGCTGGACCCCGAGAGGGCGAGGATGCTCCAGGAGGCGCAGATGCTCAGGCCCTACTTCGACGGCATCCCTCCGGAGGATGTGGAGCCTGATGCGAGGAGGCGCATGGAGGAGATCTCCCTGCAGCTCCAGGTCACGGACATGGACGCCCTCGGAGTCATCGTGGCACCCGCGCTGGCCGACATGGAGGACTACGAGCGCCTTTACGAGTCACTTGATGAGGGCGAGAGGATCCAACTGTCCCTCGCCGTCAGGTCGCTGGCGAGGCCCATCCCTCCCGATCACATCGACAGCACCCAGCTGGAAATCGAGAGGGCCAACGGCATCACGAGGATGGACGACGACATGCTGGACATGCTCACGGTCAGCCAGGCGGCCTACTGGGTCGACCGCATCAACAAGGAGAACAGGCGCACCGAGGAGATGGCCAAGAGGCTCCAGGGGAGGCGCCGACCATGACGGGGCTGGACGTCATCGGCGACGTGTCCGGCATGTGGCAGGAGGGCGTGGCCAACGTCGCCTCCGGTATGACGGGCATGG
>CALUHQ010000068.1 GCA_944320485.1 Candidatus Methanomethylophilaceae archaeon
ACGCCTCGCGGTAGCTGTCGGAGACGTACCTGGAGCATCCCCTCCATCCGATCATGGGGTTGTCCTCGTTGGGCTCGTAGTCGGCGCCGCCCTTCATGTCGCGGTACTCGTTGGTCTTGAAGTCGGAGGTCCTGAGCGTGATCGGGCGGGGGTAGAACGCCCTGCAGACCTTGGCGATGCCCTCGGCGAGCTTGTCGATGAGCTCCTGGGACCTGCCCTCCTCGATGACGGCGCAGGGGTGCTCCCCGATGTAGTTGGTGAACAGGAACTCGCTCCTCATCAGTCCGACCCCGTCGCACTGGAGCATGGCGACCTCCTCGGCCTTCGCGGGCATGGACATGTTGACCATGACCTTGGTCCCGGTGATGGGGACGTACTCCGCGCAGACGCTGGCGGCGGCCTGGGCCTGGGGCTCGCTGGAGGCCTTCTTGAGGGCTCCCTTGTAGACGGTGCCGGTGGTCCCGTCCACGGTGATCTCCATACCGTCCTTCAGGATCTCGGTGGCGTTGCCGGTACCGACGACGCAGGGGGTGCCGAGCTCCCTGGAGATGATGGCGGCGTGGCATGTCATGCCTCCCTCGTCCGTGACGATGGCCGCGGCCCTGCTCATGGCGGGGACCATGTCGGGCATGGTCATCTCGGTGACCAGGACGTCGCCCTCCTTGACGGAGTCCAGGCTCATGCTGGTGTCGTAGATGATGACCCTTCCGGTGGCCAGGCCGGGGCTGGCTCCGAGACCGGTGGCGATGATGTCCTCGCTGGAGGCGGCAGCTCCGGCGGACTCGTTGGTGGCGGAGTTCCCGGTGGCGGTGATGGGCCTCGCCTGGACGATGTATGCCTTGTCGTCCTCGACGCACCACTCCATGTCCATGGGCTTCTCGTAGTGGATCTCGATCTGCCTTCCGATCTCCGCGATCTCCTGGATGCGGTCGTCGGGGATCTTCTGGGACTTGACCATGTCGGCGGGCATGTCCTGCTTGACGACGCCCCCGTTCTCCCCGCGGACGTACTTCCAGTGCTGTGTGGATATCCTCTTCTTGAGAATCTCCATCTTCTGCTTGTCGATGACGTAGGTGTCGGGGGTGACCTCTCCGCCGACGATCGCCTCGCCGAGTCCGTATCCGGCCTCGATGACGATCTGCTTGGCGCCGCTGTTGGGGTCGACGGTGAACATGATGCCGGAGAACTCGGAGTTGACCATCCTCTGGACGACGACGGCGAGCTTGACGTCGCTGTGGGCGAACCCCTGCTTCTCGCGGTAGGCGATGGCCCTGGCGGTGAAGAGGGAGGACCAGCATTTCCTGATCTTGTCGAACAGGTCCTCCTCGCTTCCGACGTTGAGGTAGGTCTCCTGCTGGCCCGCGAAGCTGGCGTCGGGGAGGTCCTCCGCGGTGGCGCTGGACCTGACGGCGACGAATCCCTTCTTGCCCTTGGGGAACAGGATCCTGTACCTGGCGACGATCTCCTTCTTCAGGTCCTCGGGGATCTCGCACTCCTCGAACATGGCCCTGATCTCGTCGGACGCGGCCATCAGGCTGTCGTCGGAGGTCCTGTCGATGCCCTCGAGGGCGCTCTCGATCTTCGCCATTATGTCGCTGCTCTGGATGAAGTAGTCGTAGGCGGCGGTGGTGAGGACGAAAGCCTCCGGGACCGGGAAGCCGGCATTAGTGAGTTCGCCGAGGTTAGCTCCCTTGCCCCCGACGATGGGTATGTCTTCCACGTGCAGCTCGTTTACATCGACGATCTTCTTGTCCATGGGAATCCCTGCGAAACGGAATCTGTTTGATCGGCATCCGGCCGTACTGACCGTCTGTATTTGTTATTCGATTTTATTGTTTAGTATCACACACCGGATCCGATGGGGGGCGTCATGCTGCAGATTCCGTCCATTCCGTTTCGATTTCCGTAGCTAATCCTACGAATTTCCTCCGAAAAACCATCACGTTGTTTCCGAAACAGAAGAAAACCTCTCGGATACTACAAAGAGTTTAAATGGTCGGCGCCATACGGAATCCCAGTGGTACTTATGCACATGGAAATATGTTGGCATGGTAGGGGCGGACAGGGTGTCGTCACAGCGAACGAGATCCTGGCCGAGACCGCCATCGCCTCGGGAATGTACGTCAAGGCCTTCCCGGAGTTCGGGCCCGAGAGGATGGGTGCTCCTATCAGGGGTTTCACCAGGATCTCCGATTTGCCCATCAGGGTGCACAGCCAGGTCTACGAGCCCGACGTGGTCATCATCATGGACGGTACGCTTGTCGGTAAAGTGGATGTCACCAGGGGCCTGAAGAAGGACTCCGTCATCCTGGCCAACTACACCGGTACGCCCGAGGAGCTCCAGAGCGCCCTCGGGACCGATGCGGAGTGCCACACCCTCGACGCGATAAAGATCGCATTCGAGGAGATCGGGAAGCCCATGGTCAACACCGTCATGCTGGGAGCCCTGATCAAGTGCGTCGAGATCGTCCCCTACGACAAGCTGGAGGACCAGATCACGAACAAGTTCACGGGGAAGCTCTCCGACAAGGTCATCGTGAAGAACCTCTCCGCTCTCAAGAGAGGATACAAGGAGGTGCAGTGACATGGCATTGGCAAACGTTAAGGATCTCGTGGTCGGCGGGCGCATCATAAAGCCCGGCTCCTCGGAGAACGTCTTCACCGGTGACTGGAGGAGCTACGTCCCCATAGTCGACCAGGACAAGTGCATCGACTGCTACACCTGCTGGATCTACTGTCCCGACAACAGCATCGTGTTCAGGGACGACAAGATGTCCGGGATCAAGATGAGCCACTGCAAGGGCTGTGGCATCTGCGCCAAGGTCTGCCCCAAGAAGGCCATCACGATGAGGGAGGAGTGAGAATGAGCCACGACATTGCAATCAACGGAGACAACGCGGTCGCACTCGCCTGGAGGCAGATCGACCCCGATGTGTGCGCCGCGTACCCGATCACGCCTCAGACAATCATCGTCGAGAAGTTCGCGGAGTACGTCGCCAACGGCGAGGTCTCCACCGAGTTCGTGTGCGTCGAGTCCGAGCACTCGGCCCTGACGCTGTGCACGTCGTCCTGCTCCGCCGGTGCGAGGACGTTCACCGCCACCGCGTCCCAGGGTCTCGCGTACATGTGGGAGATGATGCCCATCACGGCATCCATGAGGGTGCCCGTCATCATGGCCGTCGCCAACAGGGCGGTCAGCGGTCCCATCAACATCAACAACGACCACGGGGACGCCATGTCCGCACGCGACTGCGGATGGATCCAGCTGTTCTCCGAGAACGTCCAGCAGGCGTACGACAACTCCATCATCGCGCCCAGGATCGCGGAGCACCACGATGTCCAGCTCCCCTGCATGGTCAACCTGGACGGTTTCATCCTGACCCACGCCATCGAGAGGATGACCATGGTCGAGACCATGGACGTCAGGAACTTCGTCGGCGAGTTCGAGCCGCTGTACCCGCTGCTCGACGTCAAGCACCCCGTCTCCCACGGTAACATGGACGGTCCCGACTTCTACTACCCGCACAAGTACCAGTCCGTCATGGCCATGAACAAGGCCCTGGAGGTCGCCGAGGAGGTCTTCAAGGAGTTCGCCGAGATGACCGGAAGGGAGTACCACCTGGTCGACGAGTACATGTGCGACGACGCCGAGTACGTCGCGGTGATCCTCGGTTCCTCCTTCGGCACCATGAAGGAGACCGTGGACGAGCTCCGCGCACAGGGCATCAAGGCCGGATGCGCCATGCCCCACGTCTACAGGCCGTGGCCCGAGGCCGCGCTCGCCAAGGTCCTCAAGGGCAAGAAGGCCGTCGTGG
This sequence comes from Candidatus Methanomethylophilaceae archaeon, assembly GCA_944320485.1. GTDB lineage: Archaea > Thermoplasmatota > Thermoplasmata > Methanomassiliicoccales > Methanomethylophilaceae > Methanoprimaticola. Next base: position 3,816 of record CALUHQ010000068.1, read on the forward strand.
TCTTCGACAAGCACCTGAGCATCGGAGCCTACGGACCCATGTTCCCGGAGGTCGTCACCGCCGCGGCCGACCTGGACGCGATGCCGAAGATGTACAACGTGATTTACGGACTCGGAGGTGCCGATGCGACGGTCGCCGGGTTCAAGAAGACCATGGAGGAGGTAGCCGAGGGCAAGGCCTCCAAGATCACCTATCTGGGGGTGAAGGCATGACAACGATGTCACTCAAGGAGCTCAACAAGCTGCCCGTCAGGCTCGCCAGCGGGCACAGGCTCTGCGCCGGGTGCGCGGAGTCCATCATCGCGAAGCAGATCATGATGGGTACCAGCGACCCGATCGCCGTGTCCCTCTCCACCGGATGCTTCGAGGTCTCCACGACCGTGTTCCCGTACACGTCCTGGAACACCCCCTACATCCACACCGCCTTCGGCAACGGTGCGGCGACCTGCGCCGGTCTCGAGACCGCCTACACCGCGCTGAAGAAGAAGGGCAAGATCAAGGGCGACATCAAGTTCGTGAACTTCGCCGGGGACGGAGCCACGTACGACATCGGACTGCAGGCGCTCTCCGGAGCAATGGAGAGGGGCCACAAGATGATGTACGTCTGTCTCAACAACGAGGCCTACATGAACACCGGTATCCAGAGGTCCTCCGCCACCACGCTCGGGGCCAGCACCACCACGTCGTGGGCCGGGTCCGTCCAGTCCGGTAAGAAGGAGTTCTCCAAGGACATGACCGAGGTCATCGTCGCCCACAACATCCCGTACGTGGCCCAGGTGTCCCCCCACAACTGGAGGGACACGGTGACAAAGGCATCCAAGGGATTCGCCGCCAACGGGCCCAGCTTCATCAACGCGATCTCCCCGTGCCCCAGGGGATGGAGGTTCCCCACCGACGAGACCATCAACATGGCCCGTCTGGCCGTGGAGACCTGCGTCTGGCCCCTGTTCGAGGTCGTCAACGGCAAGTACATCCTGACCGCCGAGAGCGCCAGGATCGCCGACGGTAAGGTCGAGAAGAAGCCCGTCATGGACTGGCTCTCCTCCCAGGGCAGGTTCAAGCACCTGCTCCAGGACAGGTGGGAGCCCGTCGCCGAGGCCTACCAGGACGAGGTCGACAGGCGCTGGAGAAAGCTGGTCAAGCTCAGCGAAATCGACTTCTGAAACTCAAAGGAGGGCATCCCCCTCCCATTTTCTTTTTATCAACCGGCTCTCACTCAGAGTTCCGGATAATAGATCTTCGGGACACGTCCCATGATGGATTCATGATAAGAGACGCACCGACGGATGTCCATATCGGTGATGGAGGAAAGCGGCCTCACGGCCACAAGATGAAATGTAAAAGTGGCTGACAGCGTGTCTGAGTTCCCGTACGCTTGCGCAATACAGTACAGACAGATACGCGGGCGGACTTTACTTCCGGGTTCGGGATGGGACCGGGTGTGACCCCGCCGCTGTGGCCGTCAT
>CALUHQ010000069.1 GCA_944320485.1 Candidatus Methanomethylophilaceae archaeon
AACGGGTCTTCCTGGCGAGGTCACCGATGCCGCCCAGGACCATCCGGACCGCACCCGCCATGCCGACCCAGAGCCCGTACGAGGCGCTGACCGTGACTGCGGCCACTTCCTCTATTCCTTCGTTGTAGGAGAGGTCGGAGTTGTACATGACCATCAGGACGATGGAGACGATGGCGAGGATCAGCGCGATGAATCCGAACAGCTTGCTGATGGCCCCGCTCTTGCTGGCCACGGGGAGGACCGTGGCGATCAGGCCGACGATACCGCAGACCAGCGCCACCAGGGGCACGTATGTGTAGTCGGTCAGGTCGAGGTCGGACAGGTTTATGCTGAAATGCTGTCCGAGGAAGTCGGTCTCATAGATTGCGGCGTCAGAATACAGCCCCCATCCGGAGAATCCGTACACGCCCTTCTCCCCCAGGATGGTCATCTCTATCGATCCCCACTCCAGGAAGACGCATACTATCATCAGGATGGCACCGAGGATCCCAAGGATCCCCACGAAGTTGACTTTAGTGTCACTCAAGTGCATCACCGGGATGAAAACAGAACCGCCCGTTTATATCGGTTGCACGGGACGCATCGTGACCAGACGAAAGGACGGTCTGGAAGGACCAGATCAGAGGCCCGTCACATCACTTTATGCTCACTTGAGCATAATCAAAACAGGCTCCCGAAGTGCAGGGGCCCGTATAAATCGGTTGCGTAGGGAAGGGTCCGGATGCCCGCCGATGCGGACATCCGGGGACGGTCTCAGAACGTCTGCATGTAGTCGTACGGCTACTTCAGGAGTCCGCCGATGCCGCCGACGATGACCATGACGGCACCGATGACGCCCACCCAGACTCCGTACGACGCCTCGTAGTTCAGGATACTGGTCGGGATGACCTCCCCGTTGTGGCTTGATATGTCACCGGAGTAGAGTACAGCCAGCGCGATGCTGGCCACGGCCAGGACGATCGTCACAACAACGGCGACCTTGTTCGCCGTCGCGGTGCTGCTGAACAGCTGGAGGACCACGGAGACGATCCCCAGTATGCCGCAGACCAGGACCACGAGCGGTGCGTAGTCGTACTCCGTGGCTCCGACGACTGGTATGCCGTACTGCGCCGAGATGTTCTCGGCATCGATGCTGCCTGCATGGAGGTCCCAACCGGTGACGTCGAAGGACATTCCGATGACGGGCAGGTTCACGGTGGCCCAGTTCAGGAGCACCGAGAATATCATCACGAAGGCCCCCAGGACACCCAGGATCCCGATTATGTTCTTCGGATCGTTAATGTGCATCAACCCCTTGGCCAGGCAACGCACTCGAAGGATTTAAGGTCAGGCTCCGAGGTCCGTCATTCCTGTTCGGAGGTCTCCTCATCGGGCTTCGGCCAGACCTCGCGGACGACCTCGAAGTCGCCCGGCGGCAGGATCCTGGAGACCTCCTCCTCGGGGACGTCGAACCTCTTGGCGATCTCGCTGGACTGGCGTCCCGTCTTCTTTCCGGGACGTATGACGAGGTACCTCTCCGAGGCCGCGAAGCACTCCACCGGTCCGCACATGACCTTCCTCGCGTTCTGGTAGTAGATCTCCCCGACTGCCAGCTCCAGAGGCAGGTGGTGCTCGTAGTTCCTCTTGCCGCGGATGATGAACGCGCCCCTCGGGACGAACTCCCCCGGGTTGGGGGTCTTGCTGACCTGGTCCGGGTACACCCAGAACGCGGTGCCCTCGGCCAGCGCGGCTATCCAGGACTTGGACTGTGCCAGGGCGAACTGGCAGCATTCCCTGAGCTCCTGGTCGGACGCCTTGGCCCCGTCCTTGACGATGACCGACGGGGCCCCGTGGACGTCGGCGTGAGCGTAGAGGTCCCCGTCCTTCAGATGCTTCTTCACCACGTTGTCGTTGGTGTGCGCGTCCCTGCCGGCGATGACCAGCCTGTTGCCGGAGGTGATGAACCACTTGTACCTCTCGAACCAGAACTGCTTGGTGGGCTGCGCCTTTCCGGCAGCCTCCATCCTGGCGCGGTCTATCCCCTTCTGGATCTTGGACATCTCGGCGCGGCTCTCCTCGAGCGCCTCTTCGGCGCGCTTGGCCTTCTCGCCGACCTCCTTCCCCCTCTGGTACAGGTCGGAGGCGTTGGCGTCCAGCCCCTTGGTGTAGTCCAGGGTGACCGTCTCCCCGGCGAACACGCCGGTGACCGTCGATTTGGATGGGTCTATGCCGGTGACGTACGGGATCTTGGACGCGCCCTCCCTCAGCTTCTCCCAGGGGATCTTCGCCGACTGCTCCAGCAGGACGGCCAGGAGCTCGCTGACCTTGGCGTAGTCCGTGTACAGGGCCTCGGCCCTCCTGCGGTAGACCTCGCACTGCTCCCTGTACTCCTCCAGGGTCTCCTCCTGCTTGGATATCCTCTTCTGGAGCTTCTCGATGCGCGGATCCACGAAGGCCTCCTCCTCGGCCTCGCCGACCTGGACCATGTAGGCGTCGATGGCCTGGGACATGGTGTCGAACCTCCTCTTCTCCAGGTCGGAGTGGGAGACCATGTCGACGGGGGCGAAGTCCTGGATCTCCCCGTCCTTGAGGAACGCGGTGGGCTCGGGGGACGTCATCACCATCTCGACGATGCCGCGCATGGTGTCGTACATCCTGTCCACCACGTCGTCCCCGACCTGGGATGCGGGAGTGGACTTGTCGATGCCGACGCGGTCGCAGATCTCCTCGGCGTACTGTCCTCCGAGGTTGACGGAGGTCGCCAGGGTCCTGACCGCGTCGGAGTCGGAGGACCTGAACGATGACACGAAGTCCTCCCTGGAGGACTCGGTGGGGTCGAAGCGGGACTTGGGCATTAGGTACGGCTCGCCGGGGCGGGTCTTCCTGTCCCTCCACGTCTTCTGTATGAGGCAGTTGAGGATTGTGCCGTCCTTGACGAGCAGCACGTTCCCTCCGCCGAACATCTCGAAGATAAGCTGGTAGTCGCCGTCCGCCTTCGACAGGCTCATCTCGACGACGCGGTCGAACCCGACCTGCCTCACACCGTTCACGCGGGCGTTGTCGATGTACTTCCTGAGGAACGATGCGAAAGACGTCGGGAGGGTCGGCGTCTCGGGCTTCACCGACGGGCAGTACAGCCATTTCTTGTCCCTGAAGAAGAGCTCCCTCTTGCCCTCGCCCTGGACGTTGATCCTGAAGAGGACGTTGCCTGCGCCCCAATGGTAGATCTTGTCCATGTGGGCGCCCTCGAGGCCGGACAGCTCCGTCACGATGGAGCGCACATCGAAGGAACTCATCTCTTTCTTCATGGCCGTCCCTATTGCGGGAGCTCCGAGATAAAATTAATCACACCTGTATGCCGCATATCACGATGCGGTGGGTCTCGAACGCATCCACCAGGCGGTCGATGTAGCCGTCCAGGTCGTCCATGGAGACGTCGAAGGTCTTCAGCTGTATGGAGCAGATGACCCTCATCACGCTCTTCTCGTCCATCGCACCCTGATCCTCCGACATGCGGCGCAGCACGGCGCCTATCGCACCGCTGTAGGCAATCATGCCGATGACGAACGACGGGTCATCCATGGTGTCCCTGTCCTCCGGATGGAGCGACCCGAGCCTCTCCATGTAGAACGCGGAGATCCTCCTCTGTATGTCCCACCTCTCGGTGGCGACGGACAGGAGCTCGGCGATGCGGGGGGACCTGCTTGACGCGAATATCTCTATGCACGGCAGGTAGCACACCCTCTCGGGTATCCCGACGTTCGGGCCGATCAGGTCGTCCATCATGTCCATGGCCTCGGACAGCGCCTTTATCGCTATGTCGGCGAAGATCTCGTCCTTGCTCCCGTAGATGTTGTACAGACTGCCGTTGAGGATGCCGACCTTCTGGAGGATCTGGCGGGTGGTGGTCTTGTCGTAGCCCTGCTCGATGAAAAGCTCCAGGGACGCATCCAGTATGGACTGCCTCATCTCCTCTGTGCGCTCCGCACGGCTCTTGGACCTCTTCTTCGCAGCCATGTTCCATCCTTCCATGAGTCGGGCCGATGTTAAACCCTTCCCCCGCACGGGGTTGCTTCGTATCAAATGTTGAGCATGTTCAAAAACAATAAATACGAGATTATTTTGAGCATGCTCAGGTGAAACGATGTTCGAGTCTTATTCGAAACACGTGCTGAAACACCCGAAGGCCATAATCGCGGTCTGGATCGTCGCCCTGCTGGTGGCGCTGCCCTTCGCGGCGCAGGTGGGCGGTGTCCTCAACTACGACATGACCTCCATGGGCGGTTTCGACTCCGAGTCCACGGAAGGACAGGGGATCGTGGACGAGTACTTCGAAGGGTCCGTATCGACCGGGACGATACTCGCGATACCCTACGCCGATGACGGGGGGCTCTCCGCCATCGAATCCGGATTGGTCGACTCCGGGGCGCTGTCCGCGTCCCTGGCATCAAGGTACGGGGACGACGTGACGTGCAACGTCATGGGAGCCTACGGAAGGACGGGCTCCGATTCCGGGGTGTTCATCATAACGTTCTCGTTCGCGGAGGGGCTCTCCGCGATAGACGAGGTGGGAGGCATCAGGGCCGCCGTGTCCGAAGCCAAGGCGGCGGCAGGCATGTCGGACCTCACGACGTACGTGACCGGTTCGGCGCCGATAGCCAGCGACACGATGTCCGGTGCGGATGCCGACATGGCCAAGGTCGATCCGCTGTCGATACTGCTGATCGTCCTGCTGCTGGGCGTGTTCTTCTGGACCCTGGTGACGGCGGCAGTCCCGCCGATGGTGGTGGGGACTGCCTACGGCGTGGTCCTGGCGCTGATCTTCGCGCTCGGGTCGCTGATGGACATCTTCTACATCACGAGGATGATCGTGCTGGTCTCCATGCTCGGAGCCGGTGTCGACTACTCCATCTTCATAATATCCAGGTACAGGGAGGAGCGCAAGAACGGTCTCGAGAAGGATGCCGCCATAACGGAGGCGGTGAAGTGGGCGGGAGAATCCGTCTTCACATCGGGGATGGCGGTGATCATCGGGTTCGCGGTGATGGCCCTGTGCACGTTCTCGCTGGTCTCCACCATGGCGGTGTGCCTCGCCGTGGGCATCGTGTTGGCCATGCTCGCCGCGCTGACATTGATCCCGGCGGTCATAGCGATCGTCGGGGACAGGGTGTTCTGGCCCCGCAGCATCGACGACTACAGGCACGGCAGCGAGATGCGCGGCGGTGTGTACGGAAGGATGGTGGACATGGGCAGGAGGTACTTCTCGCATGCCGGCAGGTTCTCCATCAAGCATGCCAAGGCGATCGTCGTCGTGGCGGTAGTGCTGACGGTGCCGCTGGCATACACCGCGTTCACGTCAGACGATTCCTTCGACATGATCAGCGTCATGCCCGATTCCGAGGCCAAGGACGGCGTGGACGCCATCACGGAGTACACGGACGGCGGCATCATAATGCCCACATACGCCCTGATCGGGCTGGATTCGCCCATCGCCTCGGTCTCCCAGCCAGCGGCGGGGGTAGGCATACTGACATGGTCGTCCGATGCCCGGACGTATCTGACCGGTCTCAACGGGGTTTCGTCATCCATAATCAAGGCGGACGGGAACGTCAGCTACGTCCTGGGTCCCACGTCTTGGGCGGCGGTGTACGCAGCAGGTCACGACGCACTGGTGGCATCCGGCGTCCCAGAACCGGCGGTCACGGCCGAGATGGTCAACCGTGCGGTGATGGGACAGCTCCCGGACGCCGTGTCGATGGGCCTCGAGAGGTTCTTCGACTCGTACGGCTGGTCGCTGACCCCCGATGCACAGATCCCTCTGGGACCAGGGACCTCCGTCCCGGTGGCTTCCCTCATAGACTACAACGTGAACGTCTCCACGGGGCTCGTGTCCACCGACGGGAGGTACGTCCAGCTCATGGTTGTGGTCAAGGACGAGCCCATGTCCCAGACATCCATGGACTCCGTCGTCACGATGAGGGATGTCCTGGCATCGGAAGCCGCGGTGAACCCGTGGATCGCGGGGACATGGGTGGTCGGCACGCCGGCGGTCCTGAGCGACATCTCCGACCTGGTCAACGACGAGTTCCGCTGGATAGAACTGGGGGTCACCGTCCTGATCTACGTGCTGCTCCTGCTGGTGCTAGGCGTCTACCTGACACCGATCCGTTCCCTCGCCACGATCCTCATGAGCGTGGTCTGGACCCTGGGGGTGCTGCAGCTGGTGTTCGCACAGGCGCTCGGCATGGAGATCATCTGGATAGTACCCATCGTGCTGTTCGTGATCTGCCTCGGGCTCGGCATGGACTACGACATCCTGGTGACCACCCGCATCAGGGAGGGCAAGCTCAAGGGCCTCTCCAACGACGAGGCCATAGAGGAGGCGCTCGCCAAGTCCGGATCCATCATCACGCTGTGCGGGCTCATCATGGGAGGCACATTCCTGACACTCCTGGTGTCCGGATCGGCCATGCTCCAGGAGATAGGGTTCGCCCTGGGCTTCGCGATCCTGGTGGATTCGCTGCTGGTGGTCCCCTATGTGGTCCCGGCGCTCATGCATCTCATGGGCGACTGGAGCTGGAAGGGCCCCAGGTTCCTCGCGTCCCGCAGGGGAGGCGACTGAAAACCATTCCCGCCCCTGCGAGGGGGCGGTTCATCCGATCCCGCCAAGCAGCGCACCCGCCACGAGCGCTATGAGTGTGAGCGCGCAGTACGCGTATTTTCCGACGGGGAAGAACCATCTCCCGAGGGGCCTGTCAGCTCCTTCGTTGACGTTCCTCATCGTGAACTCGCGTCCAGCGACCCAGAACAGCATCACCGCGGCCAGGAGGGCTCCGAGCGGGCAGATGTAAATCGACACGCCGTCCATCCACGGGGACACGATGGACTGTATGCACAGTGCGACGGCACCCCCGAGGGCGACCATGGACAGGGTCGCCAGCAGGCGGCTCGCCCCGAGCTTCTCCTGGATGAACGCCACGGGGGTCTCGTACAGGTTCAGGATGGAGGCCAGTCCCGCGAAGAACACGCAGACGAAGAACACGATGCCCACGATCATCCCGCCCTCCATGCCGTTGAACACGTTCACGAGGTACACGAACATGAGTCCGGGGCCGCCCTGCGTCGGGTCGGCACCGCCGGCAGTCATGGCGGGGATGATGATGGCCGCGGCGAGGAGGGCGGAGACGGTGTCGAACAGTCCGACGTAGAACGCGCTGCTGGGGATGGAGTCCTTCCTTCCGAAGTACGATCCGTAGACGACGCTCCCGTTGCCGGCGACGGACAGCGAGAAGAACGCCTGTCCGAAGGCGAATATCCACACCAGCGGTTCGGCCAGGAGGCCGAAGTCGACTGTCAGGATGTAGCTGTACCCGGCCGATGCACCGGGGAGGGTCCCCACGTAGACGGCCAGGGCTATCAGGAGTATGAACAGGACGGGCATCAGGAACTTGTTGGCCTTCTCGATCCCACCGGAGACTCCGCGGGACATGATCAGAAGGGTGATGACAGCGGCGATGACCACCCAGATATTGGCTCCCCACGCGCTCGATGTGGCATCGAACATGCCGGAGATCGCCCCCATGTCCTGCCCCATGTCGGACAGGTCCCCCGTGAATGCCATGACCATGTACTTGGTGATCCACGCCATCACGCAGGTGTATCCGATCGCAAGGGCCAGGGACCCGACGACCGGGATGAGCCCGATGCGCTCTCCCAGCTTCCTGTTTCCCCAGCGGAGCTCGGTGCACATCCCGAACGCACCTGACGGTCCGGCCCTCGCGGCACGTCCCAGTGCGAACTCGGCTATGACGCCTGTCGCAGTGATCAGGACCACGAATATCAGGTACGGGATGATGAAGGTCAGGCCGCCCCAGAGCGACACCATGGCGGGGAACCTCCAGATGTTCCCCATGCCAACGGCGGAGCCGATGGATGCGAGGATGAAGCCGCGCTTGCTCCGGAACTGGTCACGTTGCGTTTCCGTGGTCTCATCGGTCATTATCGGCCCTCTTTCGTCGCTATATCTTGCAGATATTTGTTCCTGGCAGGTCATCAGACAGTAAGGTTTATGAATGAGGTGCCAATACGCTTGCTTACACACTGCCGCCGTGGCTAAGGGGTATAGCGACGCCTTGGTAAGGCGTAGGTCGTGGGTTCGATTCCCATCGGCGGCTCCATCTCACTTCTCAATCAGCCCTATTGAATTGGTCGTCATGTCTTGTTTGCTCTGACGACCACTTATGCATCGGCATAAGTGCAGCATATGCTCTGCTTAAGCACGGCCTAAGCACATATGCATCAGCATAAGCACGGCATATGTCATGCTCAAGCCGGAGTGTTCCCATGCCCCTGCCGATCAGCGTTTCAAACCTCATCTCTGGAAGGACAATCGAAAGCAGTCGGATCGAGTACAAGCGCGGGTGGAATCCCGAGAAGGTCCTCCATACGATCTGCGCCTTCGCCAACGACTATGAGAACATCGGCGGAGGGTACATAATCATAGGAGTGAGCGAGGAGGACGATCGGCTGAAGACGGCGGTCGGACTCACGGATGCGGAGACCTCGGCGTTGGAGAAGGATCTGTTCAACAAATGCAATCTCATCCAGCCCAGATACATGCCCGTGGTCTCGGTCGAGAGCTACCAGGATGTGAACATAGTGGTTCTCTGGGTCCCCAGCAACGATTCCCGTCCGTTCACATGCCCCATGTCCCTGTCCCAGGACAAGGGTCGCGGGTCCGAGCGCGGTTACTTCATCCGCAGGATGTCCCATACGATCCGCGCAGACAGGGACGAGGTGGCGGAGCTCATGATGAGGGCGAAGCGCAGATCGTGACGAGCTGGTGAACCCCGATGCCAACATCGCTGACATAAGCCGCTCCCGTATCCTGGAGTACCTCCGGCGGGTCGGAAGCTCGATTCCGGAGAGCATGTCCACTGAGGAGATTCTGGATTCCATGAGGCTCGCCGTGGGCCCTCGTGAGCAGAGGATGTTCGTGAACGCGGCCCTGATGATGTTCTGCGAGGATCCGGAGAGGTTCTTCGACCGTGCCCGTATCGAGGTGGTGGTGAAGCCCGATCCCACCGGCTAGGGGATGACGGAGAACGTGTTCAGGGGCCCCGTCTACGCACAGCTCGAGATGGCGCTCGGATTCATCAGATTGTATGTGATCCGGGAGAGGATATTCAAGATAGACAGGCAGGCCGAGGCCCTAAGGGTGTTCAACTTCTCGTACAATGCTGTCGAGGAGGTCCTGGTGAACGCGGTCTTCCACAAAGGCTACCAGATCGGGGAGCCGGTCGTGGTCACGGTGACCCCCGGCTCGTTGGAGGTCCTGAGCTTCCCCGGATTGGACAGCGGGATCTCCGACGAGGACATCTCGAGACTCGAGATAAGGTCCAGGGGCGACAGGAACAGGCGTCTCGGCGATTTCCTCAAGGAGCTCGGGATGGCAGGAGCACGCAACACAGGAATCCCGAAGATTGTCGGGGCGATGAGGCGCAACGGTTCCCCGGATCCGGTGTACGAGACCGATGCCGACCGCAGATACCTGAACGTGGTGCTGAAGGTGCATCCGCGTTTCATGGACGACGTCCCGCAATCGGGAGCCCGCACTCCCAACACGGGTCAGACCGACGAAGACCTGAAGGGACTCATGATCGCGTGCCTCGAGAAGGAGGGATGCCTGACATCCAAGGACCTGTGCACCGGCATAGGGTACAGGGCGGTCAACGCCAGGTTCCGCAGGCTCCTCTCCGAGCTCATGGAGGAGGGCTGCGTGCAGTACCTGTATCCGAACCCGAGGGACAGCCGTCAGAGGATATGCTTGAAAAGGAAGGGGGAGGGCCTTGGCCCTCCCTGGTCAGAACATCTTGTAGAACACGAAGCCGGACCAGATCTTGGGGAAGAAGAACGTCGTCTTCTTCGGCATGCGCTTGCCGATCATGGACAGGTCCCAGATCTTCTCCAGGCTGGGGTCGTTGAGGACGATCGCGAGGTCGTGCTTCTTCTCGTCCATCTTCCCCAGGACGGAGTCCAGCTTCGCGTCGTAGGAGACGTCGGCCTTCCCCTCGTCGGATTTGAACACGCCCTTCAGGATCTTCTCCTGGGCGACGTAGGTGTCCAGTGTCCACATGGGGTCGTCCCCGCCGTCGTAGTCGGCGAAGTAGCACGCACCGGACTTGAAGAGCAGTCCCATCATGTGGTCCTTCAGACCGTCGACCATCCCGTCGCGGGTGGTCTCGGTGAGGGTCATGGCCTTGGATATGCCCTTGATGGCGTTCCTCTCCGAGATGTCGCCGGCGTCGACCAGCCTGTGGGTCGGCCAGATGACCAGTCCCTCGTCGTCCGCGGCAACGAGCGTGGCCAGGACGAACTGCTTCCTCTCGTCGTCCGGGTTCTCCAGGGCGTAGTTCAGGGCGGTCTCGTACCTGTGGTGGCCGTCGGCGATGAGCATCTTCTGGTCGGCCAGCTGCTCGGTCACCTGGGCGGTGATCGCCGGGTCGGAGAGCCTGCTGTACCTGTGCTCGACGCCGTCGGAGTCCACGTACCTGTAGACGAGGGAGGCGTTGTTCGTGATGGCCTTGTTCAGCTCCGGGGTGAATCCCTGGTAGATTCCGAAGATCGATTCCAGGTGGCATTCCATGTCCCTCAGGAGGTTCAGGCGGTCCGCCTTCACCTTGGAGAACGTCTCCTCGTGGGGGATGATGTTGCCGTCCTCGTACCTCTCCGTCTTCAGTATCCCCACGATCCCGCGGCGGACGCGCGTGGTGCCGTTGTCGTCGAAGGTCTGCTCGTAGATGTAGAACGAGTCGGGGTCCTGCTTCAGTGCGTTGTCTGAGATCCACTGCTCGAGTTCCCTCCTGGCCCCGTGGTACCTCCTGTCGGCGTCGGGGTTCAGGGTCAGCCTGGTGACGTTGTGGGGGCGGGACTGCAGGTCCGCGAGGTAGTCGGGCCCGATGACGTCGTAGGGCGGTGAGATGCGGTCGCCGACGTGCTCGCCGGCCTTGATGTTCGGTCTCAGTCCGGGGAAAGGCAGGAAAGTTACCATGAGATGTGACCTCTGTATCGCCTAATGTCCGTGTTCTATAAGAACGGCGCGGAACCCCCGTCACTGCTTCGGGGCGTAGAGTCCGACCATCTTGGCATGTGCCAGCACATGGCCCTGCATGGCGAAGTAGAGCTCGTTGAGCCTGAATCCCCTCTTCAGGTCGAGGACGGTGTCCAGGGCGTAGATCTTGAACGTGTACCTGTGCTCGCAGTTGGGAGGGGCGGGACCTCCGTATCCGGTGGCCTGCTCGATCGTGTTCTCGCCCGCCACGCTGTGCCAGCTGTTGCAGCCCTCTGTGAAGTCGGGGCCGTTGTGGGACTCGCCCTCCTTGACGGCGGTCTTCCTGAGGTCGCTGATGGTCCAGTGGACCCAGCAGAACCCGCAGACCGGGACGGCGTCGTAGTCGTCGAAGATCACGGCGAAGCTCTCGGTCCCCTCGGGGGCGTCGGATATCTCGAAGGGCATCGACAGTCCCGGCATGCCGTTGACGAAGACGTCTCCCTTCACCCCGTACCTGTCCTGTATCCTGCCGTCGACGATTGCGCTGCTGCTGACCTTCATGATGGTTCACCTGCGTGCGGGGATGCCTTATGCGGATTTAACGACTGGGAGATTACAGTTATCTCGGACATCGCCGATGCCCGTGCCATGGATGATTCGGAAGCGACCGTCTCGATGATGAAGGACCTGGTCAGGGAGTTCTGCGAGGAGCGCGACTGGGACCAGTTCCACAACCCCAAGGACCTGGCCATAGGGATGGCCACCGAGTCGTCGGAGCTCCTGGAGATCTTCCGTTTCAAGTCGCCGGAAGACATCGATGCCGTGATGGCCGACCCCGTCCGCTCCGCTCATGTGAAGGAGGAGCTGTCCGACGTGCTGTACTTCGCCCTCAGGTTCGCACAGATGAACGGGATAGACCTGTACACGGAGCTGGTGCGCAAGATCGGGATAGACGCCGAGAAGTACCCGGCGGACAAATGCAGGGGAAGGAACCTGAAGTACGACGAGCTCTGAAATCGGTCACTCCGGATTCGCCTGGGAGAAGCCCTTGGGGAGCTCCCTCACCAGCTCGCGCTCGTCCACGATCCCGTTCAGGCTCTCGTTTATGAACACTGGTATCCCCGTGTCATGGGCCTGGTCGCATATCGACATCGTCCAGGAGGGCTCGGGATGGAAGCATGCGTTCCTGCGTCCCGTCTCGGCACCTATGACCACCCATTCGATGCCGGACAGGTCGACGGTGCCCACGTCCTCGACCAGCGGGTCGAAGGTCACATGGTAATGGCGGGCGTCGACGTTGCGTCTCAGCGTCCCGATCCTTCCGAGGCTCTCCCTGTCGCACACCGACACGCCGATCCATGCGCAGTCGAGGTCCGTGGAAAACCGCAGGAGGTCCGGGCGCTTGGTCAGGAAAACATAGGTGTTCTGAGGGTTCTCCCGCATCTAGCCGAAGACCTTGCTCCTCCACGGCTGCTTCCAGTACGCGAGGTCGCTCATTCCGTTCAGTAGGAAGTTGGTGGGCTCCGACGTCCTCATGAGCTCCAGCTTGCGTTCATGGAACACGGGCTGCGGGTTCTCGCCAGAAGTGTGGTAGTATCCGCAGCTGTTGCGGGCGTAGCACAGCTCGCACCCGTCAGGGCATCCGAACACGATGTTCAGGTTTCTGATAAGGGTCTTGATGTGCGCCGTCATCCTCACGGCATCTTGTTTAAGGGCTATAAAGCTGAAGGTATCATGGATGGAGCCATGATGTTCTGTGTTCCGGGGTCCACGGGGCGGGCCCCGTGGATCCAGGTCAGCAGATCCTCGGCACGGGGTCCCCGGCGGGGGCCTCCAGGACCCTCTTGCCGCCCACCTCGGTCCTCAGTATGACGCGCTCGGAGCCCCCCACGGCATGTCCGATGATCGCGGCGTCCTTCCCCTCGGGCGTGCGCCTGATGGCCTTCAGGACCTCGTCCGCCATCTCCGGGACCACGCCGATGACGCACTTCCCCTCGTTGCCGATGCTGAGGGCGTCTATGCCCAGGAGGTCGCAGGCGTTGACGACACCGTCCCTCAGGGGGATGGCGCTGTAGTCGATCTCCATGCCCACGTGCGACTTCCCGCACCACTCGTTCAGGGTGTTGGCGAGACCTCCGCGGGTCGGGTCCTTCATGGCCACGATGCCCCCGGCCTTGAGTCCCTCGGCTATCATCCTGTTGAGGGGTGCGACGTCGCTCTGGACCTCGCTCTCGAAGCCGTATCCCTCGCGGAAGGAGAGCAGGGCGATCCCGTGGTCGCCCATGTACCCCGAGACGATGATCGCGTCGCCCGGCCTCACGCTGGAGTCGGTGCACCACCTGTTCTCCACCTTCCTGTACTCGGCGGCCTTGGCAAGGTTCGAGTCGAGGTACGGGGAGCGCTTCCCGACCGCGGACGTGGCCATGACCATCTGGTCCACGGCGCCCGATTCGACCACCTTCGTGTCGCCGGTGACGATCGGCACCCCGCATCCTGCCGCGGTCTTGCCCATGGAGTCCATGACCCTGTCGACGACGTCGACCTCGAGCCCCTCCTCCATGATCACGGAGCATGCGAGCGCGATCGGCGACGCGCCCATGACGGATATGTCGTTGACGGTTCCAGCCACGGAGATCTTCCCGATGTCCCCTCCGGGGAAGAACAGGGGCTTCACGGTGTGGCCGTCGATGGTGAAGACGACGTCGTCCACGACGGCCGAGTCATCCATGGAGTCCAGCGGGACGTCCGCATTCATCTTCGGGAAGTGGTTGACGATGTGCTTGGAGAGGAACTCCTGCATGAGCTCCCCGCCCGCCCCGTGGTTCAGGATTACCTTCGACATGTCGCGTGGATGCGTGACCGTGGATTTGATTGTTCGGTTCGGAGCGTCGTCCGCGCGCGCATTGCCCAAGATATTATATGGGGAGGCGGGCATGGGCACCCCCGAGGTATCTGGGATGGTATCGAAGAGGCTTCAGGAGATTCCCGCATCAGGAACAATCGCAATATCCAATCTGGTCAGCCAGATGAAATCGGAGGGAATCGACGTCGTCTCGTTCTCCATGGGCGAGCCCGACTTCACGACGCCTGAGAACATCATAGATGCCTGCTGCGACTCGCTCCACAGGGGCTTCACCCACTACACCCCGTCGATGGGGATCCCGGAGCTCAGGGAGGCGGTGGCGGAGTCCACCCGTAGGAACAACGGCGTCCCGTGCGACGCATCCAACGTCCTGATCACCCCCTGCAAGCAGGCCATTTTCATGACCATGCTGGCATTCATCGATCCCGGGGACGAGGTCATCCTCGCGGACCCCTCCTGGGTGTCCTACGAGGCGTGCATCCGCCTGGCCGGAGGGAAGCCCGTCTACGTGCCCACGAGGTACGAGGACAACTTCGTCCTGGACCCGGCACTGGTCGAGGCGGCCATCACCCCCAGGACCAAGATGATCATCCTGAACACCCCCTCCAACCCGACAGGGACGGTCATCCCCGCGAGCACGCTGAAGCAGATCGCCGACATAGCCGTCGCCCACGGGATCAAGGTGTTCTCCGACGAGATCTACGAGGCCATCGTCTACGACGGCAAGCACACGTCCATCGCGTCGTTCCCCGGAATGTTCGAGAACACGATCATCGTGTCGGGGCTCTCCAAGAGCTACGCGATGACGGGCTGGAGGCTCGGATGGGCCATCGCACCCAAGGACGACATCGCCGCAATCAACAAGCTCCAGTCCCACTCCATCTCCTGCTGCGTGTCCTTCGCCCAGGAGGCCGCCGTCGAGGCCATCAACGGCCCCCAGGACTCCAAGGAGGCGATGGTGGCGGAGTTCAGGAAGCGCCGCGACCTGGCCCTGGACCTCATCGAGGACATCCCCGGCCTGGAGTGCAACGTCCCGCAGGGCGCGTTCTACGTCTTCCCCAAGTACGAGGTGGACATGCCCTCCGCAAAGCTGGCCGAGGCGCTCCTCAGGCAGGGGCACGTCGCGGTCACGCCCGGCACCGCTTTCGGTCCCGGAGGCGAGGGATTCTTCAGGGTATCCTACGCCGCGTCCGAGGACCAGATCCGCGAGGGCTTCGACAGGATCAAGAGGACGCTGGCACAGCTCTGAGGGGGCCTTCCCCCTCGGCGCGCTCCACGCGCGCGTTACTTATAGGAGCTCACGGATTACCCAGCATTGCCTCTAGGGCATGAGGGATTATCTTGAGCAGGACGCTTTTCACCGTTGGTCCGGTATACGTCGCACCGGACACTCTCGAATCGATGAACAGACCCATGATCACGCACCGCTCCAAGGAGTACAAGGAGCTCCATGGGGACATCGTCGAGAAGATCAAGAAGACCCTGGACACGGACATGGACGTGTTCCTCGTGGCAGGGTCCGCCACCGCGTTCCTCGAGGGCGCCATAAGGAACGGCTCCGCCAGCAGGACGATGGGCATCACCAACGGGTCCTTCGGCAACAGGTCCATTGAGATCGCCGAGCTCAACGGCAGGACCGTCGACAAGGTCCAGGTCCCCTGGGGCAAGGCGATGAAGCCCGAGGACATCGAAGGGAAGGTGTCCAAGGACGTGGAGCTGGTCCACTGGGTCAGCAACGAGTCGTCCACCGGTGTGTTCAGCGACTCCGTGGCCCTCGCCAAGTCCGTGAGGGAGCAGAACCCCGATGCGCTGATCATGGTCGACGCCGTCACGGCCGCCTACGCCATGGACATCAAGGTCAAGGACATGGACGCGGATGCCATCGTGTTCGGCACCCAGAAGGCCCTGGCCCTGCCCCCCGGACTCGCGATCATGCTGTGCTCCGAGAGGATGCTGGAGAAGGCCAAGACCGTGCCCAACCGCGGGTTCTACACCGACCTCCTCAAGATCAAGAAGCAGAGCGACGTGAACTACGCCCTCACGACGCCCCCGGTCTCCCTCATGTACGGTCTGGACCACCAGCTCGACAAGATAATCTCCGAGGGGGTGCAGGCGAGGTACGCGAGGCACCAGAGGATGGCCGACATGGTGAGGGACTGGGCCGACAGGAGGCTCGCCGGCGTGTTCCCCGAGGAGGGCTACAGGTCCAACTCGATCGGGGTCCTCAACCGCGGCGACCTCGACTTCGACAACTTCCATTCAAAGCTAAAGGCCAGGGGATACGAGATCTCCAACGGCTACGGCGACGTCAAGGAGAAGACGTTCAGGATCGGGCACATGGGTGACACCACGCCCGAGGCCATCGGCGAGCTCCTGTCCGTCATGGACGAGATTCTGGAGGAATGAAAATGACATCAAAGATCCTGGTTTCCGACCCCCTCTCCGAGGAGGGTCTCGAGATCCTCAGGCAGTCCGGGTTCCCCGTGGACGTTAAGCCCGGCCTGTCCGAGGATGAGCTCTGCGCCATCATAGGCGACTACGACTGCCTCATCATAAGGTCCGGCACCAAGGTGACCCAGAAGGTCATCGACGCCGGGAAGAACCTGCGCGTCATCGGACGTGCGGGCGTAGGGGTCGACAACGTCGACGTCCCCTACGCCACCGACAATGGGATCCTCGTGATGAACACCCCCTCCGCGAACATCTTGTCCGCGGCCGAGCACTCCTGCGCGATGCTCCTGGCCCTGGCGAGGAACATCCCCTTCGCCCACGAGTCGATGCACAAGGGCGAGTGGAAGAGGTCCAAGTACACCGGGGTCGAGCTCAACGGCAAGATCCTGGGCATCATCGGGGTCGGACGCGTCGGTGGAGAGGTCGCCAAGCGCATGAAGGCATTCAACATGACGCTCATCGGGTACGACCCGTTCCTCCCCAAGGAGGTCGCCGACAGCCTCGGCGTCAGGCTCACGACGCTGGAGGAGGTCATCACCACCGCCGACTTCATGACGATCCACACGCCGCTCCTCCCCGAGACCAGGAACATGATCTCGATGGAGCAGTTCAAGATGATGAAGCCCAACGCGAGGATCGCCAACGTGGCCCGCGGAGGCATCGTCAACGAGGACGACCTCTACACCGCCCTCAAGGAGAAGGTCATCGCAGGAGCGGCGTTCGACGTCTGGTGCAACGAGCCCCTCAGCGACGACGAGAAGAAGCTGATGGAGCTGGACAACCTCGTCACCACGCCCCACCTCGGAGCGTCCACCGTGGAGGCCCAGGAGAGGGTCGCCGTCGAGATCGCCGAGCACGCGGTCATGTACCTCAGGGACGGGGTCATCTCCAACGCCATCAACGCCCCGCGCGGGCAGCTCGACGCCGAGACCGAGCCCTACCTCCCCCTGGCCGACAGGATGGGCAGCCTGGTCCAGCAGATGGTGGGCAACCACCCCCTGGACAAGATCGAGGCGATCTACTGCGGCAAGCTCGCGGGCAAGCAGACGAAGCTCATCACCATCTCGACCGTCATCGGGTACCTGAGGAGGGTCATCGGCACCGCCAACATGATCAACGCTCTGCCCGTCGCCAAGGCCAAGGGCATCGAGATCGCCGAGACCAGCAACGACACCGCCAAGGACTACGCCAGCGTCCTCGAGATCAGGTTCACTTCCCAGGGAAGGACCCGCTCCATTAGGGGGACCGTCATCGGCGGACTCCCGAGGCTCGTCGGGGTCGACTCCTTCTCCTTCGACATACCCATGAGCGGCGACATGATGTACCTCAGCTACAAGGACGAGCCCGGGGTCATCGGGATCGTGGGCAACACCCTCGGCGAGGCCGGGATCAACGTGGCCCAGATGTCCGTCGGAAGGGACGGCGACCGCGCCCTGATGTTCCTGACCGTCGACCAGAGCATACCCGAGGGAATCGTGGAGGAGATCTCCAAGGCCGTCGGCACCGAGGACATCAAGTTCCTCGATCTGGTGGAATGAAGATGGGGATAATCACCGTAGACGAGCTCACGCTCGCCATCAAGAACAGCATAGACAGCTCCCACGGGATGGTGGAGGAGCAGGCCTACGAGCTCGCCCACCACGTCCTGAACTTCTTCGGGTACTCCGACAGGATCATAGACAACATCCTGGAGCCCGAGGACAGGGACGCGTTCTACATGCTGGAGGACGCCGGCATACTGACCACCGAGAGGGAGGAGACCACCCTGTACGACGGCAGGGAGTGGAGGATCCACTACTGGCTGTTCAGGAGGGAGAAGATCGCCTCCATGATGATGAGGTCCGCCGGCGAGTCGGTGGAGACCGTCCAGGAGGAATCCGTCTACGACGACCTCCCCGACGACATATGGCATCGCGGCGCCGATGCCTGAAACCCGTTAAACCAGATCATATGGACCTCTTCCCCTACCAGTACCGTCCCGGTCAGGGGGAGCTGGTCCGTTTCATCTCCGAATCCGTGTCGGACGGCATGTGCCCGGTCGTCGAGGCCGGGACCGGCACCGGGAAGACGGTGTCGGCGCTGGCGGGCACGCTGTCCGTGGCGATGGAGCGCGGCCTCAAGGTGGTGTATCTCACCCGCACGAAGTCGCAGCAGAAGCAGGTCGTCAGGGAGGCCGCGGCGATAGGCCACGGCATCCTCTGCGTCGCTCTGCAGGGCAGGTCGGCGGCGTCGTGCCCCATGATGAGGGACGACCCCGAGCTCGCGTCCGGCACACCCGAGGAGATATCCAAGCTCTGCTCGGAGTACAAGAGGAGGACCGACGGGCAGTGCCACTGCCGCTTCTACGCGAACATCGAGCATACGGACATCGACGAATGGGTGGAGACCATCCGCGAACGGCATCCGGAGCCGGAGGAGTTCGCCCGCATGTGCGAGGATGCCGAGCTGTGCCCCTACGAGCTCCTGAAGTACGCCCTGCCCCACGCCGACGTCATCGCCGCATCCTATCCCTTCGTGTTCCTGCCGCAGGTGCTGGGGCGCCTGGAGGAATGGACGGGGACCCCGCTCCACAGGATGGTCGTCGTCGTGGACGAGGCGCACAACCTGCCGGACTACCTCCGCGATGTGCAGACCTTCGAGTACTCCAGCCGCGCCCTGGATCTGGCGGAGAAGGAGGCCAGGGACAACGGGGACAGCGAGGTGCACGACGGCCTGACGGTGACGGATATAATCGCGGTCCTGAGGGAGATCATGGGCCATGCGGTCAAGGAGTACCTCATCGAGGACGACGGTATCCTCCCGCCGTACTTCCTGGAGGACGAGCTCATGAGCCGTCTGGGGACCACGTCGGTGAACGTGATGCGCATATGCCAGGGCCTCGAGGACCTGGGGGACTCGATATCGGAGCGCAAGAGGCAGAGGAGGAAGCTCCCGCGCTCGTACATAGGCAGCATGGGGGCATTCATCTGCGCATGGATATCCGGTGCGGAGGACTGCCACGTCAGGCTCATCATCGGCGGGAGTAACCCATGCTTCCAATCGTACTGCATGGACCCGTCGGGTGCGTCCGGGCCGCTGAACGACTGCTACGCATCCGTCCACATGTCCGGGACCCTGGAGCCCATGGACTCGTACGTGTCCGACCTGGGTCTCGACAGGCCCGTGGTCCGCAGGATAGACGGCTTCTTCCCGCGGGAGAACCTCCTGACGCTCTATACGGACGAGGTGTCGATGCGCTACGAGGACCGCTTCATTGAATCCAACTACAGGCGCCTCAGGGAGCTCCTGATAAGCACGGTCAACTCCGTCCATGTGAACACGGCCGTGTTCTTCCAGTCGTACCAGTTCATGGACAAGATGTTGGAGGAGGGGCTGGTGTCCGATCTGGGGCGGGACGTGTACCACGAGAGGAGGGACATGCCTCAGCAGGAGCTGATGGAGGTGTTCGACACGTTCCGCGCGTCCGAGGGCAGCGTCCTGCTTTGCGTGACCGGCGGGAGAATAAGCGAGGGCCTGGACTTCCCGGACAAGAGCCTCGAGCTGGCGGTCATCATCGGGATCCCTTTCCCCAAGCCCACGGCCAAGATGAAGGCGATGACCCGCTACTACGATGCCAAGTTCGGCGATGGGCGCCTCTACGTCTCAATAATCCCAGCCACCAGGAAGATGAGGCAGTCGATAGGGCGTCTCATCAGGTCCGAGACCGACCGCGGCGTGGCCGCGATACTCGATCGCAGGGTGGCCACCATGAAGGGGATAGACGCGCTCCAGTGCGGGGACATCCCCGAGGCGGTGCGGGCCTTCTTCTCCTGACGAATCCTGCATGTATCGCTTCTGTACAAAAAGGACAGCTCCCTATCGCAGGTGTAATAAAGAACGTGACGTTCAGCCACGCATGGAGATTCAGATAGACGAGGACGTCAAGAACTACATCGCGTCACAGGGCTGCGACTTCCGCATCTGCACGGCGTGCATGGGGCCGGCCCTCGTCCCGGTATCGGTCAAGGGGCCCAAGGAGACGGACCTGCGCATCCCTGTCGGGGACCACACGCTGTTCATATCCCGCATCCAGGCCAGATACATCGACCGTGTCACCATGGACATGATCTACGACGAGTACGAGATAGACTCCTGTCCCGCGTTCTACACCAGAAGGTACTACTGATCTGATCAGACCAGGTAGGCGGAGTCGGCCGATACGGACGCCAGCGCGTCCAGGTCTATCCTATCAGAGAAGCCGGAGACCTTGGCGGGGTTGGCCTCCGTTATGGGTTTAACGGGGACGATGCTGCATCCGTGTCCCGGTCTTATCGAGATCTCGTAGGTGCCGATCTCCTTGGCGATCGCCTCGATCTCTATCTTGTCCATCCCGATGAGCGGTCTGACCACAGGGAAGTCGAGGCCTATGTTCTCTGACCTGATGTTCCTGAGGGTCTGGGACGCCACCTGTCCGAGGGAGTCCCCCATGACGATGCCGGTGCATCCCAATCTCTTCCCGAGCTCCCTGGCGGTGCGCTGCATGGCCATCTTGCACATGACGCACTGGTAGCTGCGGTCGCACCCCTTGGAAATCGCTTCCTGGGTGGGTCCGTGGGGGGCGAAGTAGAGCGGCATGTCCTTGCCGGTGACCTCCCTGAGCCTCTCGGCGAGGGTCTTGGCGTCCTCCGCGCCGGCCTCGTCGGTGTACGGACGGTTGTCCATGTGGAGGAGGATGACGTCCGCTCCTACGGATGCCATCTTGTATGCGGCCACAGGGGAGTCGATCCCGCTGGACATCAGGGCGATGAGCTTCATCAGATCTTCACATCGCCGTAGTCGTCGGCCAGCTTCCTGGGCATGCTGTACCTGCACTCGGGGCAGTAGAGTCCCGTGCCCTTCCTGACCATCTCGGTCTTGCACTTGGAGCAAAGCGCCCTGATGCATCCCAGGTGGTCGTCCTTGGTGGTGAGCTGCAGGGACGGCTTGATGCCGGTGACCCTGGCCCTGATGTAGTCTCCCTTCCTGAGCTCCTTGGACACATCGTCGGTGTACTTCGGGGAGATCTTGGACACGTGGAGGGTGGCGTAGGTCTCACCGCCCAGGGTCCTGTCGCATCCGTCCTTGGCCACAACATCGGCGGTGGCCATGGTGTTCCTGATATCCGCCACGACGGCGTAGACGATGTCGCCCTCGGCGAGGACGTTGGGCGGGTTGGGGGAGACGACCCTGGCGATGCACTCCTCGTCATCGAGCTCGAGCACCCCGACCTGGGAGGCATAGACGGTGCCGTCCTCGGAGAACGTGCCCTCTCCGCCCATGTACTCCTCCTCAATAGCAACCTCGTCTCCCGGAAAAACAAGTTCTGGACTCATATGAAATCACCTTATGTTGACGACCTCGACGTCAACGCTCTTCTTCTCCTTACTATGGAACGCGAATGTATGCGGGATTACGTACTTATAGGTTTTATGCAAGGCCACGGACCTTCCGCGGCTCTCGCAGAAGCGCTCGACGAAGTCCAGCGTCTCGGCCATGTGGATCGAGTAGACGCACTCCGAGATGTCCATCGCCTTCCTGAGGAACGCACGGTCCGCGTTGCGG
The DNA here is from genome assembly GCA_944320485.1 of Candidatus Methanomethylophilaceae archaeon. Classification (GTDB taxonomy): domain Archaea; phylum Thermoplasmatota; class Thermoplasmata; order Methanomassiliicoccales; family Methanomethylophilaceae; genus Methanoprimaticola. The sequence goes on from CALUHQ010000069.1 coordinate 21,924, forward strand.
TTCTGGCATCCGAAGGGAGGGTTCATGAAGACTGTGTCCGCCCCCTCGGACACCTCCTCGACGTCGCAGAGCCTGAACTCTATGTCCGCCCCGAACGCCTCCGCGTTCCTCCTGGCGACCGAGAGCGCGGACTCGGACCTGTCGAACCCGACGACCATTCCCGCGCCCAGCAGCCACGCCCCGATGGAGAACATGCCGGTCCCGCATCCCAGGTCGATCACCTTCATCCCCTCCACGTCGCCGTTCCTGTAGGCGGTGAAGAGGATGTCCGCCGCCATGACGGCCGGGGTCATGTACTGCTCAAGGGAGGGGTCCGGATCCTCGAATCCGGACACGGACTGCAGCCGCATCTCAAGGTCTCTCTTCCTCATCGAGGGGGTTAACGCTTCTGTGATTTATCCATGCATCCCGGCCCCTCGGACACGGTTGGATGCCCGCTCCATGGCACCGATGTTTCGATGCTGGCACATATGGATGGGATGATTCAGTGCCGACCGTCGCAAGCCAACCATTATATACGATACAATCCTAATGGAGACGTAGAAGTGCCTACCGGGTTCAGATGTCGAAGGTAGGCTCGTTCGACCCTTATAACCGTTTTACCGGGTCCGAGACTTCGGTCGAGGATCCGGGACCTTTCTCAGATTCTTGCCGGTCCGGTGCCGTGTCGCCGTCTTCCGTTTTACGAATCTCGTCACGAGGTCGATGGTTTTCGTAGAGGCGCAGGGCATCTTTATCTATCGGTATCCGATTCGATTGATGCATACAATGTGTATGCGTGCCTCGGAAGAGGGGGTATACCACTGTCGAAAATCAGCAGAGCAATCATCAGCGTCTCGGACAAGACCGGCATCGTAGAATTCGCTAAGGAGCTGGCCTCCATGGGCGTGGAGATCATCTCCACCGGCGGGACCTACAAGATTCTGAAAGAGAACGGCGTGTCGGTCGTCGAGGTATCCGATGTCACCGGGTTCCCGGAGATGCTCGACGGGCGCGTCAAGACCCTCCACCCGAAGATCCACGCGGGGATCCTGGCCCGCAGGGACCTCAAGGAGCACATGGACGCGATCGCCTCGATGGGCATCCAGTCCATCGACATGGTCGTCGTCAACCTCTATCCGTTCAAGCAGACGGTCCTGAAGGACGGCGTGTCCTTCGACGAGGTCGTCGAGAACATCGACATAGGCGGCCCCAGCATGATCCGCGCCGCGGCCAAGAACTACAAGTCCGTGGCCGTCGTCACCGACGCCGACCAGTACTCCGAGGTCATCGCCGACATGAAGGCCAACGGCGGGGCCATCAGCGAGGGGCTCCTGGGCAAGCTCATGGCGGAGGCGTTCGTCGTCACCGCCAACTACGACAACATGATCGCTTCCAGGATGTACGGGAAGTTCTGCGAGGGATTCCCCAAGTCGTTCCCGATACCCCTCGAGAAGGTGGAGGATCTAAGGTACGGTGAGAACCCCAACCAGTCCGCCGCGTTCTACAAGGACCCGTTCACGCCCGGTACCACCGTCGCCAAGGCGGAGCTCCTGCAGCACGGGAAGCAGCTGTCCTACAACAACATCCTGGACCTGGACAAGGCCCTGGACATCTGCATGGACTTCGAGAAGCCCACTGCGGTGGTCATGAAGCACACCAACCCCTGCGGTCTCGCCTCGGCAGACAGCATCTACGAGGCCTTCACCACAGCGTACAACGTCGATCCCCTCTCCGCCTTCGGATGCGTCATCTGCCTCAACAGGAACTGCGACATGCCCACCGCAGAGGAGATCTCCCACCACTTCGTGGAGGCCGTCATCTGCCCCGAGTTCGACGAGGGTGTGGTGGACCTGCTGGAGAAGAAGAAGAACATCCGTCTGCTGAGGACCAACGCCCCCATCGGCCCCTCCGAGAGGCACAGGGAGTACAAGATGAAGAAGGTCCAGGGAGGCATGCTGATCCAGACCGACGAGGACGTGGAGATCGACCCCGCCAACCTGAAGGTCGTCACCAACCGCGCCCCCACGCAGGAGGAGATCCACTCCCTGCTGTTCGCCTGGAAGCTGGCCAAGCACGTCACGTCCAACGCGGTCGTCTACGTCAGGGGCGAGCGCGCCGTGGGGATCGGAGCCGGCCAGATGAGCCGTGTGGACTCCGCCAAGATCGCCACCATGAAGGCCAACGAGCCCACCGAGGGCTGCGTCATGGCCTCGGACGCCTTCTTCCCGTTCAGGGACGGTGTGGACGAGGCTGCCAAGGCCGGTGTCACCGCGATCATCCAGCCCGGAGGCAGCATCAGGGACCAGGAGGTCATCGACGCCGCCAACGAGCACGGCATGGCGATGGTCTTCACCGGATGCCGTGTCTTCAGGCACTGAGAAACTCACGCGGGGGCCATCCCCCGCAAATTCAATAATTTTAGACGTCTCTCGACGGTTTGAGGCGCTCGACCAGCCTCTTCTTCTCCGCAGGTTCTATCCTCTCTATCCCCTCGGCCTTCATCAGCGTGACCATGAGCCTGTCCTCGTAGTGCCACTGGTTGTAGATGTGGTTGTTCGTGGAGCGGTAGACGATGAACAGCATGACGAACGAGTAGAGGCCCAGGGTGCACACGAACAACAGGATGTGGATCCAGATCGGCCTGTGCTTGATGACCTCCGGCATGGGTTCGATGTAAAGTCCCGTCGCCGTCAGACGCTTGGCCAGTTCGTTCGTGAACTCGACCTGGCGGTGCTCGTGGACATAAGGGTACCTGAGGATGGATATGAAGACGAGGAAGAACATGGCGAAGGCGGTGGCGATGGACAGCAACACGAAGTCGAATCCTTGGTAATTCGAGTTTTCAGCCGGCCCGCTGAACATGATCTGCATGGACAACGGTATCAGGGCGACGGCGAATGCCATGACCGCCAACGCAGGGATCTTCATCAGGCCCCTCTCCGAGCGCACCCATTCCAGATCCATCCTGGCGAGTCTGGACACGTCGCATCCTCTGCCTTCGGCGTAGGATATGAGGCCGGATCTCCATTCGTGATCCCTCGCGGAATGCTCGCTCAGCCTGTTGTACATGCTGAGCATTATGAACATGATCATCAGCGACTCGATCACCATGATCGTGGTGGTGCACTGTCCGGTGTCGGTCTTCAGTTCCGAATTGTTGTTCAGGAGAGAACCTGCTATGAACGTACACGCTACTGGTACCAGTAGCAATAGGGCCATGGATCCACCTGTGATGATCGTGTCATGGTTGTAGCGGTTGGAGACGCTGCTGACGAAACGGTTCAGCCCCTGGTCGTCCATGAATGGTATATATTCTTAAGGATGATAAACATTCGGTGACATGATGCTGGAACGCGAAACCGACAGTCAGAAGCGCTGGATCAAGGATGTACGTAGGAAGAACCGTATGCCTGTCCAGATCATGGTCGCGGAAGCGTTCCTTGTGGTCATGGTGGCCCTCTACATCCTGAAGATGGGATTGCTGGCCTCAGTCATCTTCGAAGGGACGGACGCATCTCAGAGCATGCTCATGTCCGTCCTGTACACGATACTCATGCTCACGGCCATGTCCGCCATCATGGGGCTGTCATCCCGTAGGGCGAGCTCATGGCGCAAGGTCATGAGGAACTGCCTGACGTTCACGCTGATGTCGTTCGTCTCGGCGTTCGTCTACTCCTCGGACAGCATCACCCATGTCGTGGACACGAATCCGTTCCTCACGCTCATCGTCCTCGCGCTCGTGATGGCGATGATGCTGTACTCGGACTCGGTCAAGAGGTTCTACACCCCGTCGATGATGGAGGTCAAGCCCGTCAGAGACTGGGCCAAGTACATCTTCGTGGGGAGCCTGTACGGCGATGAGTACAGGGTCGTGCGCGGATCCTGAAGCGGGTCACTGCTTCCCGTTGAGCTCCTCGGCGACCTCTTCCAGGTCCTCGGGGATGATGGGCCTGCCCTCGGCCTTCCGCTTCATGTGGCCTCCGGGGCCACCGCGGTCGATCCTGGCCTTCTCCAAGCACTCGGGATCGTCGCAGACGAACGCGGCGTACACGATGTTCTTGCAGGGCTTCCCGCAGTACTCGCACACATAGTCTTCCATGTTGAGTGCCATGGTGCGTGAATCCGCTGACGGATAGATAAAGATGCTAGGAGACCAGCGTGTTGGCGGCCTGGGGCCGCCCCCGTGCAGTCTCCCGGTGTTGTCAGCAGGGCTGACCGTTCTCCGCCGGGCGGAAGGTCTCCACACCGAGACCCTTGGTGAGTATGTTGATGGCGGCGTTGCGGTCCCTGTCCATGATCAGACCGCAGCATCCGCAGCGGTAGGTCCTCTCGGACAGCGGGAGATCCCGTTTCACGTTCCCGCACCCGGAGCAGGTGCGGGACGTGAACGCCGGGTCCACGAGGATCAGGGGGATGCCGGCCTCTGCCGCTTTGCATCCCACCATCCCCACGAGGGTAGCCCAGCTCGCCTCCGTGTACCTGTCGCGAACGGCGGCGCTGTTGTCCGCCTTCTCCTTCATCCTCTTGACCTCGAGGTCCTCGAGGACTATTTTAGTGTGACCTTCGACCATGTCGTGGGCCAGTCTGTGCAGGAACCCCCTGCGCCTCCTGTGTATGTCCATGTGGATGACGGCGAGCCTCCTCCGGCAGCGCTCCCATGCCGGCGAGCCCCTCTCGTGCTCCGCTATCCTCCTCTGCAACTTTGCTATCGTTTCCTTCTCCTCGGCGTAGAAGTCCTGCACCTCTACGGTTTTTCCGGAGGTGTCCGTCACCAGGTTGCCGAGGCCGAGGTCGTAGCCCTCCGGGAATGAGTGGTCCTCCAGATTCTCCTCGTTCCTCATGATAGGCTCCACGCTGTACACGATGACGGCGTGCCACTTCCCACGGGCATCGCGCTTGACGGTGCACATGACCATCTTGCCTTTGGGATGGTACGAGTTGCGGTACCTCACATCCCCGATCTTGGAGAGATGGAGGCGGTCCCCCTTGAACTTGAATCCTTGGTCTGACTCATAGCAGAACGAGTCGTAGCGGTTGGCCGACCTGAACCTCGGGACGTGGATGAGCCTCCCGGTGACGCCGATCCTGCATCCGGACATCGCGCGGTGCACGCGCACCGCGACGTTCTGGCGACACATGGAGTATGCATCCGCCCTCCCGGGCACGGACTTGGACACCAGGGTCCCTAGTTTCATCATCCCGAATCTGTCGAGTTTCCTCCCCTCTGTCGCGAGGAGCTCTCTGGACCTGGAGAGGAGCTCGTTGTACAGCAGGCGGCAGTGCTCGAGGCTCGCCTCGAGCGCCTTCGTCTGCGTCGCATTGGGATACAGCCGGTATGTGACCGATCTGTACCGCTTCTCCTCCTCCATGGTTGAACACCATCGGGAATGTATATAAGCAGATCCAGGGGAGGTCGCCGAAAAAGGTACCCTCTGAAACAGATGGCCAGACATCCGGAAATGGCACCGAATACCCTCCGAAAACCACCAACACGCTGGTCTCCTACCCCATAGATAAATGGTGCCTCGGGGACGGGCCCCGAGGCCTTAGCGTTCAGTTTATGTCCATCGAGAACTGGATCGCCGGCGCGGAGTGTGTGAGGCAACCCATGGACACTATGTCGGCCTTCCCGATGTATTCGGGGATCCTCTCGACGGTCATGTCACCGGAGGCCTCCACGAGGATCCTCTCGTTGACGCGCCTGACTGCGTCCCTGATCTCCCCTGTGATCTCGGGTCCCACGTTGTCCGCCATGATGATGTCTGCGCCCATCTCGGCGGCCGTCACGGCGTCGTCGACGTTGTCCACCTCGACCTCGACCTTCAGGGAGAACGATGCCTTCGAGACCTTCTCCATGGCGCTCTTAACGGAGCCGCAGGCCCTTATGTGGTTGTCCTTGACCAGGATCATGGAGTCCAGGCCGGCCCTGTGGGGGTCCCCTCCGGCGACGGCCACTGCCTTCTTCTGGAGCGGTCCGAACCCGGGCACGGTCTTGCGGGTGGCGGCAATGATTATCTCGCCTCTGCCTGCCTCAACCGCGCGGGCGGTGAGGGTGGCGGTGCCGCTCATCACCATCAGGATGTTGAGCACGGTCCTCTCGGCGGTAATCATCCCCGCGAGGGGGCCGGAGACGGACATGATGCGGGATCCCGCCTTCACATGGTCGCCGTCCTTGTAGAGGGACGTTGCGTCGGCCCCGACCATGGCGAACAGCTCCTCGGCCTCCTCTATGCCGGCGACGACCGCGTCCTGCTCGCAGGTGATGTACGCGGTCCCGTCGGTGTTGGGGACCGTCAGGACCGTGGTGATGTCCCCCTTCCCGACATCGGCCTTGAGGTAGACGGACAGGTCCATGCTCACACGTCCAGCTCGAACTCCTCGCCGGTCTGCGGGAGGATGACGTTGTAGTCGCTGAGGTCGTCCAGGAACGCCTCCCTGGCCTCGGAGTGCATGATGATGACGTTGTCCGGGTCGCAGCCCTTGATGAAGTCGACGATCTGGCTGTGGTCGGCGTGGGCGGAGAAGTCGTACTTCTGGAGCTCGCACTCGATCTTGACGATCTCCCCGTCGATCTTCACGCAGCCCTGCTCCATCAGCATCCTGCCGTTGGTGTCCTCCGCCTGGTAACCGACCAGGAGGATGGCGCTCTTGGGGTCGTTCCTGAGCTGGTTGAGGTACCTCAGGACGGGTCCTCCGTCGAGCATGCCGCCGGTGGTGACGATAATCTGTCCCTTGATGGCGGCGTCCCTGTTGGCGGGTCTCCTGACCTCGTGGAACCTCTTCTTGGCGTTCCTGAGCTGCCTCGCGTCCCTGAGATACTCGGGGTAGTCGAGGAACAGGCGGGTGACCGCACGGCCCATCCCGTCCACCCACATCTCGTACCCGAGGTCCTTCAGCAGGAGCATGATCTCCTGGGTCCTTCCGACGGCGAAGCACGGGATCAGGACGGTCCCTCCGCGGTCGATGACCTCGTCGATCTTCGCGATGAAATCCTCCTCGGTCTGCTGTCTCGGAGGGTGGTTGCGTCCGCCGTAGGTACCCTCGATGAACAGGTTGGTGCAGTCGGTGGGCTTGGCGCCTCCGACGAGCCTCTGGGTCTCGGTGTGGATGTCCCCGGAGTAGACGGTCTTGACGTCGCGGCTGAACTCGAACATGGAGGCACCGGGGATGTGTCCGGCGTCGAGCATGCTGACGTCGACGTGGTTGATCGTGATGTCGTCCCCGTAGGTCATGGGCACGACGCTCCTCATCGTCTTCTCGATGTCGTCCATCGAGTAGGGCTGGACGTAGTCCTCGGCCTTGGCGATCTTGAGCGTGTCCTTCATCATGAGCTCGGAGATCTCCGCGGTGAGAGGGGTGGTGAACAGGTCGCACCTGTCCCTTCCGACGACCTGCGGGACCATGCCGCAGTGGTCGAGGTGCGAGTGGGTGAGGAACATGTAGTCGATCTTGGGTGCGGGGATGGGGAACTCCGGCGGCTTGGTGGGACTGAGCCCGTACTCGACCAGGACGGTCATTCCGTCCCCCTCCATCGTCATCCCCATGCGGCCGACCATGTCCGCGCCGCCGAGGAATTTGAATTTCATTTTCATTCGTCTCAACTCCTTTTCGTAATGCCTCAGTGAGGGCTTGTGAAAGGGGGCGTGCCCCCCCTGACTGTGATTGATGATACAGGACCGCGCGTCCCATATTATAAGGATAGGGGAGGGTAGTTGGACCCCATATTTCAAGTTATGCTAAGGAAAAACGTCCGTCGTCGTCGCAATCCAACATAGCCAGACATCAGTTTGTCGGACCGGGCGCGACCAATCGGAGGCAAGTGTGATGGATTATACATCCATCTGTTTTGACAGCACAATAGCCAGACATGCGGATAAACGCTCGACTTTATTGCCAAGGGTTAAATGTGCCATCACCATACGTTGCGCGCATGGGAGCGCTCGATAAGAGAATCTTCAGCGGTGTGGCTATGTTGTCCGCACTGCTCTTCGTCGTATCAGCGATTCTGCTCCTGGCCGACGGGGGCGATGTGAACGCTGACTCCAACGACACCGCACTGTACATCCTAACCGTGTCCGGCATATTGGCCGTGGTCTACTCCGTCGTCCTGATGATGGACCGTTCCAGCTTCGTGAGGACCTTGAGCGGAGCTGTGGTCGCGATAGCCGGCATCATCTATCTGGCCGTGCCGTTCGCGGGCGGTGCGGACACCATGATCGCCGTGGCGTCCATCGTCGCCGCCGTGGCCATGATCGCGGACATGCTGGCCCTCTGGGTATCCCGCGTATACGGAGCGATGTACGTCACCGCCGTCCTGGCCGCTCTAGAGCTCATCACGGGAGTGCTCCATTTCATCAACGATCCGCAGGCCTCTTACTACGCCATCGCCCTTCTCGTGTTCGGCGTCTGGCTGTGCCTCTCCGCATACGTCACCGGTTTCGTGAAGACCGAGAACGCCACCAGGACGAGGGAGGTCAAGGAAGACAAGGTCGCCAAGAAGGCGGAGAGGCCGCAGGCCAAGAACACCAAGGCGACCAAGAAGGCTAAGAAGCCCGAGAAGAAGGAGGAGTCCAAACCCGAGCCCAAGCCCGAGGTCAAGGAGGCCCCCAAGGAGGAGCCCAAAGAGACTCCCAAGGAGGAGCCGAAGCCTGAGCCCAATCCCGCCCAGCAGCACGAGGGTTCCGAAGAGAGGCCCAAGATCAAGCCCGTGAGGACGGTCGAGCTCCCGAAGAGGAATGCGGACGTCAAGCCCGAGTCCAAACCCGAGCCCAAGCCCGAGGTCAAGGAGGCCCCCAAGGAGGAGCCCAAAGAGACTCCCAAGGAGGAGCCCAAGGCAGCTCAGCCTGCGAAGTCCTCCAACGACTTCATGAAGAAGCTCATGACCTCGCAGAACGCCAACAGGGCCAAGCAGGTCAGGCCGGTAGAGGTCCCCAAGGAGGAGCCGAAGGAGGAGCCCAAGCCAGTCGAAGAGGCTACCGAAGCCCCGGCCCCCAAGGAGGAGGCAGTTCCCGAGGTGCCGGTCCAGCCGGCTGCCGAGGAGGTCGAGACGCCAGATCAACCGGAGGAACCCAACGCAGTGGAGGCTCCCGAGGAGCAGCCCGTGGAGGATGCTCCCGTCCAGTCGGACGAGGCCATAGAGGAGCCCGAGCCCGAAGAGGTCCCCGTCGAGGAGCCCGAGATCGTCGAGCCTGAACAGGCCGTAACCGAGGAGGTCATCGAAGAGGAGGCCCCCACCGAGGAGCCGGAGGTTGCGGACGAGCAGCCGATGGATGACGAAGAGGCCTACGGTGCGATCGAGTACATCCCCGAGGATGAGCAGCCTGCCCAGCCCGAGGATGTTCCCGAGGAGCAGCCCGAGGCCATCGAGGAACCCGCTCCCATCGAAGAGCCTGTGGCCATCGAGGAACCCGCTCCCATCGAAGAGCCTGTGGCCATCGAGGAGCAGCCCACCGTGACCGAGGAGCCCACCGTGACCGAGGAGCAGCCCGAAGAGGCCGTCGTCGAGGAGCAGATACAGCCCGACTGGTCCGCGGTCGTGCACGACGCATCCCAGGCGAAGCCGACCCAGGACGACGAGCAGCCTGCCCAGCCCGAAGAGGCCCCTGAGGAGGAACCCGAGGTCGTCGAGCCCGAGCATGATGTGCCGGAGGAGGTCCCCGTCGAGGAGCCCGAGGCCATCGAGGAACCCGCTCCCATCGAAGAGCCTGTGGCCATCGAGGAGCAGCCCACCGTGACCGAGGAGCCCACCGTGACCGAGGAACCCGAGGTCGTCGAGGCGGAGCCGACTGTCACCGAAGAGGCTCCTGCGGAGGAGTCCGAGCCCGAAGAGGCCGTCGTCGAGGCTTCCGAGCAGCCCGAGGCAGACGCGACATCGGAGGTCGTCCCGGCCGCCGAGCCTGAAGCGGTGACAGCAGTTCCCGCCGAGGAGTCCGAAGAGGAGCTCGGGGAGGACCTGTACACGGACTACTCGCCGGAAGCGGTGGTCCGCAGGGCGGCATGGAACAAGGGCCTCAGGTGCAGGCGCAACTACGGTCCCCACAACATCCCAGTCGCCTTCGTCAAGGGCAAGGTCGCGGTCTTCGTCGACGAGCCCGGAGCGGACACATCCGTGGACGCGGAGCTGGAGGCGGAGGGCTGGACCGTGATCAGGTACGACGCTACCACGGTCACGGACGGGAAGGCCCAGGGAGAGGAGATTGCGGCCGCCGTGAAGGCGAACCTGCGCAGTTCCAAGTCCTCCAAGAGGAAGTCGAAGAAGTGATCTTCACTGGAGGGGGCTCCGGCCCCTTCCGAACAAACCGCTTACCGCATCCCTTTCTATTACGCGCACGAACCAAGTGTTTTATATCGTCAGTCAATCCCCTCGGTGAGGCTGACAAAATGTTTTGTCCATCATGCGGATCGATGATGTTCCCCAAGGACGGAAAGTACGTTTGCAATTCATGCGGCGAGACGAAGGAGATCGGAGGCAAGGCCGAGGTCATAGTCACCGACTCCAGGGACAAGATGATGAAGGTCATCGAGGACGATGTCGCGACCCTCCCCAAGACGCGCATCCTGTGCCCCGAGTGCGGACACACCGAGGCGTTCTTCGTCATAAGGCAGACCCGCGCCGCGGATGAACCTGAGACCAGGATCTATCGTTGCTGCAAGTGCAACCACTCCTGGAGGGAGTACTGATGTTCAGCGCGGAGCTCAAGTCCGATACGCTGAAGGGAATTGTCAACATCATATCGACGCTCATAGACGAGGTCAAGTTCACAATCACGCCCGAGGGAATGACCCTCAAGGCCGTCGACGCGGCCCACGTCGCGATGATCGAGATGGAGATCGAGAAATGCGCCTTCGAGAGCTACAGCGCGGAGGACTGCGAGATCGGGCTCGACCTCGACAAGGTCAAAGGCGTCCTCAAGCTGGCGTCCGCCGGCGACATCATCAGGATGGAGCAGGACGACACCCACGGCAGGCTCGTCTTCAAGGTCGGCAACATCACCAGGCGCATGAACCTGGTGGACACAAGCACAATGAGCGACCCCAAGGTCCCCCAGCTCTCGCTCACCGCCAAGATCAGCCTGTCGGTGGATGAGCTTCAGAAGGGGATCCGCGCCGCGGACACGATCTCGGACCACATCACCCTCAGGGCGGGCACGGGCTACTTCGACCTGTCCTGCGAGGGAGACACCGATTCCGTCAGCCTCCGCCTGGAGGGCGACTCGGTCAAGGTGGACACCGACGCCGAGGTCTGCAGCATGTTCCCGCTCGACTACTTCTCCAACATCACGAAGGCGATCCCCGCCGGGACGCAGATAAGCGTGGAGCTCGACAACGACTACCCGGTCAAGCTCGTGTTCGCGCTGGCCGACGGGAACGCCAGGGTCAACTATCTGCTTGCCCCCAGGATCGAGAGCGAGTGACATGAAGGACATAACCGTCGCCGAGCTCGAGGGGATAGCGAACAGGCTCAGGATCCACGTGGTCGAGATGACCACGGCGGCCGGATCGGGACACCCCGGGGGATCGCTCTCCGCGGCGGACCTGATGGCGGTCCTGTACTTCCGCAATCTCAGGCACGACCCCTCCAACCCGTCATGGGAGGACAGGGACAGGTTCGTCCTCTCGAAGGGCCATGTCGCCCCCGTCCTGTACGCGGCCCTCGCCGAGTCCGGGTACTTCCCGGTCGAGGACCTCCTCACACTCAGGAAGATGGGGTCCAAGCTCCAGGGTCACCCGGTGCGCGGGAAGACGCCCGGGGTCGAGATGTCCACGGGGTCCCTGGGCCAGGGGCTCAGCATGTCCTGCGGCATAGCGCTCGCGGGCAAGATCGACGGCAGGGATTACCGCACGTACTGCCTGCTGGGCGACGGGGAGCTCCAGAGCGGCCAGAACTGGGAGGCGGCGATGTTCGCCAGCCAGAACGGCCTCAGCAACCTCATAGCCATAGTCGACAGGAACCGCCTGCAGATCACCGGGAACACCGAGGACGCGGTGGGGCTGGAGCCCCTACCGGAGAAGTGGAGGGCCTTCGGCTGGAACGTCATCGTCATCAACGGGCACAACATCAGGCAGATCATGGAGGCCCTGGACAAGGCCGCGGAGTCCAGGAGGAGGCCCACGGTCATCATCATGAACACGGTCAAGGGCAAAGGCGTCTCGTTCATGGAGAACAACGCCGGGTTCCACGGCAAGGCCTGCAACAAGGAGGAGTTCGAGAAGGCCATGGCCGAACTCAAGGGGGCGTCCGAATGAGTGAGAAGCTCGCACAGCGCAACTACTACGGCAAGGCACTCGCCGATCTCGCGGCCGAGAGGGACGACGTGGTCGTCCTCGACGCGGACCTGGCAGGGTCGACCAAGACATCCGATTTCAAGAAGGTCTGTCCCGAGAGGTTCGTGGAGGTGGGCATCGCCGAGCAGAACATGATCGGCATCGCCGCAGGCCTCGCGGCATCGGGGAAGGTTGCCTTCGCATCCACGTTCGGCGTGTTCGCCACCGGCAGGTGCTGGGAGCAGATCAGGCTCGCGGTGGCGTACCCCAGGCTCAACGTCAAGGTCGTCGCGACCCACTGCGGCATCAGCGTCGGGGAGGACGGTGCATCGCACCAGGCCCTGGAGGACATGGCCATCATGCGCGCACTCCCGAACATGACCGTGATCTCGCCCGCGGACGCCTACGAGGCATACTCCGCGACCAAGGCCATAGCGGACTACGACGGCCCCGTCTACATGAGGATGGGCCGTGCGGAGTTCCCGACCACCACCCAGGAGGGGGCACCGTTCACAATCGGCAAGGCCACGGTGATGAGGGAGGGTTCCGACGTCACCCTGGTGGCCTGCGGACAGATGGTCTCGTTCTGCCTGGATGCGGCCGAGACCCTGGCGGCCGAGGGCGTCTCCGCCGAGGTCATCAACATGTCCACGATAAAGCCCCTGGACGCGGAGACGCTGCTGGCATCCGTGTCCAAGACCGGCTGCTGCGTCTCCGCCGAGGAGCACAGCATAATCGGAGGGCTGGGATCCGCCGTCGCGGAGGTCCTCTGCGAGAACCGCCCCGCTCCGCTGGAGAGGGTGGGGACGAGGGACACCTTCGGGGAGTCCGGCAAACCAGACGAGCTCATGGAGAAGTACGGGCTCACGGCCGCGCACATAGTGGAGGCGGCCAGGAAATCCATTTCGAGGAGGAGCTGACATGAAGATTTTCATAGACACTGCGAACCTGGACATGATCAAGGACATCAACAGCTGGGGCATCCTCGACGGGGTCACCACCAACCCCAGCCTCATCGCCAAGGAGGGCGTGGACGTCAGGACCCGCGTGAGGGAGATCGCCGAGGTCGTCGACGGGCCCATCTCCGCCGAGGCCATGTCCATGACCTGCGACGAGATGGTGAAGGAGGGCCGCGAGCTCGCCGCCATCCACCCCAACATCAACGTCAAGCTGCCCATGTGCATCGAGACACTGAAGGCGACGAAGATCCTGTCCTCCGAGGGCATCAGGGTCAACGTCACGCTGATCTTCTCCCCGCTCCAGGCCCTTCTGGCCGCCAAGGCGGGAGCCGCGTTCGTGTCGCCCTTCATCGGCCGTCTCGACGACATCGGCGAGCACGGGATCGACCTGGTCTCCCAGATCAGGACGATCTTCGACAACTACGGCTTCGACACGGAGATCATCGCCGCATCCATCCGCGGCCCCGTCCACGTCCTGGACGCCGCCATGGTCGGTGCGGACATCGCCACGATCCCCTACGACACCCTCAAGCTGATGGTCAAGCACCCCAAGACCGACGAGGGCATCGCCAAGTTCATCGCGGACTACGAGAAGTCCAAGAAGAGCTGAGGAGATGCGCGACGTCGTGGTGGTCGGCGGGGGTCCCGCCGGCAGCCGTGCGGCCGCGCTGCTGGCCAGGGGCCATGACGTGCTGGTGCTCGAGGAGCACGGCGAGTCCGGCGTCCCGGTCCAATGTGCCGGCCTGGTCACCGACGATGTCGTCAAACTGTCCGGGGTGGACCCGGACATCATAACCACCCTTTTCGGGGCGGAGGTCGTCTTCCCGGACGGCTCCGCCCTCACAGTGCGTTCCAAGGTCCCGAAGGCCAGGACGATAGACCGCCGGCAGATGGACTCCCGTATGGCCGATGCCGCGATGGCGGCCGGTGCCGAGTACAGCTACCGCGAGAGGTACGTGTCCCACAGCACCCAAGGTGGCGTCCGGGTCCGCACCGACATAGGGGAGCACGGGTGCAGGCTCCTGGTGGGGGCGGACGGACACACATCGGCTGTCTCCAGGTCCCTGGGCAACACCCCTCGGGAATACATCAGGGGGATGCAGGCGGACGTCGCCATGAGGATGGAGGACCAGGAGCTGTTCAGGGTCCGTCTGGGCTCGGAGAACGCCCCGGGGTTCTTCACATGGGAGATACCCTGCGGGGACTACACTCGTGTCGGTCTCTGCACATCGTGGTCCGCAGGGCCGCCCGTCGACCATCTCAGGAGGCTTCTCAGGAGGATAGGGGCCGAGGACAGGGTCATCGCGATGCACAGCGGCAAGATCCCGCTGGGAGGGATAGGGAGGACGGTCTCCGACCGCTGCATGCTGGTGGGCGACGCCGCCTGCCAGGTGAAGCCAGTCTCCGGCGGAGGCCTCTATCCGGGTCTCACCGCCGCGGGCATACTGGCCGATGTGGTGGATGCCGCGCTCCGCGAGGACGATTTGTCCGAACGCAGGCTGTCGAGGTATGCCAAGGGGTGCGACCACGCCTTCGGGAAGGAGCTGTCCAGGGGGTACATGCTGAGGAGGATGCTCCTCCGCATGGACGACGGTGACCTGGACGCCGCAGGGGCGTACGCATCCAGGGAGGACGTGAGGTCGATCCTCGACGGGATAGAGATCGACCGTCCCTCCGACGTCATCGGGTCGCTGGTGCGCCATCCGCGTGCCGCCCTGGCGGCCCTGCCGATACTCATGAGGTGCATATTCTGAAGAGAGTGACATTCGCCAGGGTCCCGGCGGACGATGCCGGGCCGAGGATAAGGGAGCTCATGGACCGCGGGTTCGTGGACCTGCATGCCAAGATATCCAAGGACGGTGGCTATCGCTACATCCCGATCCTCCCGGAGCATGTGGACGAGGTCGCATCCGAGGGGTACGAGATGACCGAGGGCGACGCGCACACGCTGGACCGCAGGAGCCCACAGGAGAGGATACGCGAGGCCCTTTCGGGATACCCGGACCTGGTCGGCATCCTCCCTGACCGCTGGGAGTTCGTCGGGGACATAGTCATCCTCAAGATGGACCCGAGGTGCCGCCCGCACGGGAGGCTCATCGGGGAGGTCTACGCGGACGTCCTGGGAGCGAAGACCGTGTGCGCCGACGTGCGCGGTGTGTCGGGGGAGTTCAGGCAGCCCAGCATGGAGGTCCTCTACGGCACGGACACGGAATCGGTCCGTCTCGAGAACGGCATACGTTACGGCTTCGACGTCACCAAGGTCATGTACGCGTCCGGGAACACGGACGAGCGCATGAGGATGAGGCGTCTGGACTGCACCGGCGAGACGGTGGTGGACATGTTCGCCGGCATAGGTTACTTCACCCTTCCCCTGGCCAAGTACTCCGGGGCCAGGAGGGTCTTCGCCTGTGAGAAGAACCCCGAGTCGTACGGCTTCCTGGTGCGCAACGTGAGGGACAACGGCGTATCGGATGTGGTCATACCCATCCTGGCGGACAACAGGGACCTGCTCGGCCGCGGGTTCGCCGACCGCATACTGATGGGGTACGTCCAGACAACCTCCGAGTTCCTTCCTGCCGCCCTGAGGATGATCAAGCACGGCGGGGTGATCCACTATCACGACACCTTCTACGTCCACGAGTACCGCGAGAGGATCGAATCGATATTCTCGGAGCACTGCGGGGATGGATACGAGATGATGGACATCCGCGAGGTCAAGTCGTTCGCGCCCTCCGTCTCGCACTACGTGGCGGATGTCAGGATCCTGTGAGCCGTCGGCCTCAGAAAGTGATAAGAAAATGTCCCGACGGCAAAGGACGCCGTCGGGGGATGTTCAGACCCTCTCGTTGGCGGAGCACGCGGTGAGGAGGGTGTTCATGGCGTCGCGGTACTTCTCGCCCTGGGCCTCGACCACGTTCCTGACGAACGGCATCAGGTACTTGGAGAAGTCCAGCTCGTCCGCGGACAGCTTGATCGGCACCTCGATGCCCGAATCCAGTGCGAATGCGGCGGCCAGCACTCTGGATTTGCTGTCCTTCAGAGGGGTCTTGGAGATCGTCTCCGCGACCATGTTGCCTCCGCCCACCTTCGACGCCTTCGCCATCTTGTCGGCGATGGCCGTCATCGGTCCGGGCTTCTTGAACTCCGGCAGGGATGCCACAACGTCCGCGGACAGGTAGACGTTGCGGGCGTTGGCGAGTGCGATGGCGGGCTGCGTCTTGGAGAGGTCCCCGAGCTTGGAGACCGTGGCCGCATCGGTGTGCGCGATCACAAGGTCCCTCCAGTCGGCCTCCCAGAGGAGGTTGTACGCCTCGGACACCTTGTTGGTCTTGAGGATCATCGCCCTGCTGTTGTCGGCGAGGAACCTGCTGAGGGTCGCCTTCAGGTCATCCTCTCCGGAGAGGTCCGCGATGAACTCGTCCAGGGACGAACCGTAGTTCTTCGAGCCGATGATGTACGTGGACTTCTCGGCCCCCTTGAGGTCTCCGATCTTGGACCTCTTGACCGAGCTCAGGAGCCCGGCGTCAGTGACCTTCCCGAGCATGTACTCCTTCAGCCTGTCGCCTGTGACCCGCTCCACATCGGACTCCCCAGCGGAGTGGTACTTGTGCCTGACGGACACGGTGATGTCGTCCAGCGGATCGACCGCCGCCAGCCTGGAGACGATGTACATGAGCGTGGACACGTCCTTGGCGCAGTCGTCGCAGATGCGTATCGTCTCGCCCAGGGATCCCACCGAGATCTCGAGGACGGCGGACGTCTCGTGGCCGCACTCCAGTCCGTCGTCGGGGAACTCGTAGGGGGTCTCCCAGAATGTGTCGTAGAGGTAGTCCTCGGGCATGTTCGGCTTGTCCGAGCACACGAGGTCCTCGCCGAACGAGTACAGGTGGAGCTTGTTCTTCTTGATGACCGGCCCGTACAGGAGCATCCTCTTGCGGGGGTCGTCATAGTACTGGCATCCGATCAGGAATGGTGCGCCGACCGTTCCGCGGACCGCGTACGAGACCTTCTCGCCCCCGAGCATCCCGCTTGCCAGCATGGGGATGGATCCCTCGGCGGCCAGGGATATGGTCCCCGCATACGCCCTGTAGATCTCGTCGCCTCCCAGCTTGGAGGCCTCCTTCACCAGGGCATCCTTGTTGTTGCGGATCTTCTGCAGGGAGTCGATGTTCTTGAACGTCTTGTCGAAGACGCACTTCCTGCAGTTCCCAGCGCACTGTGGCCTTATGATCCCCGGATTGTCCGCGAGTGTCCTAGCGCGCTCCAGTAGATCGTCCTCCAGCCTCTTGGAGGAATGCTTCACACCTCTCATTCTGAGACGTCTCTTGCCGGCCATGGTGCGGAGAATGGGCTGTTCGTAGATGAACCTTGGGCATGGAACCACGTTGTCGTCGAGAGCCCCCGGGACGACCGTCCCTCTTCAATGGTAGAGGCTCATGCTGTCGTCGGGACCCTCGAAGCGGCGGAGGTCACCGTCGTTCTCGTCCACCTCCCTGAGCATGGAGTATATTATGAACTGGAGGTGGTCCTTGGACGGCCTGTCGTCGAATATGTACGAGTGGTCGAACGTGATCATCCCGTTGTCGGGGTACAGGACGAAGTGACCGTAGACGCAGTCGGCGTTGAGACGGTTGATCTCGCGCAGGACCTCGTCCTGCCTCTCCGGAGGGACCGTGACCGCCAGGACCGCGGACAGCAGGATGCATCCCTCTATGACGGCGGCCTGGAACCCTATCTCCAGGTCGTCCCCCTGGACGGTGAACAGTATGTGCCTGTTCTCCTCGTCCGCCTCGCAGTCCACGCCAAGTTCGGCCATGGCGTTCCTCAGTGTGTTGAACACCTTCTCGTCGCTGCTCCTTCCCAGTCCCTCGAACATGAATGTCGGCCTCCTGCCTTGTGACGGATACAGTATCCATTCCTGTCGCATAACTGTGCGCATGCCTCGTCCCCCGATGATGCACAAATACGCATCCCCCGTTCCATGTGTGATGATCTACACTCCGATGACCAGGAAGGCGGCCGCGGTCGCATACGACGCGCATCACGGGCACATCGACGACGGAGGTCTCCCGTACATCATGCACCCCCTGCATCTGGCGGAGGGGATGGACGACGAGCTGTCGACCTGCGTGGCGCTCCTCCACGACGTGGTCGAGCACACCGATGTCACGTTCGACGACCTGGAGGGGGAGTTCCCGCCGGAGGTGATCCGCGCACTCCGCCTGCTTACCCACGACGAGAGGACGGACTACATGGACTACGTCCGCGGCATCAAGGGGGACCCGCTGGCCGTGAAGGTCAAGCTCGCCGACCTGGACCACAACTCGGACAGGACCAGGTTCGAGGGCACCGTCCCGGACGATGTCGTAGACTCCTGGATCGAGAGGTACGATGCCGCAAGAAGGATACTGAAGGAAGAGTGATCCCCGGCCTGCTGACCGGGTAAGGACTTTCAGTACAGCTGCTCGGAGCAGTACGGGCAGTACTTCGGCGTCTTGGGGAGGCCGGAGATGTCCTGTCCGCAGTACGGGCAGTTGTTGAACCTCGGGGCCGAGGCGGGGGCCTGCGGCGCGGGAGGCGTCTGGGGCTGCGCAGGTGCGGGTGCCGCCTGGCCCTGCTGCATCTGCATCTGGGGCGAGGGCTTGCCGCATCCGTTGCAGAACCTGTAGGGGTACGGGTTCGGCGCCCCGCAGTAGGGGCACATGGTCTGGGGCGCCTGCTGGGCACCGGCCTGGACCCCCTGCAGGGGCTGCTGCTGGAGCTGCTGGTACATCTGGGGGAACAGGAGCATGCCCGCGCCCATGGCGGCCCCTCCGTCGGAGTTGCCGATGGCGTCGGCCATGCTCTCCATGACCTCGTACCTCCTGAAGGCCTCTCCGTTGGCGGAGCTGAACTGCAGGTACTCGAAGACCTTCTGCTGGTCCTCGTCGGTGGTCCTGACCTCGGCGATCTTCAGGGATAGGAGCTCTATGCCCCTCTGCTGGAAGTACTGCTCCACCAGGACCTTCGTGGTGGTGGACGCCTTCTCCAGGTTGTTGAGGACGTCCATGTAGTACTGCTTGGTCAGCTGCTGGGTGACCTGCTCGTTGATGAACCCCTTCATGAAGGCGTTCACGTCGCCGGTGGTGTAGTTCTGCAGGCCCCCCAGGACCTGAGTGTAGAACACCGGGACGTCGGAGACCCTGAACTGGAAGTCCCCGTTGGCCATCAGCGTGATCGGCACCTCGTATCCAGGCGCGGCCTTGATCATCCCGCGGATGCCCCACTTCCCGTTGAACATCTTCAGGGAGACGAAGATGATCTGCACCTTGAACGGGGTCTCCTTGTACCCCAGCGCCAGGTTGTACAGCTTGGTCAGCCAGGGGATGTTGCTGGACGTGATCAGGTGCCTGCCGGGCTCCAGCACCCCGGTCAGCTGCCCGTCCCTGGCGAATATCGCCACGGCGTGCTCCGGGACGGTGACGGATGTGAGCGTCCTCAGGTCCGTGTGCTCGCACGCGTAGATGATGTCGTCGGCCCCCTGGCTCTCCCAGGTCACGACGTTCGTTTTCTCTGCCATTCAATCACTCCTCGCTCCCGCCGAAGCCCTTCATGATGGTCTCCCTCTGGTTGTAGTCCTCCATCATGGAGTCCACGCCCCTCTCGAGGTTACGGATCTCGGCCTTGACCTCCATCCCGCGGTCGACGCTGTCCAGGAGGTCGGCGGCGCCCTCCCTGAGCAGCCTGATGTCGTCCATCAGCTTCGCATCCCATCTGACCAGCGCGTCCAGGTCGTCCTCCATGATCTTCACGGCGTCGTGGAACCCGGAGTAGCCGTTGACGGCCTTCTTGATCCCAATGTCGTACCTGTCCACCTTGGTCCTGATCCTCTCCAGGTCCAGCATGAGGTCGGGCTGGGACACCAGCTCCCTCTGTATGGTGGCCAGGTCCTGTTTGGTTCCCTGTATGGCGCGGGACAGCTCGCCCCTGACCGCCCTGTCCTCCTCCCTGCGGAGGTTCTTCTCCCTGTAGCCCCTGTATCCGGGGATGTAGAGTGCAATCCTCTCGATGAGGGACAGCTCGCCCTTCATCTCGCTCTTGACCGTTTCATCGACTCCCATTCTCACACGTTCCTGTTCTTGAGCGCCATCGCGATTCCTATGACGGCGACGATTATGATCAGCACGGCGGCCGTGATCAGCACCTCTCCGGAGAGGATGTACACGAAGCCGGTGACCCCCACCCCGGCGACGATCCCGCCTGCGGCCATGGCGGCGTCGGACGCGGAGGGGCCGAAGTTGTCCTCGCCACCCTTCCTGGCGAAGCTGGTGGCGGCTATGTAGAGTCCGAACACGAGCAGTATCGCCGAGAACGCGTTCAGGAGGTCGCCCGTGTAGAAGTACAGGATAACCCCCAGCGCGATCGCGATGAGGAGCATCCCCACGGCGATGGCGTTCCACGTCCTCGGGTTCATTCCCTTGGATTCCTCTGTCATCTTTCCATCCCTTCTCATATCTTCAGGACAGCCCCCAGGTCGGTGCGCTCGATCACTCCCGGGACCAGTCCGGAGAACTCCTTGGGCAGGGTTATGCGCCCTCCGGACGACCCGCACGGGACGTAGACCAGCCTCTTGACGCTGGGGCTGCTAAGTTTCAATTTGGAGTGGCTGCGGGCGCACTGGTCGAGGTAGCATTCCACGAGCCTCGTGGCCTCGGCGCGGGTGCTCAGGGGGAGCACTATCTCCCTGGTGCCCGGGCTGTTCATCGCGGCCGAGTCCGCCAGCTTCCCTATGCCGGCGCCTCCGCTGATGCTGTCCTCCTGCCCCTTCATGCGGGACAGTATCGAGCTCTCGGGTGCGGCGGAGAATATGTCGGTCAGGCCGAAGCGCGGGTTGGACAACGCCTCGGCGGAGGTGGTGAACGTCGCGGGCACCATCAGGTCCTCGGACACCTCGACCGCCTTCTTCGAGAACAGCGAGCCGGTGGTGAAGCTGTACCTGAGGTCCACGTCCCAGAACGGGAACAGGACGTCGCCCGATCCGGCGCAGATCGGCAGGGTCCCGCCGTTCCGGGCGGTCACGATCTCCTCGACGAACCCGTTGAGCTCGAAGTCCCTCTCCTTCCTGTCCAGGAGGTGGTTCCAACGGGGGTCGTCCGGATACGCCACGCTGGACAGCCTGTTCACGAGCTCCAGGGTCTTCAGCGGATCCTTCCCCGTTCCGTTCGTGACCATGTCGGCGGTGCTCTTGAGGGTCTTGCACTGGGCCAGCTCAAGGTCCACCGCCCTCAGCATCACCGCCGTCTTGGGGTTGGCCATTATCTCCTTCTTGGCCGACTCCAGCTTGCCTATCGCGGACTCGGCCTTCGCGGAGCATCCCATCGCATCGCCGTTCAGGACCATGTCCGAGGCCGTGCAGACCTCGGCCAGGGCCTCGAGCCTGGATGCCAGGGGGGCATAGTCCCTGCATCTCCTCACGGAGTCGGCCGCCTCCTTGAAGTTCTTGGACATGAGGGCGAACCTCCCGGGGGTGGTGTCCGTCAGGAGCTTGGAGTTGTTCACGATCATGGCGTACGCCGAGGCCAGGTTCTCGCCGTCCACGATGGCGGCCTTGTTCTCCTGGTCCACGGCCAGCGGCTCCAGGCTCTTCAGCTTCGCGTTGAACTCGAACGCCTGGGAAGACGTGTGGCTGGACTTCGCCGGGTCCCCCTTGGAGAACGGCAGGACGATGAGCGGGGAGGCCGTGACCGTGTTGAGGGCGAAGCGGAACTCCCTGAGCTCCACGTCCAGCATGGGCTTCACGTTGTTCATGTAGATGTTGTGCCTGGCTATCGGGTCCACGTTCTCGCTCTGGGCGAGGGAGAACCCGCCTGGGATGGCCTTCCCGATCCACGATTTGATCTCGGCCATCATCTGGTCCATGTACGCCTTGGCGTCTACCCTCTGCTGCGTGGTGCCGCAGCTCGGGCATGTCACATAGGGCGAATCGGACTCTATGTCCTTCCTGTCCAACGGTGCGCCGCAGTACTTGCAGCGCAGCTCTATCATGTCGTCCATCTCATCTGCCCATCCTTGCGAACGCTATCTGGCTCTGCAGGGCGGCGATCTCCGCCTGCAGGCGCGCCTCCATCGCGCGCATCTCCTGCAGTGCCTGGTTGTAGTATGCCTGGGATATCTCGTCGGAACGGTTGGAGACCGCCGAGTAGCAGGCGCGGCAGATGTAGATGTGCGCGCCGTCGTCGGGACTCGACCTGGCCGTCGGCTTGTCGTCCTTGTCCAGGGCGGGGGACACGTCCGCCGGGGCGGAGTAGAAGTGGATCCCCTCGCCGGTGGCGATCCTTCCGCACAGCCAGCAGGTGCATGTACGGGAGTAGGCCTGTATCCTCTCGAGGTTGGCCTCCCCGGACTGGCCGTTCTGCTGGCGGTAGCCCATGGCGATCTGCTGGTACTCGGCCGCCTGCGTCGGGTTGTCCCACACGACCCCGTCGGCCATGGTCTCGTACGCGATGGCCATCAGGTTGTAGAACTCGGTGTTCCCGGTAACGGTGGTGTCGTTCCTGAACAGCTGCAGGATGATGAGGTTCCTCTCGCCGAGCTTGGCCTGGAAGTCCTGGGCGAGCGTCTGGAGGGCTTCCCCCTTCTGCATCAGCTGCTGCCCGGACCCGCCGGACGACAGCAGTTCTATCTTCCTTATCGTGAGCTCGCATTCGGAGATCAGGTCGTCCCTGTTGATGTCCAGAAGACCGAAGTCGAACGAGGGGTCGTCCATCCTCTGGAGCGCTCCGAGCAGATTCCTGTAAGCGTTGACGTTGGTGAGACGGTCCTTCAGGTCGATCAGCGCCACCTTGACGGCGGCCACGTCGTCGGTCCCGCCCTCTTTGTCTATCGACTTCTGGAGATAGTCGCGGGCCTTGTCGTACTCGCCTCTCTTGATGAGATCCTTGCTCTCGTCGTAGAGTTCGTCTCCGCTTTTGAAGAGCTTGAAAACCATTTCCCTTCCCACATCGGGTATGCGTCCTGAGTAGTTAATGATGATTAAGGGACGCTCAGGAATGGCGTACGGGTGCCGTCCACGGGGCCGGCCGGAGACCGCGGACCAATCATCTGAGCGATTCTCCAGACGTTCCCTGTATAGACGTTCATATCATCAGCGGATGTGCCTATTTGATTAGACATTTGTCTAATAAAACATTTGGATAGTAACGTATTCATCTGGAAAATACAGAAACATTTATAAATCTCGGAGACTCAATGCAGGTTTATGTCCTATACCAGGTTCGATGCAGTGGAGGAGGCGTTCGTCAGGCCTCCCGTGAAGGCCGTGCCTCCTGCTCCGGCCACATCGGAGTACTACGGTTGCTACGTCTTCAACAGGAAGAACATGAGGAAGTACCTCTCTGCCGACACCAGGCAGAAGGTATACGAGTCGATCGAGCAGGGAATCACGCTCAACAGGGACGTCGCCGAACAGGTCGCCGCCGGCATGAAGCGCTGGGCGATGGACATGGGCGCCACCCATTACACCCATTGGTTCCAGCCGCTCACGGGCGGCACCGCCGAGAAGCACGACTCCTTCGCGGAGCCCTACGGCAAGGGGGAGAGCCTGGAGGAGTTCACAGGCAAGCTGCTCTGCCAGCAGGAGCCGGACGCATCGTCGTTCCCCAGCGGCGGTCTCAGGAACACCTTCGAGGCCAGGGGTTACACGGCATGGGACCCGTCGTCGCCCGCCTTCGTCATGGGCGACACCCTCTGCATCCCGACCGTCTTCATCTCATACACCGGGGAGGCGCTCGACTACAAGGCGCCCCTCCTCAAGTCCGAGGCAGCCGTCTCCAAGGCGGTCGCCGACGTCCTGAAGTACTTCGGTATAAAGGACGACCCCGTGTTCTCCTATCTGGGCTGGGAGCAGGAGTACTTCCTGGTTGACGCCTCGCTGTACGCGATGCGCCCCGACATCATCATGGCGGAGAGGACCCTCGTCGGTCACAACTCCGCCAGGAACCAGCAGCTGGAGGACCACTACTTCGGATGCATCCCCGCCAGGGTGCTCGAGTTCATGAAGGACCTGGAGTTCGAGTGCTACAAGCTCGGCATCCCGATCAAGACCAGGCACAACGAGGTGGCCCCGAACCAGTTCGAGATCGCGCCCGTGTACGAGCAGGCGAACCTGGCCATCGACCACAACCTGGAGCTCATGGCAGTCATGAAGACCGTCGCCGAGAACCACGGGTTCAAGGTGCTCCTCCACGAGAAGCCCTTCGCGGGCATCAACGGGTCCGGGAAGCACTGCAACTGGTCCCTGGGCACCGGTTCCGGCATCGGGCTGATGTCCCCCGGCAAGAACGACAAGGACAACCTGAGGTTCCTCACGTTCATGGCCAACGTGCTCAAGGCGGTCTACGACAACAACGGTCTCCTCAAGGCGTCCGTCATGACCGCGTCCAACTCCCACAGGCTCGGAGCCAACGAGGCTCCCCCTGCGATCATCTCGTCCTTCCTGGGAACCCAGGTCTCCAACGCCTTCAAGGAGCTGCTCCAGTCCAAGGACATGGTCAAGATCGAGGGGAAGAGCAGGTTCAGCCTCGGCATCCCCCAGGTACCCGAGCTCCTCATCGATAACACCGACAGGAACAGGACCTCGCCCTTCGCGTTCACCGGGAACAGGTTCGAGTTCAGGGCCGTCGGTTCGTCCGCCAACTGCGCTTCCGCGGTCACCGTGCTCAACACGATCGTGGCCTACCAGCTCACCAAGTTCAAGGAGGCCGTCGACAAGAGGATCGAGGCCGGGACCCCCGCGATGCAGGCCGTCCTGGACGAGACCAGGGAGACGTACAGGGCCTGCCAGAACGTGTGCTTCGACGGCAACGGTTACTCCGACGAGTGGAAGGAGGAGGCCAAGAGGCGCGGACTCGACTGCGAGACCTCCGCGCCGCTGTGCTACGACAGCTTCCTCTCGGAGGGCACCATCAAGGTCTACAGGGAGACGGGCGTCATGAGCGACGTCGAGCTGAAGGCGAGGACCGAGATCAACTGGAACATCTACAGCAAGAAGATCGAGATCGAGGCCAGGGTCCTGGCGGACCTCACGGCCAACCACATCCTCCCCGTCTCCACCAGGTACCAGAACATCCTGCTGGACAACGTGTCCAAGATGAAGGACATCTTCACGGACAAGGGCGAGTTCGATCAGGTGGCGTCCGGCGAGATCAGCATGATTAAGGACATAGCCAGGCACACCAGCGAGGCGAGGGCCCAGGCCGTCAGGATGGAGGAGGAGTGCGACAGGATCGACGCCATCGAGTGCGAGAGGGAGAGGGCGATCCAGTACCACGACGTGATCGTGCCCTACCTCGAGTCCATCAGGGAGCACGTCGACGCCCTCGAGATGATCGTGGACGACGAGATGTGGCCGCTCCCCAAGTACCGCGAGCTCCTGTTCATACGCTGAACCGGCCTATAACGGGGTGCATCCGACATGCCTTCCAGAGGACTCTATAGACCTGAGTACGAGCACGACGCCTGCGGCGTGGGGATGGTCGTCGACATACACGGAGCGAAGAGCCACCGTGTGGTCGAGAACGCCCTGGGGCTGCTGGAGAACATGGCCCACAGGGGCGCCGAGAACGGCGACGGAAGGACTGGGGACGGGGCGGGGATACTCGTCCAGATCCCCCACTCCTTCATCGTGGCGTCCGGCATCAGGGTCCCCGAGCCCGGGAGATACGGGACGGGCCTGGTTTTCCTTCCCAAGGACGATTCCGCGGCCGACAGGTTCATGGACATCCTCAGGGCCGAGTGCGACAGGCATGCGGTCTACGTCATCGCCGAGAGGGAGGTCCCGGTGGACCATTCCGTGCCGGGCCCCATGGCCGCGGCAGGCGAGCCCCGCATCGTCCAGGTCTTCGTGTCGTCCTTCGACAGCCAGGAGGTCCTGGAGAGGAAGCTCTACAGGGTCAGGAAGGTCGTGGACAACACCATCGCCGCGTCCGACGACCCGTGCCGCGGTGAGTTCTACATATGCAGCCTGTCGACCCGGTGCATGGTCTACAAGGGCATGCTCACCCCCGACCAGCTCCGGTCGTACTACACCGACCTGTCGGACCCCCGTTTCGAATCGACCATCGCCATGGTGCACTCCAGGTTCAGCACCAACACCCTGCCGGCATGGAAGCTGGCACAGCCGTTCAGGATGCTCTGCCACAACGGCGAGATCAACACGATCCGCGCCAACAGGTCCTGGATGAAGGCCCGCGAGGGCGTCATGGGCTCCGAGACGATCCCGGACATCGAGGAGGTGTTCCCAGTGGTCCAGGAGGGCATGAGCGACAGCGCCACCCTGGACAACGTCTTCGAGTTCCTGACGATGTCCGGCAGGACGATGCCCGCCGCCCTGTCCATAATGATCCCGGAGTCGTGGAATGACAGGAACCCGATCCCGGACAGCCTGAAGGCCTACTACGAGTACCACTCGATCCTCATGGAGCCCTGGGACGGGCCCGCCGCAGTCCTGTTCACGGACGGGAGGATGGCCGGAGGGATGCTGGACAGGAACGGTCTGCGTCCCGCCAGGTACGGTGTCACCGGGGACGGGCTCATGATCCTGGCCTCGGAGGCGGGCGCTGTGCATTCCGACGCGGACCTGGTCGAGACCGGGCGTCTGAGGCCTGGCAAGATGATGATAGTCGACACCGTCGAGGGGCGCATCCTCGGGGATAGCGAGATAAAGGTGGCCCTGGCGGACGCATACCCGTACCGCGACTGGCTCGAGAGGAACCGTCTGGACCTCGACCGTCTCTCGTCGGGAAGGCAGGTCGGGAGGCACGTGCCCGACTACGGCCGCATGCTGGCCTGCTTCGGCTACTCGGAGGAGGACCTTACCCGCGTCATGGAGCCCATGGTCGTCACGGGCAAGGAGGCGATAGGGTCCGCGGGGTACGACGCCCCGCTGGCGATCCTGTCCGACCGTCCCCAGTCGCTGTTCAACTACTTCCGCCAGCAGTTCGCCCAGGTCACGAACCCCCCGATCGATCCGATCAGGGAGGAGCTGGTGATGTCCCTCACGGGATACGTCGGCTCGGTCCAGCAGAACATACTGGCCACCGAGCCCAGGCACTGCAAGGTGGTCAAGGCAAGGCACCCGGTCATCACGAACAGGGAGCTGGACCTCCTGAGGAACCTCAGGTACAGGGGCTTCGATTCGAGGACCCTGGATGCCACATTCGTCCCGGACGGGGCCGACGCTCTGGAACGCGCGGTGACCCGTCTGTGCTCGGAGGCCGAATCGGCGGTCGACGACGGGGTCTCATTCATCATAATCTCTGACCGCGGGGTCTCGGGGGACAGAGTCCCCGTGCCATCGCTCCTGGCGCTCTCTGCGGTCCATCAGCATCTGGTGTCCGTGAGGAAGAGGCTGAGGACCGCCCTGGTGGTCGAGTCCGGCGAGCCCCGCGAGGTGGAGCACTTCGCCCTTCTGATCGGGTACGGCGCCAACGCCGTCAACCCGTACATGGCCCTCGCCGCGGTGCAGGACATGGTGGAGTCGGGAAGGGTCAGGCTGGACGCCGACACCGCCGAGGCCAACTACCTGCATGCGGTGGACAAGGGACTGCTCAAGGTGATGTCCAAGATGGGGGTCTCGACGATACGCTCCTACAGGGGCTCGAGGCTCTTCGAGGCCGTCGGCCTGGACCAGTCACTCATGGACGACCGCTTCGGCGGGACCACGTCCGCCGTCGGCGGGATAGGCATGGAGGACATCCAGCGCGAGTACGTGCGCGTCCACAGGGAGGCGTTCGACGGCACGGCCATCGCCGACCGCG
This sequence comes from Candidatus Methanomethylophilaceae archaeon, assembly GCA_944320485.1. GTDB lineage: Archaea > Thermoplasmatota > Thermoplasmata > Methanomassiliicoccales > Methanomethylophilaceae > Methanoprimaticola. Next base: position 49,924 of record CALUHQ010000069.1, read on the forward strand.
GCGAGTACTCCTACCGCAAGGGCGGGGAGAGGCACAGCTGGAGCCCCGAGGCGGTCAGGATGCTCAGGTCCGCGGCCAGGGACGGGGACGCCGGAAGCTACAGGCGCTTCGTCGAGCTGGAGGACGGCGGGATGTTCTTCCTCCGCGACCTCCTGGACATAGGGTCGGAGGGGAAGGTCCCGATCGAGGAGGTGGAGTCCGCGGAATCCATCATGCGCAGGATGGACACGGGCGCGATCTCGTTCGGCGCGATAAGCCTGGAGGCCCACGAGACCCTCGCGGCGGCGATGAACATGGTCGGTTCACGCAGCAACACGGGCGAGGGCGGGGAGGACCCGGCGCGCTCGAAGGTCGGACCGGACGGCAGGAACACGAGGTCCGCCGTGAAGCAGGTCGCCTCCGGCAGGTTCGGAGTCACCGCCCAGTACCTCGTCGATGCGGACGAGCTGCAGATCAAGGTCGCCCAGGGCGCGAAGCCCGGCGAGGGCGGACAGCTCATGGGGTTCAAGGTCGACCCCCTCATCGCCGCCACGAGGCACACCATACCCGGGGTCACGCTTATCTCGCCCCCGCCGCACCACGACCTCTACTCCATAGAGGACCTGAAGCAGCTCATCTACGACCTCAAGTGCATCAACCCCAAGGCAGACGTGAGCGTGAAGCTGGTATCCGAGGCCGGGGTCGGGACCGTGGCCGCAGGCGTGGCCAAGGCAGGGGCGGACATCATACTCATATCGGGAGGGGACGGGGGCACGGGTGCCAGTCCCCTCTCGTCCATAAGGTACGCCGGCTCCCCGTGGGAGATCGGACTGGCGGAGGTGCAGCAGACCCTCGCCCTCAACGGTCTCCGCGGGAGGGTGCGCCTCCAGGTGGACGGTCAGATCAAGACGGCCCGCGACATCGTCGTGGCCGCGCTGCTCGGGGCCGAGGGGTTCGGACTCGCCACCGCCCCGATGGTCGCCATGGGATGCGTCATGTGCAGGAAGTGCCAGACGAACACATGCCCTGTGGGCATAGCCACCCAGGACCCCGAGAGGAGGAAGAGATTCGATTCGAGCCCCGAGGACGTCGTCAGGTACTGGAGGTTCCTGGCGGAGGACGTCAGGAGGATACTCTCCGGGATGGGCTTCAGGACCATCGACGAGATAGTCGGCCGCACGGACCTCCTGACCCTGAAGGACGTGGACGGCAAGGCGGCGTCCCTGGACCTGTCCCAGATGCTGTACGGCGCCGGGGGCGAGTCATGCCGCGACGCAGGGCAGCCAGACCTCCTGCACGACGCGTTCGACCGCAGGGTCCTGCAGGACTGCGGCAACCTCCTCGGTCACGAGACCGTCAGGCTGTCGTACCGTCTGGCGAACACCGACCGTTCGGTCGGGACCATGCTGTCCGGAGAGATCGTCCGCAGGGACCTGAGGCTCCGGAGGGACGACGTGGAGATCGAGTTCACGGGTTCCGCTGGCCAGAGCTTCGGGGCGTTCCTCGTGGACGGCATGACGTTCAGGCTCAGGGGTATCGCCAACGACTACGTCGGCAAGGGGCTCTCCGGAGGGAGGATTGTCATCATACCGGGCGACAACATGTCCGGAGGGGAGGCGATCGTGGGCAACACGGTCCTGTACGGCGCGACGTCCGGGGAGCTGTACGTCGCGGGAACTGCGGGGGAGAGGTTCTGCGTCCGCAACAGCGGAGCGGTTGCCGTGGCGGAAGGCGTCGGCGACCACTGCTGCGAGTACATGACGGGCGGCCGCGTTGTCGTCCTGGGAAGGTGCGGCAGGAACTTCGCCGCAGGCATGTCGGCGGGCATAGCCTACGTCCTGGACGAGGACGGGGACTTCGACCGCCACTGCAACATGGACCTGGTCGAGCTCACTCTGGTGGAGTCGCCATCCGATGTGGCGGAGCTCCTGGAGATCGTGAAGGCGCATGCCCGCGAGACCGGCAGCCCGAGGGCCAGGGAGATACTGGACCGCTGGGACGAGTACCTGCCCAGGTTCCTGAAGGTCATGCCGGTGGGCTACAAGCTGCTCCTGGAGAAGGAGTCGGAGTGATCATTCCGGGGAGAGGTCGTCGAGTATGCGGGACAGCATGGCCTTCAGCCTCTCCCTCTCATCCGGTTCCAGGGAATCCATCAGCCGGTTCTCCATGGAGATCCTGTGATGCTCCTGGGAGCGGACCAGCTCCCTTCCCGCATCGGTCAGGCGGGCGTTCTTCGCCCTGCGGTCCGAGGGGCTCTGGACCAGTTCGACGAATCCCCTGCGCTCCAGCTTCTTCAAGACCCCAGCGACGGTGGGCTGTGCGACGTCGAAGCGCTCCTCTATCTCCTTCATGGACACGGGGCGGTCCCCGCACCGGCCCATGTACATCACGAACCTGATCTGCGAGGGGGTGAGGTCGAAGTCCTCCAGGGACTCCTCCAGATGCCTCATGAGGATGCGATCGATCCTCATAATCATGGATCCGCAATCTTCTTCCATGCTAGTCACGGGCCGTCCAGCATCGGCGGTGCTACTTATAGTCTGAGCATTCTGCTTCGAGAAAACGGGAAAGGGGAGGGGATCGCCCCTCCGATGGATGGTTCAGGCGCCCTCGTAGACGAGCAGGGCCTCCACGTCGAGTCCCTTGAGCTTCTCGCGTCCCTCGAGGCCGGCCAGCTCCATGACGAAGGCTGCCTTGACGACCTCGCCTCCGAGCCTCTCGACGAGCCTGACGGCGGCCGCGGCGGTGCCTCCGGTGGCGATGAGGTCGTCGATGAGGACTACCTTCTGTCCGGGCCTGATGGAGTCGGTGTGGATCTCGATCTCGGCCTGGCCGTACTCGAGGTCGTACGACTCAGTGATGGTCTCGCGGGGGAGCTTGCCCTTCTTGCGCACGAGGATGAATCCCTTCCCGAGCGCGTAGGCTACGGGGGCCCCGAAGATGAAGCCCCTGGACTCGGTCCCGAGGACGAGGTCGAAGTCCTTGTCCTTCACGAGGTCGATGAGGCCGTCTATCGCCATGCGGAAGCCTTCGCTGTCGCTGAGGATGGTCGTTATGTCCCTGAAGAGGATCCCTTTCTTGGGGAAGTTGGGGATCTCGGTGACATAGTCCTTCAGTTCTTTCATGCCTGGCGGTAGGGTTTCCGGATATAAAGGTAGGGGTCCGTCGGAACGTGACGGGAAGGAGGATGATAAGACAACCCGGAACAGGGCAGGTCCGATGACACTGCCCCAGCAGAACATTCCCCGGAGGGATAATGGCGTTTGTCGCGGTCATCAGTCGAGTCTTGCGAACGACCTTGCTCAGAGCGCCAACGGGAGATAAGCGTCAATCGACCAGTCTTTCTTCGAGACGCTTGAACTCGAGTCGTTCTCGCCGCAGATCCAAGTTACTTTCCGTTTACTGATCTCTACTTGCCTCCTTGAGGGAAAGTACGCGTTGGAAGTATTTAAAGGAATCAGTTCGTTCATCGCATAACGTGGAATGGCTACGGAATTCGTAGCATGGCCGATGGAATCCTCGGAATCCGTATGTCTGATGATGGAAAACGAATGGGCCTCCGACGGGGTCGGAGGCTGGTTGATCTCAGAAGAAGAAGAACCCGCAGCCCTCGGAGACCGAGATCCTGGCCACGGCCTCCATGCGGTCCACGGGGCCGGAGTAGCGTCTGACCATCATCTTGCCCTCCTCGGGGAGAGCCTCCCTGAGGACCTCGACCTCCCTGAGCAGCTCCTCCGCATCCTGAGGCGTGAACCTCTTACCGGTTTTCGCGGATTCAGGGACGGATGCGACGATGGGGCATCCGTGCCTTCCGGCTATCTCGGGCAGGAGGCTGTTGTCGGGCCCGAAGGCCCCGATGCACCCGCGGCCCTTGTCCCAGGACAGGGGGCAGTTGGCGCACATCTCGTTCATCTCGTCGAAGGACAGCATGTCCCATCCGGTGAGCCTGTCGTCATCGCCGGCTTTCGCGAGGACGGCTTCCCTGATGTTGTCCGGGAGGCCCTCCAACACTATCCAGCCGGTTGCCTCGCTGACGGCCAGCGGCTCGAGGACCTTCCTGTCCTCGTCCTTCTTGACCTTGTCCATGTACACCGCGTCGGTCTCGGGGTTGATCCTGTTGCGTTTGATGAACGCCTCCCAGTCCCCGACGGCCTCCTTGGCCTCTTCGAGGCTGACCTTCACGTCGCGCTCCACGTAGTCCTCGAATCCGGACATGTCGTCCAGGTGCACCTTCACGATGTTCCCGCGGAGCTCCCTGCAGGGCGCGCTGGGCGCCTCGGTCTCGCAGATCCCGATGTTGATTCCCATTCCTTCTCGCCTCCGCCGATGGTTCGGCACGTCAGAGCGATTCGCGGTTCCGTATTAGTATCATACTATCACGGACCCGCTGCGGGATATCACGATCTCGGACACCGGGATGTCCTTCCCAGACTTCTCCACGGCGGCCCTCACGAGGTTGGCGATCGCCCTGCAGCAGGGGACCTCCATCCTGACGACCTTCACCTCGGTGACGGGGTTCCCCGCGAATATCGCCGCCAGCTTGTCGAACCTCTGGCGGTCGTCGAGCTTGGGGCATCCGATGAGCACTGCGTCTTTGCCGACGAACCTCTCCCTGAAGCCCTGGATGGCGAACGCCGTGCAGTCCGCTGCCACCACGATCCTGCCGCTGAAGTGGGGGGAGACGGTGGGTACGAGGGCGATCTGGATCGGCCACTGGTATCCCGGCTCCGCCATGAGGCACTCCGACGGTCCCGAGACCTGGAGGACGCCCATGTCGTCCGCGACGGGGGTCCGTTCGAGGAACGATATCGCGCCATGGGGACACGCCGGCAGGCAGTCGCCCAGGCCGTCGCAGAAATCCTCCCTCACGAGCTCGGCCTTCCCGTCCACCAGTGCGATGGCTCCTTCGTGGCACGCCTCCACGCATAGGCCGCAGCCGTCGCATCTCTCCTTGTCGATCTTGATCTTCCTCCCGAGCATGATGTCCGGAGGTATCGGAGCGGATAAAGAATTAACGCTGTTAGGATAGGTTAAACCGATAGGCGGTTCACTGGCCGGGCCCGACATGGGAGATGATCATGCCCTCGACCACGATCGGTTCGTACTCCTCAGCGATCTCCAGTGCATGGGCCAGCTTGTCCTCGCGCTCCGCGTGAATCCTCATGAGGACGTCGCCCTCGGACACCTTGGAACCTACCTTCCTCTCGACAAGTACTCCTGCGCCCTTGTCACCCGGCGCCCCGGCGGCCTTGGCCACCGAGACGACCGCGCTGTTGGAGATACGCCTCACGAACCCGGGACGGTCCGCTACGACCTCGGCCGTGTACATGCCGGGCACCATATCCTCCGAGCGGACGCACGGGTCCCCTCCCTGTGCCGCGACGATTGCGGCGAACCTGGAGCGGGCCCTGCCGGACTCCAGTATGCGCCTGGCCTCCGCCGCCCCGTCGCGGGAACCGGCCAGGTCCAGGAGCGCCCCGGCGCAGATGCACGCCTTGTCGGCCACGTCCGCATATCCGGGGTCGCCCTCCAGGACGCGCATGCACTCCCTGGCCTCGAGTACCGGTCCGACGGCCCTCCCTAGCGGCTGCTCCGCGTACGTGACGATGCACTCCACCCTGATGCCCAGCGTGTGGCCCAGTTCGACGAGGTCCCTGGCGTACGACCTGGCCTCCTCGATGGTCCTGACCTTCGTCTCCGACCCGAGGGGGATGTCCATGACCAGGTCGGTGGCGCCCGCCGCAACCTTCTTGCTCATTATGGATGCCAGGAGCTGGGGCCTGGGGTCGATGCCCAGCGGGCGCTGGACTGTGATGAAGACGTCCCCGGCAGGACCCAGGTCGGTGGCACCCGTCCACGAGAACACGCCTCCCACATCGGAGGCTATGCGCCTCACGTCGTCCGAGTCCAGGTCCACGTCGCAGAACGTCTCCACGAAGTCTGCGGTGCCGCAGGCGCTGCTGATGGCGCGGGAAGACAGCTTCGGTATGGTCAGGCCCGCCTCGGCGGCTATCGACACGACGATGGGGGTTATCTTGTTCCCCGGGACGCCCCCGAAGCTGTGGAAGTCGAACACGCGGACGTCGTCGAAGGATATCCTGTCGCCGGTCTCCGCCATGGACCTGGCGTAGGCCGCTATCTCGTCGATGTCCATGCCTCTGATGTAGAGGGCTGTGAGCCAGGCGGCTATCTCGATCCTGGACAGTCTGCCGGAGACGACGTCGTCCACCAGCTGCGAGATCTCCTCGGCGTCGAGGTGCCTGCCCTCCATCTTGTCGCGGATGCTCCTCACGGAGTCCGGGCTGTGGGATATCGCCACCTCCACGGGATCTCCCGGGGAAGCCGACGCGGCCTCCTGGACGGAATGCGGCAGGAGGATCCTCCCGGGGACGACCAATGTGTCTGAGACGGACACTATGGCGACAGCCGACCCCTTGCCGGAAACCCTGACACGGTCGCCCTCGGAGACCCCGAGGACTTCGCAGTCGGTCTCGTGCATGAGGACGGTGGGTTCCGAGGTGTCGAGGTCGTAGTTGCCGGCTTCCAGGATCATGTGGGCTCCTCCGCAGAACGGACTCCATGGCGGTCGGTCCGGTGCTCAGAACCGGAAGACCCCTAGTATGAACGACACGAGCGCGATGACCATGGCCAGCTTGGCGTACTTCTGGGCCCTGTGGGGGTCCTTGAACACCACGGCCGCGCAGTACAGGAACACGGCATCGGCGGCCACGACTGTGTAGTAGAGGGGGCCGTAGCTGTTCCAGACCATCGGGGCGACGCTGAGCACAGGGCCGGCGACGAAGAACACGCAGGCCAGCGCGGCAGCGTTCCTGGTGCCGATTCTCATCGGGAGGGTGAGCCTCCCCTCGTCGGAGTCCATGTCCTCGATGTCCTTGGAGATCTCCCTGCCGACGGACACCAGCATGGCCATCAGCGCGATCACGACGTTGTCGGCCATGTCGCCGACGACCGCCCCTCCGAGCAGGAACATCATCCCCGTGAGGACGGCGATGGTCACGTTCCCGACGAAGCCCCTCTGCTTGAGGGCCACCTCGTAGGCGACCATCAGCACGCATGCCACCACGACAACCGCGATGCACTCCAGGTCGACGGTCAGGAACGACACCACCACGGACCCGCCCAGCATCAGCAGGGCGACGTGCAGTGCCGTCCTCCTCTCCATCCTGCCGGACGGTATGGGGCGTTCGGGATGAGCGGTCTTGTCGATCTCGAAGTCGATGTAGTCGTTGAGGGAGTTGCCCCCGCAAATGAACATGAAGACCACCACGGCGGATATCAGGAGGTTGAGCCACTGGTCGACCATGTCTGTCCCTGCGGCCATGAACGACGCCACGGTGACGCCGACGATGCCCATTACGGCGTTGCCCGTCCTGAATAGCTGGAGGTACTTGTTCACGCGGTGCCATGATTCTGCAGGTATTTGATTGTTCGATTCCGGCCAGATGGTTTTTTGTGCGTCACGTCCATAGCGTCGCAGGGAGCCATTGCTAACACAGGACTACATCGGTCTGGCACTTGTCTACGCCATCATCGCATCGTCCCTGCTCGTCGCCCTCGCGATGGAGCGCAGGGGTTCGCAGAGGGATGTACGCAAGGTGGTCCACATAGGCGTCGGACTCTTCGTGTTCGTGTGGTGGATGTTCTCCGAGAACTGGATAATGCTGGTGTTCTTCACGGTCCCGTTCGCGGTGATACTGTTCGTGGCGATGTTCAGGGACAACGCCATCTCGAACTCCAAGCTGGGGGACCTGGCCAACAACAGGGGCCACAGGACCGGGCTGTTCCTGTACGCGGTGACCATCACGATACTGGTCGCGTTCCTCTGGGACCACTGGACCGCGGCCACCATAGGGGTGGTGGCCATGACGTTCGGGGACGGCATGGGGAGCGTCATCGGCAAGAGGTACGGGGCGCACAGGGCGTCCAACGGCAAGTCGGTCGAGGGGTCCGTGGGGGTCTTCGCAGCCACGGCTGTCATGTCCGCAGTGATAATCCTGTTCTACGGCTGGCTCACCTCTTCCGGCTACTACCCGTCCGGCGACAGCGTGGCCATCGTCCCGGTCTGGGCGGTCTCAGTCATCGCGGGCGCGCTGGCGACCATCCTGGAGGCGATCTGCCCCGGACAGTACGACAACATCGTGACACCGCTGGTCGTGTCATCGGCCATGGTCCTGCTGGGGCTCTGATACCATGGCGTGGTACGTGGTCGACGGGATGGACGGGTCCGGCAAGAGCACCGTCGCCGGCATCCTGAAGGGGGAGCTGGAGGCCAGGGGGAGGTCGGTGCTGGTCATAGCGCATCCGAACCGCGACACCATGGTGGGACGGATGGAGCTGCGCTTCCTCAGAGGGGACGGCAGGCTCGACGTCATCATGTCCACCATCCTGTACGTGGCGGACGTCCTGCATTCGCTGCGCGTGATGCGCGGGCGGAAGGGCAGGGGATACGACGACGTGATCTTCGTGAGGTACATCATGGCCGTCGCCTACCTTCCGGACAGGATGTGCGACCGCGCCTACGGGGCGATCTCCCGTATCCTGCCCATGCCGGACACGAAGGTCCTGGTGGACGTCGATCCGCAGATTGCGATGGGGCGCATCTTCGACCGCGGGGAGGACCTGGAGGTTTTCGAGACGGTGGAGAGACTGTCCGCCGTGAGGGCGAGGATGCTCCGTCTGTCCGAGGGATGGGAGGTCATCGACAACGGTTCCTCCCCGGATGACCTGTCCGAACCGGTCCGCGGCATCGTTGGAAGGACGCCGTGATGCGTTCGATCCTCAGATGGGTTCGTGCGGGCACAGGTCCCCGCAGTCCGCCGGGACCATCTCCGGCACGTCGCCGAACATGGCGACCTTGTCGCCGCAGCACGCCACGCACCCCTTGACACCGGGCCTCGAGCCTATGTCCTCCACGGCCCTTCCCATGGATGCCTCGTCTTTCACCAGGTTCCCCAGGGCGGTGGCGCAGCAGTCTGCCAGGATGACGTCGTCCGAGAACACGGTGCTGATGCTGCTGGCGCCGAGGGACACCGAGGGCCCCACGGTGCGGGACGAGGAGCAGATCCCGGTGATGGAGTCGGACGATACCGAGAACGCCAGGTCCCTGAACACCGGGTGATCCGCATAGACCCCGACCAGCCTGGGCTCGGGCGAGAGGAACGCTATGTCGCCGCCGTTCTCCACGACCGCATGGGACGATCCCAGTTCCACAAGTCTCTCAGCTATGTGGACGGCAACCGCGCCGGCCACCCCCGCCATCGGCCCGACGCCGGCGACGACGGACGCATCGCACATGCGCCTCACAAGGTCCTCGTCACCGGGGGACGCGGGGTACGGGTCGTAGGTGATGCCGAAGAACGGGTCCTCCGAGATCCTCGACTCTATCGAGTAGCGCGCCTCCATGAGCGCGTCGAACGCCGCGTCCCGGAGGCCGTCGTCGCACACGACGGTGAGGATGCTCTCCCTGTAAGAGAGGTTGAACCTCATAGCTCGAGCTGGATCGCCTTCACCGAACAGGCGTTGATGCAGGCCCCGCAGGCGATGCAGGTGGTGGTGTTGAGCTTGACCTCCATCGTGTCCGGCTGGTGGTAGATGGACCTGGTGGGGCATAGGGATACACACGCACCGCAGCTCCAGCACCTCTCGTAGTCGTGGAAGATGTGGCCGCTGAGCTCCCTGACCTTGAACCCGATCTCGCGGATGCGGGCGATCCCCCTGATCATGTCGTCCTTGTCGCCGACGAGGCTGAGGAGCATGAACCCGTGGCCGTCCCCGCCGATGTCGGCCCTCAGGACGTTGGGCTTGAGGTTGAACTCGGACACCAGGGTATAGGTGACCGACTCGAGGACGTTGCTCTCGTCGAAATCTATCCTGAACTTCTTCTCGACCATCTCACATCCCCCTCTCGAGAAGCGGTTTGACCCTGCCCTCTCTGGGCAGCGGTATGCAGGGCTGGTTCAGCAGGAACTCGCCGTGCTCGATCCAGTCCTTGAGCTGATCGGCCACCTTCCTGGCCCCGGCCAGCGACGACATGGACGATGTCCTGATCTTCCTGCCCTGGTACTCGATGCTGCCGGAGCGGAGGTCCGCGTAGGTGTAGCGCTGCATGCACTGCCTGTTGGACGGGAGGCTGTAGTCGACCATCTCCGCGTAGATCTCCTCGTCGGATATGGCGCACCTCCTCATGACGTCGGCGTTCAGGACGGGTATCGGGACGCCTATGCCGATGGCCAGGGATATGCCGTAGCCGGTGATGTCCAGTCCCCTGACGTACTTGGCGTCCATCTGCTTCATGTCGCCGATGACGGCCAGCGTCCTGGAGCCCTTCACGGGGATTCCGTTGACCTCCTCGGACGTGGTGTTGAACTGGGTCCCCTGCCATGCGACGTAGCCCTCGCCGCCGGCCAGGAAGATCCTGGTGCCGATGCCGATGGTGTCCAGGTGGGGGTCGTTCATCAGCGGGGACAGGGCCCCGGCCGAGCTGTAGGTGGCGTTCTTCATGTTGGGGAGGAGCTTGCCCATGTACGTGTACAGGGTCCTGTTGGACGTGTTGGTGGCGACGCTGTAGTTCTGGTACATGTTGCGGGGGTTGTACAGGTACGCCTCGTTGATGTCGTCCAGCGAGATGTAGGTGTCTATGCTCTTTCTGACGTAGCAGTCCGTGCCCGGGCCCCATGCCTGGAGGCGGACCTTCTTGCCGGCGATGAGGTCCTCGATGACGTGCGCCCCGCCGTATCCGGTGCCGGGCGGGTCGATGAGGGACGTCGCACCGATGTAGGTGTCCACGGCGGCGAGCCCGCCGTAGGCCTCGACGTTGTTGAGCCTGATTCCCGTCATCCTTATCGGCGGGTCGGCGTGCCCGAAGTTGAGGAAGGCCCCCGACGAGCACATGGCTCCGAAGGTTCCTGTGGTGACAACGTCGACCTCCTCGGCCGCCTTTTCGGCCCCTTTCCTCCTGACGAGGTCCACGACCTCCTCCGCTGTCAGGACGACGGCCTTGCCGGAACGGATCCTCTCATTGATCTCATCGTAAGTCTTGGTCAAGTTCCCTCGCTCCCGTATCGATTTGAACAACGTGCACTGCTATTCCTGGTAGATAATTGTTGGTCCCAGAAATATTCCTATAGTAATATTTTGAGGGGGTTCGAAGGAAGATGTGTTGCGGAGCTTGACTGTAGAGATCAGGGTTATTTCTGATTCAAACCAATCAATCGTTGTCTGGGTGGTTTGTCTCAGGCATGTTTAATAGGACATCATCCATTATGCACTTAAGACACTAAAGTATGTCACGGGGGGGGGGGATTCAGGCTCTTTTCGGTCTTTCCCTCCCGTCCTCCGTATGGAGGGAAAATGAACAATCTGACTAAGATGGCGGCAATAGTAGCAGTGATTGTCGTCGTGTTTGGATGTGTGGTACTAGTATCGAATGATTCTGAAGCCACCTCATACTATGTTGGCGGTTCTGGAGCTAGCGATACAAATTCAGGAAGCGAAGACGCTCCTTTTGAGACATTTGAGAAAGCAATAGCAGGTGTAAAAAAGAACGACATCATTTATTTGAATGAGGATGTCACCACCTCTCCTGTATCTATCAATGTCAGGATGACCTTGAATTTGAATGGTCATACTCTGACGATAGTGGAAGGAGACAGTGATTCTGAGTTGGGAATTCAGATTAGCTATTCAGGTACTTCCTCTCCAGCATATATCAGAAACGGAACGATTATTGATGATCGTGGAAGTGCATCGGGGGTTGCTAATAAGACCGCCGTGGAAGTCCATGGTGTAGGATCCAAACTTACTCTATCGGATGTCACCATCAAGAGTTACGGTTCTGACGGAGACGGTTACAACTACGCCGTTCGTGTAAATGATGGAGCTACTCTCACTCTTAACAGTGGTTCTACAGTGACCGAAATGATTCCGGATCATGATACGGATTATGGTGTCGTCGGAATAGCGATCAAAGGAAATGGAACCGAAGATGTGACAACGCTCGTTGTTAACAACGGCGTTACCATCGACACCGGGGCTTTTGCCATCGCGGGTAATGGCACCTATCACAACACATCCATTACTATCAACGGAGGAACCATAACAAGTGATTCACAGGCAATATATCATCCACAGAACGGAGACCTTTTGATAGTGGGCAGTCCCACAATCACAGGGGAAACCGGAATCGAGATGCGTTCCGGCAATCTCACGATCACAGGTAACCCCATAATCAAAGCTACAGGTGAATTCAAATGCGAGCCCAACGGCAACGGGAGCACTACCAGTGGAGTGGCTGTTGCCATTGTTCAGCATACGACTCAGCAGAACATCAATGTGAGCATCTCCGGAGGAACCTACGATGGAGTGCATTCACTGTATCAGAATAACCCACAGGGCAATCCCTCACCCTCGCTCAGCGGCATAAAGATTGACGTCACAGGCGGAACGTTCTCCGGTACCGACAGTGCGGTCAAGTTCGAGAACTACAGTGATATGACAGACAGTCATATCAGAGGTGGATCCTTCGCAGACAACAGTGCGACATCCTATATGCCTACCGATTTCAAGCTAGAACAGATTGACGGTTCGTATTATCCAACGAGTTCTGAGACGGATTCGGTTGCAAAGATCGATAATATGAATTTCGCATCGATCGAAACAGCCATTTTGGCTGGAAAGGGGAAGACTATCATTCTTCTGGATAACATAGAACAGAGTTCTGCCTTAACTCTCGAGGATGGAGAATACACCATCAATCTCAACGGACACAACATATCCTTCGAGAATGTTCTCTTCACCATAGCAGAGAATGCCAAGCTCACAGTTAAGGACGAACCTGAAGACGGTACGTCCACGGAGACAGGGTACCTTTCGGGATCCAAGAACTATTTCCTGACCGTCGATGGAGACCTTAATCTCCAGAGTGGGAAGATTGTGGGAACCAGCAGCTACTCTCTTAAGATAGGTGCTTCTGCCACTCTCGATATGACCGGGGGGACGATTGAGGATGGAAGTTCCAATGCCATCTATCTGTCTGGAACCGCCAACATATCCGGTGGAACGGTTGGCAAGATCTACTTCGTCAACAGCAAAGCCGTGCTGAACATTGGAACTTCTGAATCCACCAGTGGCCCCACTATCGAAAGCATCAGACCTGCCGAAGGAACGGTGCATTTCTATTATGGTACTGTCGGAAGCGTTACCAGTGCATTCGGTTCAGAATCCACATTCACATCGAACGGGATATTCACAAGCGAAGTATCCGGAAAATACATTCCCCAGGGATTCGTTCTCCGTGAGTCCTCAACCTCCAATCAATACTACATAGACAGGATGACCGAAACCGATGCTGCGGCCAAGATCGTCCGTCCGGGACTATCCGAACCCCTCCTCTCAACAATAGATAGTGCGGCATCGGCCGTCACCAACGGAGATACACTCGTACTCCTGGATGATTTCGATGACACTCTGATTGTGAAGATATACGATGGAACCATCGATCTCAACGGATATAATGTCAGTGCAACCGGGGCAGATGACGACTACGGCATAGAGATCGGACCCGATTATGGAACGGAGTACGTCAAGGGTAGTGTCTCTCTTGTGAACAACGGGACTTCCAAATCCACCATCACCTCCAAGACTCCATTGTACACAAAAAGTGGGGATTCCACCAAGTATCTGGATGTGGAGATAGGAGACAACATCGAGTTCACATCCACGGACAACTCCGGACTTATCGAACTCGGAACGTCTGCCCGTCTCATTCACACGGATGCTGCTGTGTCCATGATCGACAACGGTGTCTTCAAATCCACAACAGGTGGAGTGGACTACATCTACGGTACCGCCGCAGCTGCGATGAAGGCCAGTGATGATAATAAGGCAGAGTTGCTCGGCGATTATGTCGGAAACATAGCACTCAACTCACCAGGATCATACGAGTTGGATCTCGGCGGACACACCGTGACATACACAATCACCATAGATACTAAAAATGAGAAAAACAACGTCAAGGCAGCCATTCAGATAACATCTGATGATACATCTCTGACTGTCACCAACGGAACAATTTCCACCAATGCCTACGGCGCATTCCCCGGAATGTCCTCTAGCGGTGTTGGGGAGAACATCCCGAACGATAACATTGATTTGACTCTCGAAAACGTCACACTCACATCTGAGTACGATTTCGGCATCTACAGCAACGGGACCTGTACGAACATCGATGTGAAGGTAATTTCCAGCAAGATCGAATGCAAGGATGCCAACGGAGTCGGCATCTATTTCCCCGCAGAGGGCACCCTGGAGATTGTGGATTCCGAGATCACTGGAACCACAGGGGTGGAAATCCGTAAGGGAAGCCTTTCCATCTCAGGGGACAAGACGTCGATCACATCCAATGCGGAATCGTACAATGTAGGTGAAACACCCTCTGGAGGTGGAAATACAGTAGCGGGTGCGGCGGTTGCCATCTCGCCCTACTCGGGCATAGATACTCTCAGCGTGGAGATTGCCGGAGGAAGCTTCAGCGGACCCGTGGCCTTTGCCCAGGTCAACGCTGATGGTAACGCAGCCCCTGAGTTCGATTTCTCGATCTCAGGCGGTTCGTTCACTTCAATCGGGAAGGATGAGAACAACAATGCTTATCCCGCAATTGTTACAGTGGAATCAGAAGTCACTAAGGGATTCGTCACTGGCGGGTCCTTCAGTTCTATCGATGAGAGTTTGATATCTTCTGATTCCAAGCTCGAACAGAACGAGGACGGAACCTGGGATGTACAGACCGCCTACACAGTTACATTCGACGTCAAGGGAACAAAGACCTCCGTGAAAGTCATCAGTGGTGAGACTGTCCAGACTACGGACATCCCTGCAATCAATCCTGGCTATGACATCACATGGACCGTCGACGGGGTGCAGTGGGACTCGTCCGCGCCTGTCACCGCAAACATCACAGTGACAGCAGTGCTTACTGTGAAGGATGATGTCCTTGTTCTGTCCAGTACGAACATATCTGGATACGTGGACGGAGTGAATGTTTACACGTATGTAGCACAGGCCCTAACGGATTTCGATGCTGTCTGGTCTGTAGAGAACGCTGAGATCGCAACCGTGTCCAACGAGGGCGTGATCACTTTCATTAAAGCCGGTAAAACCGCTCTGACCGTTACAGTCACACTCGGTTATGGCGACGAGGTCTCGAAGAGCACATTGATTACTGTGGCAACCGTTCCCGTTGTGGACGGTGTCAAGTTCGAACCTGCATCTGATGAGGACCTGATGGCATACGATGAGAGCCTGAGCAATGCTGCCATGAGTATCCCGGAGGATTGGCTGAATGACGGTACGAGCGTCTCCTTGTTCTTACTCGATTCTGATGAGACCACGTTCATCCTCCCATACTCTGTGTTTGATGCGTATGGATGGAATCTGACGTCGCAGAATTATGCTGACTATGATTTCATCACTATTCATCTTCTCGATGGAGGCGGATACGAGTTCCCGAAAACCGAGCCAACCTCGGAAGGACTTGCAATCACAGTCTCCAGCACCAGTCCGTTCGTGTTCCTTCTTAAGGAGAAAACAGGCACTGACGATGGATCTGATCATCCGTCTTTCAACCCGTATCCCGGTGACGACGATGACTACGTCCCCCTGCCGCCGACCATCGTCTACGAGGACGACGGTTCCGACAGCACGGCATCCATCGCCGCCTGCGCCGCGGCAGCGGTGGTCGCGGCCATACTGGCGATAGTGCTGGCATCCACATACCGCAGGAAGTGATTCCGAACGGGACCTCGGTCCCACCTTAGCCCGGGCCCCTCTGACGGGGTCTCGGGCCTTTTCCAACATCTGTCCCCTCAGCTGGTAAGATAGTTGCCGTGGAGTTCGCAGAGCGTCCATCGTGCGGAGGAGAATCGGTGAAGCGCGGAGGTCGAATCTTTTCGATGTCAACGCATCCCGACATCCGGTTCTATCCAGACCTTGGTTACTCATTCGCCTTCGGTAGACCTGGATGGGGGTGATCGGGAACGTCCGTGACGGGTAGTGCCCCGATCAGGTGCCCTTCGGACCATGCGGTCATCCGATGATGCCCTTGGCCCATTCCGCCGCGTCGCCGCCGTTGAGTAGCCTGCCATTGCCCCAGTTGGCCTGGGGGTAGTTGGACCTGAGGTTGCTCTCGGCCTTGTCGATGCCGCTCCCGCCGGATGTGGCGAAGGGGATGACCGTCTTGCCCGACAGGTCGCAGGCGTCCAGGAACGTGTCGACGATGCGGGGCTCCACGTACCACCAGACGGGGAAGCCGATGAGGATCGTGTCGTATTGGGACATGTCCGGGACCGGTCCGGCTATGGCGGGACGGCAGGCCTTGTCGTTCATTTCGACGGTGCTCCTGCTCCTCTTGTTCGTCCAATCCAGGTCGGCCTCGGTGTACGGCTGCGCAGGGCGGATCTCGAAGAGGTCGGCCCCTGTGGCGTCGGCCATGTTCCTGGCCACCCTTGCGGTGGTGCCGCTGGCTGAGAAATATGCGATCAGTGCTTTTCCGCTCATTTCCGTCTCTCCTGAATCGTCGACCATCGAGATCCGATGTCGGACCACTGTTGGTTGTGTGTGAATAGGATACGGTTTATTTATAATATTGGAGTTGACTCCAACACAAAGTCATTGACGTATGCGGTGACGGTGGCGGGTCCGTGTAAACAGGCAGACCGCTCGGTCATCGCACACCGGAGACGACCCGAGGCTGTCACCTCAGAAATTGCAATGCAGGGGCAGCAAGGAGGCAAAATGCGTGTGGCGGAACACGGAGGTTGCACCAATCGGATGTCTGGATGAAGAAAGATGAGTGCAGCCGCCGGGATTCGAACCCGGGCAATGAGCTTGGAAGGCTCAGATCCTAACCAGCTAGATCACAGCTGCACTGAAAACCCCTTAAACCCAGGCCGTATATAATCTTAATTGTCGTTTCCGGCCCCACCACTTATTTCTACACTCCTGCGGATACGCCAACCATGTCAGGTCGCCCCGTTTTCCAGAACCAATTCGAGATCCGCAACTGGAAGCGTTTGAACGGAGGCGGACCGCTGGGGCGCTTCTCCGCCATCAACGGCGGGCCGCAGTCGGTCCTGGAGGACATAAAGGGTCGCGACGGGTCGGTCGGTTCCGCCCTGCTGGTGTCGCTGATCGAGCATCTGGGTGCGGACGCCACCCCTGACACGCTCAAGGCGGTGGTCTCCAAGGAGAGGGTCCGCGACTGCATGCCGTCCGTCAAGGCGTCGATGGTGATGCTGGACCGCGGGGACGTGGCGACAGCGAGGGAGCTCCTGGCCATGTCGGAGCCGTCTCAGGAGGTCCTGCACCGTTCCATAGCCCTTGCCAGGATACTCCAGAGGGCCGGGGACATGGCCGGGGCCCGCGAGGCCGCCGTCAGGGCGTACCGTGCGGACCCGTCCTGCCCAGAGGCCTACGAGATACTGTCGAAGGTGGACCCCGAAGGGGGATGGCCGCAGAGGCGGAACATCAGCGACGTCCTGGCCGGACGGAGGCCGGAGTCCCCCGCTGGAAGCGGCAGGGTCCAGGGTCTGTACCAGATATACTACGAGTGGTGCAGGGGCAACCGTGAGGCCGCATCGGACATGCTGGTCCAGTCCCCCCAGTACCGGGCCGGGGACCCCGAGTTCCTGCTGGCGTCCGCACGCATGTCGGTTGACGAGAGGGACTGGAGGTCAGCGGACATGATGTTCGGCAGGCTTCCCGCCGACAGGCCCGCCTTCGTGACCAGGGAGGCGGCGGAGGCGCGCCTGTCCGGAGGGGACCCCGCAGGGGCCCTGGAGCTGTTCGCGAAGGCCGACCAGACCCTGCCGTCCGTCATGATGGGGATCGTCAGGGCCAGGGCCGCCCTCGGGGAGAGGTCCGAGATGATGGACGCCCTCCGCTCCTACCTGGACAGCGAGTGGGCCGGCACCGAGGAGTGGAAGGAGGCGGTCGGCATGCTGCTGGACATGGGCATGGACGAGGATGCCGCCGAGCTCCTGGAGAGGTTCAGGGAGTCGTCCCAGGGGGACCCGGACGCGCTCACGATGCAGTCGGTGCTCATGACGAGGCGCGGCGACCTTCCCGCGGCGCTCATGTACGCCGAGGAGGCCGTGATGAGGTCCAAGGGGGACCCCGCGCCGAGGGTCCAGAGGGCCAGGGTGGACCTGGAGATGGGCCGCGAGCAGAGGGCCGAGAAGGAATGCACGGGCATCCTGGACAAGGACGGCTCCGATGTCGGGGCGCTGTCGGTGATGGCGGAGATACGCCGCCGTCGCGGCGACCACGCCGGCGAGGCGGAGGCCCTCAAGAAGATCCTGGACCAGAGCCCCAGGGACCCGGACGCGATGATCAGGCTGGCGGAGGCGATCGCCCGCACTGGGGATACTAGCAGGGCGGCGGACCTGTGCCGCAGGGCCGCCCGCTTGGAAGGCGATGAGGGGACCGCCGTCGCGGCGGTCTCCGCGATGGTGTCCGCGGGGGCATACGGGGAGGCGGTGTACCTGTGCAGGGAGGTCGAGAAGGACCATCCCGGCAGCGTGATACTCAGGAGGCTCAGGGGCAACGCCGAGTACGCCCAGGGCGACTTCCTCAAGGCCTCCGTGGCCTTCGCGGAGGCGACGGGGCTGGACCCCGACGACCCGGTGCTCTGGCACTCGAAGGGACTGGCCGACGAGGCCAGGGGCGACCTGGAGTCCGCCGGGGAGGCGTTCTCCCGCGCACTGTCGCTGGATCCGGACGAGCCGGAGTACTGGATATCCAAGGCCGCCGTCCAGGAGCGTTCGGGCGATCCCGGGGCGGCCGTCGACTCCCTCAACCGCGCCATCGACGCGGGGGACACCCGCTACGCGCTGGTGCGCAAGGCGGTCATATTCGTCTCGCAGGGCAAGCACCGC
Organism: Candidatus Methanomethylophilaceae archaeon; assembly: GCA_944320485.1. GTDB lineage: Archaea > Thermoplasmatota > Thermoplasmata > Methanomassiliicoccales > Methanomethylophilaceae > Methanoprimaticola. The sequence continues at coordinate 68,853 of CALUHQ010000069.1, forward strand.
GAGGCCCTCGGGATACTGGACATCGCCATCGCGGCGGACAGGTCCGACGTCGGCCTGCTGGTCGAGAGGATGCGCATACAGAGGGACATGGGCGACTACGAGGGCGCCCTGGGCACCTTCTCCAGGATCCCTGTGGGGGTCAAGGACGAGAGGGCGCAGGCGCTCGCAGACGAATGTTCCGCGCTCAAGGGGTCGAAGGTAGAGGTCGAGGCACCTAAGAAGGAACCCGTCGCGGAACCGGCGGCACCGGCCATACAGGAGCCGGTTCCCGAACCGGTCGTCCACGCGGAGCCAGAACCCATCAGGCAGTCCACGCTGGAGGGAGGCCACTGGGGCATGCCGGTCCGGGACGAGGAACCGGAGCCGGAACCTGTCAATGAGCCCGAACCCATCCAGGTACAGACAACCGTGCCGATCGACGAGACAATCGGCGAGCCGACCGAAGAACCGGTACCCGGACCCGCTCCGGAGCCGGAACCCGCTGAGGAGCCGGTCGTCATCCAGGACGTCCCGGTATCAGAACCGGAAACAACCGAGGATTCCAAACATCCGGAGGAACAGGGATCCAGGTCCAAGGAGGAGGCCGAGGCGCAGTACGCCATGGCCGTGTCCCTGATGGAGGCGGGGGATGTCAGAGGTGCCGCCAGGGCAGCCGACAGAGCCGTCGAGGCCGACCCATCGAACGCCGACTACCTGGCCATCAAGGCCAGGATCATGGTGAAATCCGGAGAAGCGGATGCCGCGATATCGATGCTCTCCGAAGCGGTCGAAGGCAATCCGGACGAGCCTGTCCTCCGCATGGCCCTGGGCGAGGCCCGCTATACGAAAGGGGACCTCCCCGGCGCCCTCCGCGAGCTCGATTCCGCGGTCAACATGGGAATGGACGGGGCCGACGTGTACGTCCTGAGGGGCGAGGTGCTGGAGAAGACGGGTTCCATGGACCGCGCCCTCGAGAGCTATTCCAAAGCCGTCACCCGCGACCCGGACCGTCTGGACCTCTCCGAGAAGGTGGCCCGCATGATGCTGGCCCGCAGGGAGACCATGGCCGCCTACGGCATGGTCAACCGCATCCTCAAGAGGGACCCGAGGAAGGTCTCCGCCATCGTGCTGAAGGCCGAGATCGCCCAGTCCCGGAAGGACGACGCCGGCGTGATGGCCGCCTACGAACTGTACAAGCGCTGCCCCGACCCAGGGTCGGACAGCACCGTGCGCATGGTCAGGATACTGGAGGAGACGAAGCACACCGCCGAGGCGAGGAGCCTTGTGGCGGGGGCGGACAGGGAGCCCGCCGACGAGCCCGTCAAGCGCTACGCCGAGAAGATCCTCCGCAGGGCGTACTCGTCCAGGTCGTCCCCCACGGACCCGGACCTGATGGGTGCCATAGGCGTGGATGCGTCCATGGCCGCGCAGGTGCGGGCGTACATCACGGAGATGAAGGACTACGGTCCGATCGTCCCCGGGACAGAGGAGTTCCGCCACATGGAGGCGAAGTCCAAGGAGGTCGTCATGAAGCTGAGATGGACAGATCTGGAGGGCGAGCCCAGGCTGCCCCTGGAGAGGGTCTACGTCCAGGGCGGGTTCAGGGACTGCGACGACGCCAAGGACGTGATCTCGTACATCCATAAGGCGATGCTGATAGACGTCGGCCGGAGGTCCGACCCGGTCCTGGCGGAGAAGTCCATGCGCCTGCCCAAGGGCATGAGCGTATACGACATAATGCGCGAATGCGACCTGGGGGTCTTCGAGGCCAGGATAGTCCAGAGCCTGATCGTGTGAGTCAGTAGTCCCTCATCTCGGACTTCATGAACTCGCGCATCAGGCAGGTGGCGTAGTTGCCCTTGGGGAGGGAGAAGCTCAGCTTGTAACCCTCGTCGTTGAACTCGCTGCCGATGCCCTTCACGGGGCACAGCAGCTCCCTCCTGCCGCCCTTGGAGCTGCATCTCGGGAGTCCGGGGATCACGAAGTCCTGGGGTTCCAGGGAGTTCCTCTCGATGACCTCCCTCTCTATCTCGCCGGGCTCCCCCTCCGCGAGGACGGACTCGGAGCCGAAGAGGGCGCCGGTGACGAACGCCTTGCCGGCGCGGACCTGCCTCGCAACCAGGTCCAGGTTCTTGGAGGTGGTCATGACGGGGTTCTCGTGCTGGGGGTTCCTGTTGGAGTCCAGCGGGATGACGACGTCGCCCACCACGGGCATGTTGAGCGGGAGGCCCCTGTCCATCCTGAGGCTCAGGATCTCGTTGAAGATGTAGGACTGGTACGCGTGGACGAACATCATCTGGAGGTTCGCCGGCAGGGCGTCGATGGCATCGGTCCAGCTCCCGCCCCCGGCGAGCATCTGGGCCATGGTCTTCTCGTAGGACATCTGCTCGGGCATGACCTTCGCGGCGGCGCCCCAGTCGTCGGTGCCCTCTAGGGATCTCCTGGTCTCGCGCAGGGTCTCGTCCTCATCGGGCGTGGTGAAGCAGACGTAGGTCCTCACCGCCCCCTCGATGTCCCCGCGGACCAGCCTCTCGCCCACCAGGTGTGTGACCGGCCTGACCACACCGAACCTCTGGACGCCGAAGTAGTTGGGGAACCCGCCGTTGGCCCTTATCACTGAGATGTCCTCAGCGACGGTCTCAGGTATGAGGGAGGGGTCCATGGTGCAGTCCCTGACGGTTATCTCGAACTCGTTGCCGACCAGGTCGCCGATCTGTATCGCCCTGCTGCCGCGGTAGACCCCGGAGACCTCCACGTCCTTCAGGTCGATCCTGGAGAGGTCCTCCGACGGGCATTTGAAGGACATGAGCTGGGTGGTGACCGCCCTCTTGTCCTTGGTCCCGGCGAAGCCGATCCTCTCGCGGGACATGCCTATGCTGCGGGCCATTATCCTCACCAGGCGGTTGGTCTCCCAGTTGCGGCTGGTGACGGTGGCGATGGCGTAGTCGCCGCTGGCCTTCTCCCTCGGCGGGTCCGATATCTCGCGGACCACGAAGTCCTCGGGGAGGGTCTTGAGATGCCCACCGGTGCCGTCAGCTGGGCAGAGGTAGTTCCTCATGCCGATGTCGGCTTCCGCGGTGAGGCATTTCCTATGCAAAAGATCACTCTTTGAGGGCGGAGTAGTACTCGGAGACGGCTCCGGACGCCTTCTTGATGGCCTCGATGGGGTCGCCCTTCTTCACCCTGACGTAGAGACGGCGGTCCTCGAGCTCCGGGTGCTTGTCGATGTATCTGACAAGATCCACGTCCTCGTCGTCGTAGAGCTCCTTCATCAGCGGCGTTATGAGCGTGAGGTTGGCGTCCTTGAACGCGAGCGTGACGGAATCGTCGGTCCTCTCGACAATGTAGGTCTGCATGGTCCCGCCTATCCCTTCCTTAATATAAAGGTTGGCGGTCGGCAAGGTATATCGGCAGGGAAGCGTGTGGGGGTCCCGATGGAGTCCGAGTTCGAGATGGATGTGCGCCAGTTCCTGGCACGTCCGCCCTTCCGCTTCAGGAACGTCCCGCAGGACGGCCTGGCCCTCTTCTGCGCGGCGCTGACCCACGACAGCTACTCCAACGAGCGCGGCGGGGAGTCGTACGAGAGGCTGGAGTTCCTGGGGGACGCGATACTGGAGTTCGTCGTCTGCGACCACGTGTACCGGGACACCGGCCTGACCGAGGGCGACATGACCGACTACAAGCAGGACAAGGTCGCCAACCGCATGATCTCGGAGAGGGTCCTCCGCCACGGCCCCGACATCGACGGCATCCTCAGGGTCGGAGGGGGCCATCGCGCCCCGGACGGCAGCGCCGTCGTGGAGGAGAACATGCGCGCGGACTCCTTCGAGGCGCTTGTGGCGGCAGTCTACCTGACGTACGGCATGGGGGAGGCGGAGCGCGTGATTGGGGAGACCGTCCTCCGCGACGAACCCGATCGGCCAGATCCCCCTTCGTAATCTATGGAGATTACGGACAATCTCCTTATTATCGGACGAGAGCGATTCCAGGCTCGTGCAAGACATCGTAGCCGAGACAGCCGAGAGCATCCGCAACATGACCATCCGCGGCGCGGGCAGGATAGCCCGTGCCGGCGCAGGGGCGATCGGGGCGTTCGCCGAGGGGTACACAGGGAACACCCTGGAGGGGTTCAGGACAGACCTGGATGAAGCGGTCCGCACCATCCTCGCGTCCCGCCCCACCGCGGTGTCGCTGTGGAACGGCGTGCACTCCACCATCAGGGACGTGGACTCGTCGTCATCGGTCGACCAGGCGAGGGAGTCCGTCATACGCAACGCCGCAGACTTCTGCGCGAGGTCGGAGAAGGCCGTTGAGACCATCGCCCGCATAGGCGCCAAGAGGATCGAGGACGGCGACACCGTCATGACCCACTGCAACAGCAGCGCGGCCGTCGGGGTGATAGAGGAGGCCCACCGCCAGGGCAAGGAGTTCAGGGTGTTCGCCACCGAGTCCCGTCCCTGGAGGCAGGGGATCCTGACGGTGACCCAGCTCGCCGAGGCCGGGGTCGATGTGACGCTGATCATCGACAGCGCTGTGCGCTACGTGATGAACGACACCGACAAGGTGTTCGTCGGCGCCGACACGATAACGTCCCACGGCGCGGTCATCAACAAGATCGGCACCTCCCAGCTCGCCCTGGCCGCACATGAGGCCAGGACCCAGTTCTACGTCTGCGGGGAGACGTACAAGTTCTCCCCCATGACCATGGCGGGAGACATGGTGGAGATTGAGGAGAGGGAGACGTCGGAGGTCGTGGGCCCCGGGGAGATCCCCGATTCTGTGAAGATCTACAACCCCGTGTTCGACAGCACCCCGGCGCAGTACATAGACGCCATCATCACGGAGGTGGGAATGGTCCCGCCGACGGCGGTCTACAGCATCATGGTGCGCCAGCTCGGAGACGCGGTGTTCTACAAGGAATGAGGAGCGATGACTATGGAGAACTACTCTTATCTGCATCTGGGGGAGCCAAGCGACCCCGACAAGAACGTGGTGTGCACCTACAGGGTGACCACCGACCTGCCAATCGAGAAGGCCGCCGAGGCAATAGCGGCGGAGCAGTCCACCGGGACGTGGACCGGCATCTCCACCTTGGACCATTCGATCTTCGAGACCCTCGGTGCGAGGATCACATCGATCGACGGGGACATCGTGGTGGCGGAGTTCCCCGCCGAGGACTTCAGCATAGAGGTGGGATCCGTCCCGCAGATCCTCAGCGTCATAGCGGGCAACCTCTTCGGCCTCGGCGCCCTCAAAGGGGTCAGGCTGGAGGACGTGACCTTCCCGCCCAGCATCCTCGAGCAGTTCAAGGGCCCGAAGTTCGGCGCCAAGGGGATCAGGGAGCGCCTCGGGCGCCCCGAGAAGCCCCTGGTGGGAACCATTGTGAAGCCCAAGATCGGGCTCTCCCCGGAGAGGACAGCCGAGTACGTCTACGAGGCCGGGTCCGGCGGGCTGACCAACTCCAAGGACGACGAGACCCTGGTGGACCAGGCGTTCTGCCCCATCGAGGACAGGACCGTGAAGGTCGCCGAGGCCCTGGACAGGCTCGAGGAGGAGGGCCACCTGATGATGCACGCCGTGAACGTCAGCACCCGTCCTGACAGGATCGTGGAGCTGGCAGAGAAGGTGCAGGGATGGGGCGCCCGCGAGATAATGGTGGATGTCATCACCTGCGGATTCGGGGCGGTCCAGGCCATCGCCGAGGACCCGTCCATCAAGGTGCCGATCCACGTACACCGCACGATGCACGGTGCGTTCACCAAGGACCCCCGCCACGGGGTCGCCATGCTCCCCCTGACCAAGCTCGTCAGGATGGTGGGCGGGGACGCGCTCCACATAGGCACCCTCGGCGTCGGCAAGATGACCGGGGCGAAGGCCGACGACGGCAACCTGGAGGCGTGCCTCGGCGACGACGTGCCGTACAAGCAGGTCATGCCGGTGTGCTCCGGAGGGGTCCATCCCGGACTGGTCGGGGAGATCGTCAGGCGTGCCGGCACGAATGTACAGATACAGGCAGGCGGAGGGGTCGCCGGCCATCCCGGAGGCGTCCGCGCAGGTGCCATGGGGATGAGCCAGGCGGTCGACGCGGCGTTCCTGGGCGTACCCGCGGAGGAGTACGCCAAGGACCACGCCGAGCTCGCCGCAGCACTCGAGAAATGGGGATCGATATGAAGCTGATTGTGAAGAACTACGACATAGACGCCTCGGAGCCGACGGTGCTCCTGCACGACAACGACTGCCTGGAGATCGGCGTGAAGGAGAACGACCGCGTCAGCATCACCGGGTCCAGGTCCGCCGTGGCTCTGGTGAGCCGCTCCGACACCCTGGTGGAGGAGGGGACCGTCATGATGCCGGCCGCCCTGCTGGAGAGGTGCGGCGTCACCGACGGCGGGGAGGTCAACGTCGTCTACTGCCAGAATCCGGATTCCGTCAGGTCCATCCGCAGGAAGATGGACGGGGAGAAGCTCTCCAAGGAGGAGATCGAGTCCATAGTCACGGACATCCTGAACAACAAGCTCTCCAAGATCGAGATATCCGCATGGCTCACCGCCCTGTACATCAACGGGATGGACATCGACGAGATCGCCGATTTCACGAAGGCCATGGCCAACACAGGGGACATCATCGAGTTCGAGAGGCAGCCCGTCTTCGACTTCCACAGCCTCGGAGGGGTGCCTGGGAACAAGATCACGCCCATCGTGGTCTCCATCGTCGCCGCTGCCGGGATCATGATCCCGAAGCTCTCGTCCCGTGCCATCAGCAGCGCCTGCGGCACGTCGGATTTCGTAGAGACGTTCTGCAACGTCGAGATGGACGCCGATTCGCTGAAACGCGTGTCCGAGGAGGTCGGAGGAGTGTTCGCATGGGGAGGCGCCATGAACCTCGCCCCCGTGGACGACATGGTCATCAAGATCGAGCACCCCCTCGGCATCAACCCGAGGGCGCAGATGCTGGCGTCCATCATGAGCAAGAAGGTGGCCGTCGGGGCCACTCACCTGCTGGTGGACATCCCCACCGGGTCCGGCACGAAGGTTCCGACCATAGAGGTCGCCAGGGCCTACGCCCGCGACCTGATGGACCTGGGCGAGAAGCTGGACATGCACGTGGAGTGCGCCATCACATACGCCGACCAGCCCGTCGGGAACGCCGTCGGACCCAACCTGGAGGCCAGGGAGTGCATCAGGATCCTGGAGGGCAACAAGCATCCCGCCAGCGTCGTCGAGAAGGCGTGCGACTGCGCGGGCATCATCCTGGAGATGGCCGGCATCCCCAACGGTTCCGCCAGGGCCAGGGAGATCCTCGACTCAGGGGAGGCCCACAAGAAGTTCATGGAGATCGTCGTCGCCCAGGGCGGGAGGCCCGACCTGAAGTCCGACGACCTCGTCCCCGGGCAGTACTCCGAGGACATCATAGCCACCAAGTCCGGGTACATCCACTCCATCCACAACAAGGACGTCGTGGCCATCGCCAAGGCCGCCGGCGCTCCCAACGACAAGGGCGCCGGCCTGATGATCTACCTAAAGAAGGGCCAGAGGGTCGAGGCGGGGGAGAAGCTGTTCACCATCTACGCCGACAACGAGGCCAAGCTCAGGCGCGCCAGGGAGACGGCGATGAAGTACCCGCCCATGGACATCGAGGGGATGCTCATCAAGAGGGTCTCGTCGGTGCCGGTCAGATGAGGCGCAGACTCTACTTCACGGTGGACGCGGACCGCGACGCGAACATCCCGATCCCGGGGAGCGTCGCGGCCGGGTCCATCGACCGCGGTTCCGGCACGGCACCGCGGTTCTCCTCCTCGGAGAGGGGGATGGCCGTCCTGGCGGACCTGCTGGACGACATCGGTATACGCGGTACGTTCTTCGTCGAGGGCCGCACCGCCGAGATGACCGATTGCTCCGTGCTGTCAGGCCTCTGCATCGGTCTCCACGGGTACGACCACGAGGACCTCCTGGGGAGGGAGACGGGCATCGTCCCCGATGTGGAGGACGTGCTACGGAAGGGCTTCGAGGCCGTCTCGGACCGTCTGTCGGCACCCACATGCTTCAGGGCGCCGTACATGTCCGCGGACGACCGCGTCCTGGATGTGGTGAGGTCGCTGGGCATACGCGACGACTCGTCTTTCTACACCGAGGTCGGCGGACCCTCCGAAGCCTATGGCATTGGCGGTGTCACCGAGCATCCGGTGCCAAAGGCGAGGGACCGGAACGGCAGGGTCATAGCGGCCTATCTGTGGCCGATGCACGAGGGCCGCAGGGCGCCGGAGGACTACATCTCCATGGCCGAGGGCATGGACGAGCTGGTTCTCGCCACGCACACCTGGCACATGGTCGAGACCAGGGAGGGCGGCGTCATGGACGATGCCTGGGTCTCTGGGAACTCGGACCGTGTCAGACAGGTCCTGGAGGGGATCCTGGACCTGGGTTTCGAGGCCTGTGCGATAGGGCGTTGATCTAAGGATGAAGCAACAGCACTTGTTCGATAACGTTTCCAACAAGCCGTGGCCATCGGTCAGAATCGTTGGGATCCATCGCCGGCCTCCTCGATACGAGATTTACATCGAAGGATGTCCGGATTTAACAGTTTATAAAATAATATATAACAATTGCATATATGCAACACCTGGCAAGATTTAAGGAGCCGTACGATTCGCACGTGACAAGACTTAAGGGGTCACCCCCCCAACCTCACAAGATTTGAGGAAGTCCCAATGTCGGTGCTGGATGGTTGGAAAGTGGTTTTGATTTCGGGTCCGGATGGGTCCGGATGGGACGTCACGCGGACGACCCGATGTCGTGGCAGCGCTCCGGTTCCGGGATCCTGGAGACGACCACCAGGAGCAGGAACCCGACGATGAACAGGATGACCAGGGACAGTATCCCCAGGGACATGCTGCCGGTGACCTGGCTGATCGCCGAGACCATGAACGTCCCCATGAACGAGGCCCCCTTGCCGAAGATGTCCATGAGTCCGAAGAACTCCCCGGACTTCTCCGGTGGGATTATCCTGGAGAAGTATGACCTGGACATGGCCTGTATGCCGCCCTGGAACATCCCGACGCAGATGGCCAGAACGAAGAACTGCGTCATGTTGTCCATCACGGATGCGTATATCGTGATGCAGGCGTATGCGAGGATGCAGACCATCAGCAGCCTGATGACGTTTCTCCCCCGGGCGAGCCTTCCGAAGGCTATCGTGCAGGGGAAGGCGACCACCTGGGTGACCAGCAGGGCGACCAGGAGCATGGTGGTGTCCAGCCCGATCGCCTCGCCGTACGCCGTGGCCATCTCTATGATGGTGTAGACCCCGTCGATGAAGAAGAAGAACGCGATGAGGAACACGAACGCCTTCTTCTCGGACCTGGCGTTCCTCACGGTGGACGCCAGCATCCTGAACGCGTTGAGGGAGGACTCCCTGCCCTCGACGTGGTGCGTCTGCCTGTACCTCCTGAGCAGGGGTACGGCGAAGACCGTCCACCACGCGGCGATGATGACCAGCGAGACCGTCATTGCCGTCCCCATGGTGATGCCGAAGGAGTCGCAGCCGAGGATCAGGACCAGGCAGATGACGAACGGTACGCAGCTCCCGATGTACCCCCATGCGTATCCCAGGGCTGATACGGTGTGCATGCTGTGCGGAGCCGACACGTCCACCAGCATGGAATCGTAGAGCACCAGGCTCAGGGAGTATCCCAGCCTCGTTATCACGAGGACGATCAGGAACACGAGCCATTCGTTCACGAACCCGAGCACAGCGCAACCGATGACGCCGACCGCCAGGACGCAGGAGAACAGCCTGATCTTCATCCCCCTCCTGTCGGAGACGGCCCCGAGGAACGGTCCCATCAGCGCAACCAGCACCGTGGCTATGGATGCCGCGTACCCCCAGTAGGCCAGGTAGTCGACGGAGCTCAGGTCCTCCCCCGCTATGGAGTTGAAGTAGATCGGGATGATGGTGGACAGCATCAGCGTGAACGCGGAGTTGCCCACGTCGTAAAGGACCCAGGACCTCTCGGTCCCGGTCAGCTTGAGAGACATCTCCTTCACTCCACGCCGAAGGTCCTGTCGAAGCGCGCCGGAAGTTCCTCCGTGCGTCCGTCCAGGTAGTCGTGCAGGTCGCCGATCAGCGTGACGGCCAGCCCAACCGCGCCGTCGTAGAGCTCCTTGAGCCTCGCGTTGCTCCCGTCGCAGCGCGGGTCGCCCTCGGCGTTCAGAATCAGGCCGACCATGTCGTCGTAGTTCCCTGACTTCCTGAGCGTCCTGATGATGAGGCGCCTCTTCAGCCATCCCGGGCAGACCAGCAGGGAGTTGTACCTCAGCATGTCCTCCAGCGCGGCCCTGACCTGTCCGGGCGTCACATCGGGGAAGAACGCCGCGATGACCTCCGCGTTCGCATCCGTGGGATGGATGTGAGGGACCAGGTCCTGCCTCACGGGGTCCTTGCCGTCCTCCACCAGGAGCATCCTGTCGAACTCGCCCTCGATCTTGGTGTGGGCGATGCCGCTCTCCTGGATCCGCTCCTCGATGTAGGGATGGCAATTGCTGTCGAGGGCGAAGTGGCATACGAAGCCGTACAGGTACGCCTCGCCCGCCGCGCGGTCCGCCATACCGGCGAGACGTTCGCGGGCGGGTCCGAAGAACTCCCTCCCCGGCCTGTCGTGCATGGAGAAACCTATCCTGCTGACGGGGTTCCTGTGCAGGGCGTCGTAGTAGAACAGGATGTCCGGCCCGTGCAGGCCGATGTCGTACAGCTCCCTGTGCCCTTCGATCGCCGAGCGTAATCCTGGGTCCAGTCTCTCGAGGACCTCCTTCCCGAATCTGTAGTGCGCGTATGTGGACGGCATTCTGAATCACCGGGTTCGTGCGATCACGCTCAGGGCGAGGTGCGATATGATGGCTGTCGAATGACTATACATCCGGCTAGAGAGTCTATATAGAAAGGGGTTGAAGGTGTTTGTGCAGGGCTCGGCTCACTCGCTGAAGTATCCGCGGATCTCGGCCATCCTGGCGACCTGGCCGACGTGGAACGGGCAGGTGTCGTCGCAGTGGCCGCAGGCGGTGCATGCGTCCGCCCTCACAGCCAGGTTGGCGTAGTGGTCGGCCGCAAGCCTGTCCCCCGTCCTCGCAAGGTCGTAGTACTTGTTTATCAGGCCGATGTCCAGACCGGCGGGGCAGGGCCGGCAGTGGTTGCAGTAGATGCACTTCCCCTCCGCGTCCGGCGGGGCGAAGTCCCCGATGACGGAGTAGTCTCTCTCCTCGGGGGAGGAGTCCAGGTACGACAGGGCGCCCTCGAGGTCCCTGCGGTCCCTGATCCCGGCGAGGACGGTGACGACGCCGGGTCTGTCCAGGGCGTACTGGATGCACTGCGTGGTGGTCAGGGACCTTCCGAACGGGGACAGGGACGCGTCGACGAGCTGGCCGCCTCCGAAGGCCTTCATGACGGAGATCCCCACACCCTCCGAGAGGCATCTGCGGTAGAGGTCCGCCCTCTCGTCCACCTCGCCGTAGGCGTACTCCCCCTTCCTGTAGTCGAAGGCAGGGTTGATGCTGAACATCACCATGTCGACTATCCCCGAGTCCAGGGCCCTCTGGGCGACCGAGGGGGTGTGGGTCGATATCCCTATGTGGCGCACGGTGCCCTCGTCCTTCAGTTCCTGGATGTACTCCACCGTGCCGTTCCCCCACTCCTCGTCGAGCGCCTCCGGCTCATCGATGCAGTGTATGAAGCCGTAGTCGATGTAGTCGGTGCCCACCTTCGCCATCTGCCAGGCAACGGACCTCCTGATGCTCTCGAGTCCGTAGACCCTGCCGTATGCGCCGGTGGCGTAGTCCGCCCCGAAGTGCATCTGGAGCATGGCCTCCTCGCGCCTGCCCCTCAGTGCCTTTCCGAAGGCCTCGAAGGTGAGGCCGTCGGCCGCGGCCAGGTCGAAGTAGTTGACCCTGCTGTCCAGCGCCATGGTCACGGCCTTGGCCGTCTCCTCAGCTCCGGCGGGCCCGTTGGAGCTGGTGCCGACGCCGATGACGCTGACCTCGTCCCCGGTCCTGCCGACCTTCCTGTACAGCATCTCGGCCATCGGCTCAGGCTCCCAGCTTCTGGACGAAGTCCTTCATGATGCCGGGGATGTCGATCCTCTGCGGGCACACCTCCGCGCACTTCCCGCAACCGATGCAAGCGGAGGGTTGCCTGTCCTCCGGGACGGCGGCCAGCGCCATGGGTGCGATGAACCCTCCTCCGGTGAAGACGTGCTCGTTGTAGAGCTCGATCATGCGCGGAATGTCGATGCCCTTGGGGCAGTGGCTGATGCAGTACTTGCAGGCGGTGCAGGGCACGGCCTTGGCGTCGACCATGCTCCTCCCAAGTGCGAGGAGGTTCTCCATCTCCTTCCCGTCCAGGGGCCTGTCCTCCTCGCAGATGGCGATGTTCTGCCTCATCTGCTCCATGCTGGACGCACCCGACAGGATGACCGTCACCTCCGGCACGGACTGCAGGAACCTGAACGCCCAGGCGACGGGGGCCTCGTCCGGCCTCATCCGCCTCAGCACGGCGGATTCCGACTCGCTGAGGTTCGCCAGGCGCCCTCCGCGGACCGGCTCCATGACCCAGCACGGGATGCCCCTGCTCCGCAGGAGCTCCATCTTGGCCTTGGCGTCCTGGAAATCCCAGTCCACGTAGTTGAGCTGCACCTGGCAGAACTCCATGTCGTCGCCGTACGCGTCGAGGAAGCGCTTCATGACGTCGTAGCTACCATGGACGGAGAACCCTAGATGGGAGATCCTGCCGTTCCTCCTCTGCTCCATGAGGTAGTCGTGGATGCCGTACCTGGGGTCCAGGTAGGCGTCGATGTTCAGCTCGCACACGTTGTGGAACAGGTAGAAGTCGAAGTGGTCCACGCTGCATTTCCTGAGCTGCTCCTCGAATATCTCTTCGACCTTGTTCATGTTGGACAGGTCGTATCCGGGGAACTTGTCGGCCAGATAGTACCTGTCGCGGGGGTAGCGCGCCAGCGCCTTCCCGATGACCGTCTCCGAGTTCCCTCCGTGGTATCCCCATGCGGTGTCGTAGTAGTTGACCCCGTGGGCCATTGCGTAGTCGACCATCTTGAAGGCCGCGGTCTCGTCGATCCTGGCATCGTCCCCGTCGATCACCGGCAGGCGCATCGCGCCCATGCCGTAGAGCGATATGTCCTTTCCCTTGAAGTCCTTGTAGATCATGGTCGCTACCTCTTTCTCTGTCTTCTCATCAGGCCCTCAAGGTAGATAAAACATCTGGAGTTAAATCAAACATCAGAATATAATGTGCCAGACATCCAAAAACATGCATCCGATACCGATCCGGAGCCATGAGATGGACGTGGGAGAGCGCTTTTCCTAAAGGCACGTGCGCGCCCATTATTTCGCGCGATAGTTATAAAACAGGCATGACGCATTGAGCGCCAGGTGCTAAAATGACTGCGAAGCTCATCCTCGGCAAGGAGGTCTCTGAGGAGATATACGGGGAGCTCAGACAGAGAATCGAGGCCTTGAAGGCCAGGGGCGTAACGCCCGGGCTGGCCGTGGTCCTCGTGGGGGACGACCCCGCGTCGCAGGTCTACGTCAGGAAGAAGGGCGAGATGTGCGAGGAGCTCGGTATGAGGTCGACGACGATCGTCATGCCGAAGGAGACGACCCAGGAGGAGCTTCTGAGGAAGGTGGCGGAGCTGAACGCCGACCCGTCGATACACGGGTACCTCGTGCAGCTCCCGCTCCCGGACCACATCGACGAGGAGGCGGTGATCGACGCCATTGACCCCTCGAAGGATGTGGACTGCTTCCATCCGTCCAACGTCGGCAGGATGCTCATAGGCGATCCGGATTTCCTGCCAGCCACCCCCGCGGGGGTCCAGCAGATGCTCGTCAGGTCCGGCATCGAGACCGCCGGCAGGCATGTGGTGGTTGTCGGCAGGAGCAACATAGTCGGGAAGCCGATGGCGGCCATGATGGTCCAGAGAGGGGCAGGCGCGGACTCCACCGTGACGGTGGTGCACTCCAAGACGCCGAACCTGGCCGAGATCACATCCACCGCGGACATACTGGTGGTGGCGATCGGCAAGCCCAGGTTCATCACCGCCGACATGGTCAAGGAGGGTGCGGTCGTGATAGACGTAGGCACCAACAGGATCCAGGACCCGACCCATCCCAAGGGGAGCAGGCTCGTCGGGGACGTCGACTTCGATGCGGTCAAGGAGAAGGCCTCGTACATAACGCCGGTCCCCGGCGGCGTCGGGCCGATGACGATATGCATGCTGATGGCGAACGCCGTCAGGGCTGCCGAGAGGGTGGTCGGATGATAAGGGAATGCGATGACCACGGATATTTCAGGAGCGAGAGGTGCCCGATCTGCGGCGAGGAGGGCAAGTTCATCATGTCCGACTACGAGGTCGAGAAGATCGGCAGGACCCTCGCCGCTATACTTAGGCACGGCAAGTTCGGTCTCGAGATGGACCAGCAGGGGAACGTCTCACTCAAGGACGTGATGGCGAAGATACGCGAGCGCAACCCTCGCATGAACTGGCTCAGGTCCAGGCACATCGAGGCCCTCGTGGACACCGACCCGAAGGGGAGGTACGTCATCCACGGGGGGAAGATCAGGGCCACCTACGGGCACACTATCCCGCTGGACATCAGGCTGGACTGCGAGAACATACCCGACGAGCTGTTCTACCCCGCGACACCCGAGGAGGCCGAGCTCATACTCGAGTCCGGCATATTCCCCGCGGACCGCGCCATGGTGCATCTGTCCCTCACCTACAGGGACGCGCTGAGGGCGGGCTCCGTCAGGACGGAGGACCCGGTCATCCTGGTGATCGATACCGGCGTGTGCATGGAGCTGGGTTCGGACATAGGCAGGGCCGCGAAGACGGTGTTCCTGTGCAGGAGCGTCCCCGCCGACGCCATAGACATCGCCGACCCGGAGGACTGGGACGTCGAAGAGGAGGATGACTGAGCATGGTGCAGGTCCTGAGACCGGACGAGGTCAGGGAGAGGTACGGCCCCATGTTCTGCCGCGGGTTCTACACCCTGGTGGACGAGGAGCACGGCAGGGCGCAGATCATCGAGAAGTGCGTGGCCAAGGGCCCCGGGGAGTGGGACATAGTCAACAGGCGCCGCACCAAGGGCGTCATCGAATCCATCCGCATGGAGTCCAACATGCTCGTCATGGACACCATCATAGGCGAGAGGGAGCTCAACTTCGGACCTGTGTCGTCGGACGTCGGCGGCCAGGGGCTGATGGCCCTGAAGGTGGAGGGGGACGAGGTCCGCACCACCTGGTACGGCATCGCCGGGGCATCCGTCGGCATAGGTGCGTGCATCCCCCAGTGCCCGGACGTAATCCGCACGGAGTACCCGGACGACTTCACCATGGGCGGCGCCCACAGGGCCCATGTGGACATTATCACACCCAAGATGGTCCGTGTCATCATAGGCATAGACGATACGGACACCAAGGAGCAGGGCGCATCCTGGGTCGCCGCGCTCAAGATGGGCACGCAGTGCCCGATAGGCCATTTCATAGAGCACAAGATCATCCAGCTGAACCCCAAGGTCCCCAACAAGACCACCAACTGCTGCTCCACAGCGGTGTCGTTCGCCGTCAAGGAGGAGGAGATACCGGCGCTCATAGAGTACGCGGTCGACTTCATCAGGAAGGAGTCCTACTCAGAGGACGCGGTCATCACAGTCTTCCAGGGCCTGGAGGTTCCGGCCCCGCTCAGGGACTACGGCTGGAGCTGCAAGTCCGTCCTGTACACCACCGAGGACGCGGTCAAGGTCGCGGAGGAGAACGGCGTGCAGATCATCAGCGTCACCGGCACGAAGGGCGTGATCGGTGCCGTGGCCGCCATAGGCTGCTTCGACCTGGGAGAGAAGGCCGCAGGCATCCCAGAGGATTTCGAGTGATCCGATGGAAGTACCCCGCCTGATCACAGACAGGGCCTACTCGACCTACGAGTCGATGATCGAGAGGGAGGTCGCCGCCGGCGAGATGCCCAAGCACATCGCCATCATCATGGACGGCAACCGCAGGTACGCCGAGGAGGTCCTCGGAGCCGACCCGATGGAGGGTCACAAGCTCGGCAGGAAGAAGCTGGAGGAGGTCCTCCACTGGTGCCTGGAGCTGGACATTCACATCATCACGGTCTACGCGTTCTCCACCGAGAACTTCAACAGGGACGAGGACGAGGTCACGTACCTGATGGAGCTGCTGGAGCAGTCCCTGTACGACTTCGCCGACGATCCGGACGTCCACGCCAAGAAGGTGGCCATCAAGGTCATCGGGGACATGTCCATGCTCCCGGAGAACGTGGTGAAGGCCGCGGAGTACGCGCTGGAGAGGACCGGGAGCTACACGGACAACTGCCTCAACATGGCCATCGCGTACAGCGGGAGGCAGGACATAATGAACGCGGTCAGGGGCATCGCGTCGGACGTCCTGGAGGGGAAGATAACCCTGGACGACATCGACGAGTCGATGATCTCCAACTACGTCTCGACGACGGGCCTCCCCGACCCGGACCTGGTCCTGCGCACCTCGGGGGAGGTGAGGGTCTCCAACTTCCTCCTGTGGCAGATGGCCTATTCGGAGCTGTACTTCACGGACGTGTACTGGCCCGGTTTCAGGCACATAGACTTCCTCAGGGCCATAAGGACGTTCCAGCAGCGCCACAGGCGCTTCGGGAAGTGAGAGGATGGGTTCAGACATAATATTCCTGCACGCGCCCAGCGTGTACGACTTCAGGAAGAAGCCGATATTCTACGGGCCGGTCAGCGACGTCATACCGTCGTCGCCGGTCTTCGAGATGTACCCCGTGGGGTTCATGACCATCTCGTCACATCTGGAGGCGGCCGGGTTCAGGACCCGCATCGTCAACATCGCCGTGCAGATGCTCCAGAGCGAGAGGTTCGACGTGGAGGAGAGGATCCGGAAGCTGGACGCCGACGTGTTCGCCATCGACCTCCACTGGATGCCCCACGCCCACGGCGCCATCGAGCTGGCGAAGATAGTGAAGCGCCATCATCCGGACTCGAAGGTCGAGTTCGGGGGGCTGACCTCCTCGTACTTCTACGACGAGCTGATACGCCGCCCCGAGATCGACCTGGTCATGAGGGGGGACACCACCGAGGTCCCCACGGTCATGATGATGGAGGCCCTCCAGAGGGGAGGGGACCTGTCGAAGGTCCCGAACCTGGTCTGGAAGGATGCCGACGGCAAGGTCCACGACAACGGCCTGACGTACAGCCTGGAGAGCCTGGACGACATCATGTTCGACTACGGCACCATGATCAGGAGCGTCCTCAGGAACAGGGACATATCCGGGGCGCTGCCGTGGTACGGATGGGATAAGCTCCCGCTGACGTCGGTGTTCACGGTCAGGGGATGCAGCGTAAACTGCGCCGAGTGCGGCGGCTCCCACTTCGCCAACGGGAGGGTCGTATGCAGGAACCGGCCCGCCTTCCGCAGCCCGGAGAAGCTGGCGGGGGACATAGACAACATCCAGTCCTACCTGGACACCCCGGTGTTCATCGTGGGGGACCTGAGGCAGCAGAGCATGGGTTACGCGGAGCGGTTCCTCAAGGAATGCAGGGAGCGCCGCATCAAGAATCATGTCGTGATAGAGCTGTTCAACGGCGCCACCCCGGATTACTTCAAGCAGATAGACAGGTCGTTCGAGGGAGGCTGGTCGATAGAGTTCTCCCCGGACTCCCACGACGAGAAGGTCAGGCTGGCCCTGGGGAAGGGCTACACCAACGAGGCCATAGAGAAGACCATCCCCGCGGCCTTCGAGAACGGATGCTTCAGGTTCGACCTGTTCTACATGAACGGCCTCCCGTTCCAGGACAGGGAGTCCGCCATGGACAGCGCGAGGGCATCGAAGAGGCTGTGGGGCCTAGTGGGGAAGGACGACGGCCTGTTCATCTACAACGCGCCCTTCGCGCCCTTCGTCGATCCCGGGAGCAGGGTCTTCGAGGAGCCTGAGAAGTGGGGATACACGCTCAGGGCGAGGACGCTGGAGGAGCACAGGGTGCTCCTGGACAACCCGTCGTGGAAGCACGTCCTGTCCTACGAGACGAAATGGATGACGCGCGACGATATCGCGGAGATATCGTACGACGCGGCCGTGGAGCTCGCCGGATGCGAGCACGCCGCCGGAAGGATCGACGACGACACATACAACCAGAGGGTGGAGAGGACGGAGTTCGCCCGCTCCCTCATGCACAAGGTCGACGACATCCTCAGGATCGAGGATCCCGAGGAGAGGGAGGCCCGTCTCTGGGAGACGAAGGACGAGGGCAAGCGCATGATGAACTCCACTGTCTGCAACAAGAAGGACCTGGACTGGGACGCGGGCTCCATCTGGTCCAACGGCCCCCGCGTGGTGGCGGGACTGCTCAAGTCGATGTTCAGATGAGCCGTCCTGGCACGTTCATCCGCGGGTCATCCTGCGGGACTTCTCCGCCGTCACGTCGACGGCTGCGATCATAGCCGCGCGCAGGCCCCTGTCCTCCAGCTCGCGGACCCCTTCTATGGTGGTGCCGCCGGGCGAGCACACCTCGTCCCTGAGGATGTCGGGGTGCTTCCCCGTCTCCAGGACCATCTTCGCAGCCCCCAGTACGGACTGGGCGGCCAGCCTTATCGCCGCGTCGCGTTTGAGTCCGTTGAGGACGCCGGCGTCGGCCATCGCGTCGATCACCAGGTAGATGAAGGCGGGCGAGCTCCCTGCGATGCCTGTGACTATGTCCATCTCGGACTCGCTCACGCTCACCGCGAGGCCCACGGACCCGAGTATCCCGGCGACCTCATCCCTCTCGGAATCGGTCAGGGTGCCGTCGTCGCAGTACCCCATCGCACCCTCGAGGACCATGCAGCAATGGTTGGGCATGACCCTCACGATCTTGACGTCTGGCACATATGATTTCAGCTGCTCCACGGTGAGTCCGGCGACCACACTGACGAGGATCTTCCCGGAGACGTCGCCCATCTCGGAGACGACCTCGGGGACCTGCTTCGGCTTGACCGCCAGGACGATGATGCGGGACTCGGAGCACACCTCCGCGGGACCCGGGACGGTCCTGATCCCGTACTCCTCGGCGACCCTCCTGCGGGACTCCTCGCTGCCGGTGCAAGCGACGATGCGGTCCGCTTCGAATACCCTCTTGGACAGGAGCCCGCCTATGAGGGCACCGCCCATTTTACCAGCGCCAATGAATCCTATGTCGGCGGTCATGCTACGTGCATATCCCGGGTCTTATATAATATGGGCGAGGGTGTCAAAAACAAGGCTTTCCGCACTGTCATCTTATTTAAAACCTCGTGTGTATCCTTTATGTATTACTAAAACATCGCCGAAACCCAATGTCACTAATTGTGTACTACATGCCATTAGCGATAGTGAGCGTCATCGCTCTCGGATTCGCTCCGTTGGCATGGTGGGCATCTAGGTTCGTCCGGCCCAAGAAACCCACTCAGTGGATGGAGACAACCTATGAGTGCGGTTCAGAACCCATCGGGGAAGCCCATGTGCAATTCAGGTTCCAGTACTACACTTTTGCACTGATTTTCGTCGTTTTCGACCTGGTTGCGACATTCCTCATGATCTGGGTGATCGCGTTCTCCGGACTCACGCTGAACGCGCAGCTCATGATGCTGGTATTCTTCGGGATTCTGATTCTTGGTGTGGTCTACGCCTTGAAAAAGGAGGATTACGTATGGATATGAGCCTCTACCCCCATGCGGTTGCGATGAGTGCTGACGAGTTCATGTCATGGTCCGATGCCATGATCAACGACCTCCTCAGCTCCGGAACCAAGAAGACTGTGGACGAGCTCACGGGACCCATCTGGACTTGGGCCATGAAGAACTCCATGCACCCGCTGCACTGGGGTCTCGCATGCTGCGCCCTCGAGATGGCCGCGGCTTCCGCGCCCAGGTACGATGCCGAGCGTTACGGTATGATCTACCGTTCCTCGCCCAGGCAGACCGACATCCTGCTGGTCAACGGCTGGATCTCCAAGAAGATCCGTCCCGACCTGAGGCGTCTCTACGAGCAGATACCCAACCCCAAGTGGGTCGTGGCCATGGGCGAGTGCGCCATCTCCGGCGGACCCTGGTACGACTCCTACAACACCGTGCAGGGACTGGACCAGATCGTTCCTGTGGATGTCTACATCCCCGGATGCCCCGCACGTCCCGACGCGATGATCGACGGATTCATGCTCCTCCAGAAGAAGATCGAGAGCTACTTCAAGAGGGGAGCCTTCATGGAGGACTGAGGATGGACACGGAAGCAGTGTACCAGAAGCCCTCCGAGGAGGAGGTCAAGACCCTCCTCACAGAGAAGTTCCCGTTCATCGAGGTAACAGGCACGGAGCCCCGCAGGGTCTACGCCAAGCTCCCCAAGGAGAACGTCCTCGAGGTCTGCAAGTACATCCAGCACAACCTCACCTTCGAGCACTGCTCGACGGTCATCGGAGTGGACTACGTCGACCACATGACGGTCGTGTACCACCTGTCGAACTACTGGAACGGCCTCATGATCGAGCTCTCCGCCGACCTTCCCCTGGACGACCTCCACGTCGAGTCCGTCTCCGGGGTCTGGGAGGGAGCCAACTGGCACGAGAGGGAGACATGGGAGCTCTTCGGCATAGTCTTCGACAACCACCCCAGGCTGGAGAGGCTGCTGACGCCGAAGACCTACGAGTTCTTCCCCTTCAGGAAATCATACAAGCTCAGGGGGAGTGAGTGATGACTGACTCGATAGTTCCCGTCAAAGAGATTGAAGAGAAGATGGAAACCGACAAGATGTGGATCATCATGGGTCCGCAGCACCCCTTCTCCCACGGACTTTGGACCCTCAAGATCAAGGTCGATGGAGAGATCGTCGTGGATGCCGACCCCATCGTCGGATACCTCCACCGCGGGTGGGAGAAGGAGACCGAGAACAGGACGTACCCCAAGATCATCCCTATGGCGGACCGTCTCTGCTACGCGGCGTCCATGACCTACACCCATCTCTACTGCATGACCGTCGAGAAGGCCCTGGGCATCGACATCCCCGAGAAGGCGAAGTACATCAGGATCGTCGCCGACGAGGTCTGCAGGATCAACTCGCACCTCATGTGGCTCGCCGCCGTCGGTACCGACCTCGGTAACCTGACCGTCTTCCTGTGGGCCATGAGGGAGAGGGAGTACTTCCTCGACCTGAACGTCAAGCTCTGCGGAGCCAGGATGACCACCAACTACCCCCGTATCGGAGGAGTCAGGAACGACCTTACCGAGCTGTTCGAGAGGGACGTCATCCGCACCGTCGACCGCTTCGAGAAGGCCCTGTGGGACATCATCGCCCTGATGGACGACAGCTCCATCATCGTCTCGAGGATGAAGGGGATCAGCTACATCTCCCGCGAGCAGTGCGCCAACATCGGAATGACCGGTCCGGCCATGAGGGGATGCGGCGTCGACTTCGACATCCGCCGTGACGACCCCTACGACAACTACGACAAGGTCGACTTCGAGGTCCCCGTGCTCACAGCCGGAGACTCCTACGCCAGGTACATGATCCGTATCGAGGAGATGTTCCAGTCCTGCGACATCATCAGGCAGGCGGTCCAGAAGATCCAGGCGCTCGGAAAGAACGCCCCCTACAGGATCAAGACCCCCACCAAGGTCCCGGCCGGAACCCACTTCATGAGGATGGAGGACCCCCGCGGGGAGTCGCTCATGTACCTCGTGTCCGACGGCACCGACAAGCCCTACAGGCTCAAGGTCCGCAGTCCGATCTTTACGAACGTATCCACATCCAAGGTCATGTGCCAGGGATGCAGGATCGCCGATGTCCCGGCCATCCTCGCCCAGATCGACATGTGCCTGGGTGAGACCGACAGGTGATGAGCGTGGTAGTGGAATACACAAGCATCCTGGACTTCATCGGGTTCAACAGCTACTCGCTGATGGACAACCAGTACTATCCGTTCCTGGATGAGTACAACCTGCCCTACGCCATCTCCTACGGCCTGTGGAAGATCATCGGCGGAACCATCGCCTGGCTCATCAACCTGATCTTCCCCGGGAACCCTGTTTCCGAGTGGCTCATGGGCGACGGAGCCAGCACGCTCTTCGCGCTGATCATCTTCATGCTGATCATCTTCATCGTGGTCTTCGTCTGCACGCTGATATCGTTGTGGATGGAGCGTAAGTGCCTCGGTAGGATGATGGACAGAAGGGGAACCATGATCGGAATGAAGGGATTCCTTCAGTGCGTCGCAGACGGTCTGAAGACCTTCATGAAGGAGAACACCATCCCCGGAAAGGTCGACAGGATGACCTACATGTGGACCGTGTCCCTGGTCATCGGTGTGTCCGTCCTCGTGGCGTGCATGATCCCCCTGTCCGGAAGGTGGTTCGTAGTCAACTACGACACCGGACTGCTCATCGTCATGGCGTTCTTCGCACTGGCCCCGTTCTTCATCCTGGTTTCGGGATGGGCACAGAACAACAAGTACTCCCTCGTCGGAGGAATGAGGGCCGCGCAGCTGATGATCTCCTACGAGGTCCCGATGCTCATCATGATCGCCACCACCGCACTGCTGGCTGGCAGCTTCAACATCGGCGACATCGTCTACGCACAGAATGACAACGTCTGGTACTTCATCCCGCAGATCGTCGGTTTCATCACCTTCTTCTTCTGCGCCACGGCCGAGTCCGAGCGTCTGCCCTTCGACATCGCTGAGGCAGAGGCCGAGCTGGTCGAGGGATGGCAGACGGAGTACGCCGGAATGAAGTGGGGTCTCATCATGCTGGCCGACTACTTCAGAGGATACGTCGCATGCGCCATGGTCACCATCATGTACCTCGGCGGTTGGACCCTCCCCATCATCGGAGACGGACCCATACCCGAGATCGTGTTCCTGCTGAAGACCTGGTTCGTGTTCTTCCTGATGATCCTCGTCAGGGCCGCTCTGGCCCGTGTCAGGCCCGATCAGATCCTGAACATCGGATGGAAGGTCTTCATGCCCCTCTCGGTCGTCAACCTGGCGATCGTCCTGCTGCTCAAGGTAGGAGGTGTGTTCTGATGACAATCAAATATCTTGACAAGTACCCTAAGAACCTGGCCAAGAGCCTCTGGGTGCTGAAGCCCCAGTGGACAGTCCTGAAGCTCTTCGCCAAGACCGTCGTCCACAGGCCCGTCACAGTCCTGTACCCCTACGAGAAGGAGTGGGTGCCCGAGAACTACCGCGGACGCCCCGGACTCATCTTCGACAAGTGCGTCGGATGCGGCATGTGCGCCCGCATGTGCCCCACCGCATGCATCAAGCTGGTCGACGCCGAGGACGACAACGGGAAGACTGTGAAGAGGCCCCAGGTCAATCTCGGAAGGTGCGCCATGTGCGGATACTGCGCGGAGTACTGCCCCGTCGACGCCATGACCGTGACCCCCGAGTACGAGCTGGCCGAGTTCACCAGGTTCGACCTCATCTACGGCCCCAGGAGGCTCAACTACGAGGGCACCACCGAGGGGATGAAGGTCAAGCTGGAGGTCACCCTGCCCTCTGACATAGAGAACGGGAACCCCGAGAGGCGCGTGTCCCTGTTCGACCTGGACAGGCCCGAGCTCATCGACAGCAAGTGCATCGGATGCAAGAAGTGCGCCAAGGTCTGCCCCGTCAACGCCATCGAGATGGTGGAGAAAGGGGTCAACGAGAAGACCGGCAAGCCTATCCTGCGCCCGGTGATCGACAACGGCAAGTGCATCTGCTGCAGCAACTGCGTGGACGACTGTCCGAAGGATGCCCTTGAGATCAAGGAGGTGCTCTGATGGGAGCTCTCATGGATTTGTGGAACGCGTTCTGGGGAGGCCTCGGAGACTTCGGGGACTACCTGCTGTCCAACCTGGACCTCGTCGCGTTCCTGATACTGGCGGCCATAGCCGTCCTCGGGGCGCTGTTCGTCGTCACCGAGAAAGAGGTCATTCACAGCGCCTTCTACCTGGCCCTCGTGTTCCTCTGTGTCGGGTTCGTGTACTTCTTCCTGGAGGCGGAGTTCATAGGTGTGGTTCAGATCCTCGTCTACGTCGGAGCCATCACCATCCTGTTCGCGTTCAGCATCATGTTGACAAGAAGGTATATCATGAAGAAGGAGGGAGACGAATGAGCAAGAAGGTCGTCATAGGCGCGACAGTCTCCGTCATCCTCCTGGCCGTCCTTGTCGTGGGAATCGCCACGGTCGACTGGGACGACTACACCAGCAGCGACACTCCCCAGGAGATCCCCGACATAGACCCCGACATGGTCTATGACGAGAACGGTGAACTGGTGGAGAACAGCCTGGCCTACACTGTGTTCGAGAAGTACGGAATCGTGCTTCTGCCCCTCGCCCTGCTGATGTTCGGGGCAATGATCGGCGGAGTGTGCATTTCGAGAGAGGAGGTCGAGTCCGATGATACCGATTGAGTACTTCCTGATCCTCGGAGCCATCCTCTTCGTCATCGGAGCCTACGGCGTCGTGACCAAGAGCAACGCCCTGGTCGTCCTGATGTGCATCGAGCTGATGCTCAACGCCGCCAACATCAACTTCGTAGCCTTCGGAGCCTTCAACGGCGATGTGATGGGACAGGCGTTCGTCGTCATGACCATCTCCGTCGCGGCGGCCGAAGTGGCTGTCGGAATAGCCATCCTGCTCAACGCGTACAAGCTGAGGAAGACAAGCGACCTCGACGACGCCGAGCTGACATCCATGAGGTGGTAAGATGTTCATAGAATACACATGGCTCGTGCCCCTCATCCCGATGCTGTGCTTCCTGATCATCGGCCTCGCCGGCAGGAAGACCCCTCAGAAAGGCGGATACATCGCTATAGCGGGCGCTCTCATCTCGTTCATCATAGCGGCTCTGATCTCCTACGAGTACATCACCGGAGACCAGTACCCCAACCCCGTGACCCAGTCCATCGAGTGGTTCAACATCGGGGACATAACGATCAACCTCGGGTTCTACGTGGACGGCCTCACCTGCATGATGATGCTGTTCTCCTCGTTCATCTCGACCCTGATCTTCGTGTACTCCATCGGGTACATGGGCGACCAGGGACCCAGGAGGACGAGGTACTACGCCGAGGTCTCCCTGTTCCTGACCGGTATGCTGGGACTCATCGTCTCCAGCAACTTCCTGGAGATGTTCATCTTCTGGGAGGTCATGGGACTGTGCTCCTACCTGCTGATCGGATTCTGGTCCTTCAGGCAC